>JAPKZQ010000045.1 GCA_026393675.1 Acidobacteriota bacterium | reverse complement strand
ACAAGAAGCCCAAGCTGACCTGCGCCCCCGCGTCTCCCTGCGCGGCAGCCTTGCGGTACCACGCCACCGCCTGTGCGTCGTTTTTCGGCACGCCTTGACCAGCCTCGCACATTACGCCCAGGGCGAACTGCGCCGTCGCGTCTCCCTGCTCGGCCGCCCTGCGGAACCATGCCACAGCCTGCCCGTAGTCCTGAGGCACACCTACGCCGTTGTAGTATCTAAAGCCCAGATTGTTCTGTGCCTCGGCGTCCCCCAGTTCGGCCTTGTGGCGCAACTCCTTGACTGCCTGGTCTTCCTGCGTGCTGGGTTTCGCGACGACGGCGGGCTTCGGTTGCTGCGCCGTCTGCGCCGACGTGCTTGGCACATCGCTCAGGAATACCAACCCAAATGCGCCCGTTGCCAGGAGAGCAGCACGCGTCGGAAAGTGGCGAACTCGTTTCAAGAATGGGACAGGAGACATAGAGGCCCTGCCAATTCGCTGGATGAGTGTTCAGGGCGACAGAAGGGGGCGAGCGCATTCTACCGCAGTCGACCGACCAGGGATTAGGAACGGGGAAGTCCAAGAAGTTTTGCATGAAGGTAATGGCGGAACGCCGCGCGGATGCAGAGCGGGGCGACGTGGAAGCACAACATTATCTTGCGTTGCTGTACTACAGCGGAATCTATACGCCGTGCGACTATGCGGAGGCGTGCCCGGTGTGTACTTCCGGATGTCAGAGAAGTCCAGATCCTGGGTGACGAGAAAACGTTGGCCTGCTTGGGCGGCTTGCCACACGACGGCGTCGTTTCTCCCGGCGATGCGTTCAGCTGGCACGGTGTCGATGTCGTGCCCCAGTTCAGCAAGCACCGAAACGAGTCGAGTGGGCAGATTCTCGTCAAGCTTGATCCTCATCGCACGTGGGCCTCGGCGACGGGCAGATCCTCTTGCGCAGACGCGGCAGCGAAGGCGATAGCCGCACGGACGTCCTGCTCTGTGAGCGTCGGAAAGTCCTTCAGGATCTCGTCAACAGTCGCGCCCTCGGCCAGGCTCGCGAGGACGGTGCGGAGTGGCACCCTGGTACCTTTGACGACGGCTTCCCCTCCGGCGACACGTGGACTCCGCTCGATTCTGTCGTGGTAGTTGAGAGCCATTGTTTACCTCTGTCCCATTGTACCGCAGTCGCTTCGCGTGGCGCAGGCCGGCTCGCGTGCCGATTGGCGTGTGTCCGCGTCCCGCCTCGGCGGGACAGCCTTCGGATGACAGCTGGCTTGCCAGCCCCAGCTCAACAGAAGCAGGCGCGAGATGAGGTTGAGCGGGAGGTCCGCCTTCGCGGCGGTTCGGTTCGAATCGATCCTCCCACCGCTTCGGCGAGACAGCCTTCGCTGGTATCAGCTGGCTTGCCAAGCCGAAGCTCAACCGAAGGAGGTGTTGTCCGTCGGCCGTGCTCAGGGTGCCCCTCGACTTACTTGCTGTCGATCGGGCGCTCGGGACACCATTCGACTCGCGACAGGGCCTGCCATGAGCGAGCTTCGCGGCATGACGAGATCAGGCCGTGAGGCGAGTCGAATGGTGCCGGAGGAGGGAATCGAACCCACACGGGGGGTGAACCCCACGGGATTTTGAGTGACTTCCACAGGACTCAAAACAGGCCAGAATCGACAAGAACTTGGTAAAGTGCTGAGCAAATCAGCAACTGAAGGCAACCCAAGTACACTCACGTACACAGGTTTGTGCCACAAAAAATGCCACAATGCTGTTGGCCTGCGCGTCGTTCTCGCTCTTGAAGGCCAGCTGTTGTGGAAAGTGGATTCGGCGCCGACAAACGCCGTGGCGCATCGGATGATCTGCGCATGGCAAGTTCGCCCATTGTGTTCCGCCGGTCAGCGGCTCGAAGCCGACTGAATCCCGCCGCTTGCGACAGCGCTTGCCGTCTGGAGCGCCTCCGCCACAAGAGCGGGCGGGGCACCCAGCAGGCGCAACAGGGCGATAGCGTTTCGGGACGGCGCGATCCCCGGACGAAGGAGGTAGTCGAAGTCCAACCGATCCGCTGAAATGCGGTCTCCAAAATGGTAGCTGGCGAAGCGGTCATCTATGACCGCCACAAGTTCGAGGTCGTGCGTGGCGGCCATCACAAGACAGCGGTGGTGGGGCACGGCTTTCTCACTGGCCGCCAAGTGACCGTACACAGCGGCGCTCGCGCCGATCCGGTCGGCAGAATTCGTCCCACGGAACAGCTCGTCGAATAAGCACAACATCACGTCGCTAGACGCCGCCTGGCGGAGAATCGACACAACCGTCTCCGCTTCTCGCTGGTACAGGCTCTTGCCAGCTTCAAGATCATCGGTAGGACTGATGCACGTTCGTACCGTCAGCCACGGCGTTCGGTAGGCGGACGCGAATACGGTAGCAACGGTCTGCGCCAACACGGCGTTCACGCCGACGCTGCGAAGGAATGTGGACTTGCCGGTCATGTTCCCGCCCGTCAGGATCACGCCTGCCGGAGGTCCCAACGTTACCGAGTTCGGGACGCACGGCGTTACGAGCGGGTGGCGCAGATCGCATGCCTCGATCGGGCAGGTCGAATCCGAAAACACCGGCCGTGTCCACTCCGCCGCACCTGCTCTCACCGACGCGACGCTGATAGCGGCTTCCAAGTCACCCAGCGTCTCCGCGATCTCTCGGAGTTCGTGCCGGCAGCGACGGAGTTGGCGCAATCCCAGAATCAGGATGTTGCCGTCGATACAGAACAGGAAGCTGAGATACTCCCAGAGCAGGCTGGCAAGGTCCGTTCGGCCGGGGTCTCGCCCCAGCAATCCAGCGAGCGTCGCCAAAGTCGCGACGGCTGGCAGGCGGTTCACCAGGAGAGCGGTTGTCGGTTCGGATGCCGGTTCGCACTCCGGCACACGCCGGGCTGCTCGCACGATCTGGCTAACGCTGCGGAAAGGAACGTCCCACGGATACATTCGCCACGCGATGCGTGATCGCATCCATACGCCGATGAGGATAGCTGGAATGGTGATACCGAGATAGGCGGGTATCAGGAGTGTCACGGCGAGAACCGTGGCCATTCCTATAGCGAACGTGGGACATGCCACCAACATCCACCAAGGTAGCGCCTCCGGCGCATCAAGTGCCAGGGCCCACACCGTGGCATCGTGCTTCTCGGTGACGGTGGCCAGGGCCATCTGGATCGCCTGCCGGGCTGACTCGTCCAGCCGATAACGTTCTACGGTGGCGCTGAATCCGGTGACATCACGAAGATTCCCATCGGTGCGCCGGAGCCGGTGATACAGGCGTTCACGTCCCAGCGCGCTCTCATTCCGGTCAAGAAACCGGAAGACAGCATCAAGGTTCAGATCGGCCCATGTCGTATCGTCCAGCGAATCGCTCGGTTGTTGGTTCCGATGAAAGTGGTAGACGCCGACCCCATCCGTCACGCTCGAAGTTCTTGGTCGTCCCCATTCGGACTGCAACCTGGACCGCGTTCGCCTCAGTTGCCGCCTATGCTGAAACTCGGAGAGGCACCAAAGGCCAACAGCAATGGCGAGGGTGATCCCGACCCCGATTCCGACCTGCATAGCTCCGGTCATAGGTACTTCATCATCGTGCCGTGACTCAACAACACGGTACGATTCCGTCGCAAGTCTATCGGAGGTATCGGGTTCAGTGAAAGGGCAGGGCACCGGAGAGCACCAGCGCTCCCGGTGCCCCCGCCGATTGCGGTGCCGAACCGACTTCGCGAATGAAGCGTCTTAAGCCTGGCCCCCATCTGCTCACCATCGAGGCATCAATCGGCGGCAGGCGTGCCAAGCGAGAAATCAGATTCTCGGTGCAGTAGCAAGTGCGACGGAGTGGGACCACGTGGGCGACGAGTGGAATTCGGCGCCGGCCGACGTCGCCTGCTAGCTGCCGACGTGCCGCACCGCTCCCGGAAGCAGTTCGGCAAGCGCGACTAACACCAAGTCGATGATCGGCAGCAGATCTGCCATGCGATTCGAGCGCGCGTGGATGACGACGACGCCGAAGGGAAGTCCCTCCAGGCGTTGCTGAAACTGGAGGTTGCTGTCCATCGTGATGAACGCGTCGATGTGCCCGGCGGCGCGACGGAGAAGTTCACCGTTCTTCAGGCCCGACCACCCAAGCCCTTGAATGGTCGCAACTTCGTGTCCGGTCAGCGCCGGCACCAGATCGTGCGGGAGATTCTCGTCAAGCAGTGCGCGCACGAGCGAGCACCGTGTCGCGCGCAAGTTCGATGGCAGCAATTGCCTGTTCGCGCTTTACCGACGGAAACTGGTGGAGGAATTCATCGAGTGTGTCGCCGGCCTCAAGGTAGTCGAAGAGCGACTTGGCCGGGACCCGCGTGCCGACGAATACGGGCGTGCCGCCGAGGATGTCGGGATCTGTATGGACCACTTCCAGAATCGGAGTCATGGATTTTACCCGTTCCCTGGGGAGAGTATAGCCCCAGTTTCGGCGGTCCGGATCGAACTCCTCCTGCCGCCGCCGTGGCGGGACAGCCTTCGCGCCTTCGCTCTTCGAGCTTCGGCGGCGCAGGCGCTCGTCGGCTGGCTTGCCAAGCCGTAGCTCAACCGAGGGGGGTGCCCCTCGACTTGCTTCCTGACGATCGTGCGCTCGGGACACCATTCGACTCGCGACAGGGCCTGCCATGAGCGAGGCTGCGTATGGTGCCCCTCGACTTGACCGCTGTCGAGCGGGCGCTCGGGACACCACTCGACTCAGTCGAATGGCCTGCCACGAGCGAAGGAGCGGAGCGACTGAGTCGAGTGGTGCCGGAGGAGGGAATCGAACCCACACGGGGGGTGAACCCCACGGGATTTTGAGTCCCGCGCGTCTGCCAGTTTCGCCACTCCGGCACATGAAGGATGGAGTCGCAGACGAGGCAAAAAGTATAACACGCTGGCCCGGGCCTACGATGCGGGCTGCGGCTATGAACACGCGAACCAGGGCCGCACGACGTGACCCTCGCGCACGTGGGGCTTCTCGCCGCCGCCGTACACGAGGACGCCACGTTTCCCGTTGTTACGCGGCAGGCTCAGCCAATACCCCAGTCCCGCGAAGAAGTCGCGCGCAATCGTCGTACCCGACTTGATCTCAACGGGAATCAGGCGGCCGCCGAGATCGATCACGAGATCGACCTCGTGGCCGGTCTTGTCGCGCCAGAAGAACAAAGGTGGCTCCTGTCCGATGGCAGCAAACACCTTGAAGAGTTCCGAGACGACGAAGGTCTCGAAAATGGCTCCGCGGAGCGGATGGGTCGCCACCTCAGCATCGCGTGTAATCCGGAGCAGGTAACACAGCAGTCCCGAATCCAGGAAGTACAGCTTCGGACTCTTGATCAGACGCTTCGAGAAATTCGCATGGTGGGGCTGAAGCAGATGCACGAGTCCGCTTGCGACGAGCACCGAGAGCCAGCGTCGGGCGGTCGGCTGTGCGACACCGGCGTCAGAGCCGAGAGACGACAGATTCAGTAGTTGTCCTGACCGGCCGGCGCATAGCCGGACGAAGCGGCCGAACAGCTCGATGTCGCCAATCGCCAGCAAGTCCCGCACATCGCGTTCCACATAGGTGCGATAGTACGAAGCCATCCAATCGGCTGCATCGACTCCCGTTTCGTGTACGGCTGGGTAGAGGCCCTGGCGCAGAATCCAGTCCAGGTTGAACCGTGGCAATGCACGATTGGGCTTCGCTTGATCGAGGTGGGTCACGTCCAACTGAGACACTTCAGTCAGTTCAGCCAGACTGAACGGCGGAAGGGTGACGATGGCCACGCGGCCGGCCAGGGTCTGGGTGACGCTGCGCAACAGCAAGAACTGTTGCGAGCCTGTCAGGATGAATCGACCGGGCTTTCTGTCTTCGTCGATGATGCCCTGCAGGTACGAGAAGAGCTTCGGCGCACGCTGAACCTCGTCGAGCACGGCACCGGCGGGGAATCGGGCCAGGAACCCGCGAGGATCGGCCGCCGCAAACTCGCGCTGGTCGGGATCCTCAAGGGACACGTACGGGTGAGAGGGAAACGTGGCACGCGCCAAGGTGGTCTTGCCGGACTGGCGCGGTCCGCCGAGATAGACCGCGGGGAACGAAGATGCGAGGCTGCGCAATTTCGGCGTGAGAGCCCTGCGCTTCATGGGGAAAGTCTACGCGGCTGACGAGGCCATGTCAAATTGAACATTGGATGTTCAATTTGGCCAAGGCGCTGGCCGGCCGGATGGGCATCGCGACGGAAGACCCGTGCTGTACTTCATGCACGCCTGCCAGTCGGCGTGGAAGGCCGCTGTCGGCGGGCTGGGCGCCTCTCGGGGTGGCTCGGGCCGGACCGGTTGCTGACGGTCCTCGGTCTGACTGTCACCAATCCGAGCATCACCCTGTGGCTGGCTCGGTCTGTGACGGGGTGCCGGGTGGATGTCACTGCTTAGCGGACTGTCCAGAAACTGGACAGTCAGTGCGAGGCCGGTCCATGACGAGGCGCCGTGGTGGACGTCACTGCTCAGCGGAGTGTCCATAAATTGGACAGTCAGGGGGCTGCCGGTCCCGAAAGGGAGATTCCGCTCCCTCCAGATGCAGGCATCCTGCTGCTGATGCTTAGGAACTCACAATACGTCCTCGTAATTGTGAGTTTCTGTAATCAGGAATAGGTAACTCATTGAGCGTCAAAGGGTTGGCGAATCGGGCTCGCCTCACGCTGACCCGGCGTTCGGGCGGCAGCACACTGGTCGGTCGCAGTATAAGCAAACATACAGCGAAAACGCGGCGTATTTCGTGTGTTTTCCGTTGTCCGATTGCAGAAACCGGCGTATAATGGCTCTGTTGCAGGTGCCTCAGGCCCTCTGACCTACCCAATTACTCCTAAGAAGTGAGGGAACCCAGTGACATTCGAAATCGGCGACAAGGTCATCTACCCGAATCACGGACTTGGCATTGTCGAACGGATCGAAGAGAAGACCATCCTGGGCACAACCTGCGGCTTCTATCATCTGCGGATTGCCGCCAACGACACGACGGTGCTCGTTCCACTGGCGAATGTGGACGGCGTCGGGTTGCGGCGCGCAATCGACGATGGCGAGGTCGACCGGTTGTTCAAATTGCTCGGCGATGGGAAGATCGACGCCCAGCAGAACTGGAAAGGCCGCTTCAAGGACAACTCCGAGAAGATGCGCACGGGGTCCATCTACGATGTGGCTGACGTGCTCAAGAGCCTTTCCCTGCTCAGTAAGTCGAAGAGTCTCTCGTTCCGCGAAAAGCGCATGCTCGATCGCGCCCGATTCCTCATCATCACGGAAGTCTCCGAGGTGGTGCAGGAAGTAGCGACGGCGATTGAAAGTCGCCTCGACTTCGCCCTCAACAAGTGCATCGCTGTCCGCGCCCGCAATCTCGAGAAGGCGAAGGCGACCAAGGTGCCGGTCAAGCCGGCGGTCCGCGCCCGGGCGTCGTAGGCTCGTTCGTCGTACGGTTCCATTTCGTCAAGCAGGCCCGATCCGGTACGCCCGGGTCGGGCTTTTTCTCTTATGATGCAGGGATGCGCCTGAATCGGGGTGTGTCATGACCATTGATCGCGCGTCGCGGCGTCGTTGGATCGGCAGCTTCGTGCGCGTGGCGACTGCCGCTGCCGTCGTCAGCGTCGGGGCGGGGCTGGCGGTGGAGTGGCGGGCCGGCGCGCAAACCATCGGCCAGGGCGAAAGCCAGACCGCGCGGCAGTCCGACAGCCAGCAGCCCCCCCAGGGGCAGCAACCCCAGCGCCCGGTATTCCGCACCGGCGCGAACGCGGTGCGCGTCGATGTCTTCGCGACCAAGAGCGGCGTGCCGGTCGAGGACCTTACCGCCGACGATTTCGAGGTGCTCGAAGACAACGCTCCGCAGAAGGTGGACGCGTTCGAGCACATTAAGATTCAGAGCAGCGGGGTGCCGGCGACGCGAGTTGAGCCGCGGAACGTCCGCGAGGCGAACCAGATGGCGGCCGATCCGCGCGCCCGGTTGTTCGTGCTGTTCCTCGACACGTACCACGTCCACCAGACGGCCTCGCACAATGTGACGCGGCCGCTCATGAACCTGCTCAATCGTCTGGTGGGCGATGAGGACCTGATTGCCGTGATGTCGCCCGAGATGGCGGCATCCGACATCATGTTCACGCGCCGCACGGACAAGATCGCGCAAATGCTCGCCAGCTTCCGGTGGTGGGGCCAGCGCGGGCGCGAGGGCTTTACCGACGACCCCATGGAACAGCAGTACATGAACTGCTATCCGCCGCAGGTGGGGGAGGGCGCCACGTCATCGATCGCGCAGGAGATGATCGAGCGCCGCCGCGAGAAGAACACGCTTGATGCGCTCGTGGATCTCGTCCGTCATCTTCATGGCATCCGGGAAGAGCGCAAGGCGATTCTGCTGGTCAGCGAGGGATGGCGGCTGTTCCGCCCAGACCCGAGCATGATGTCGGCCAGCACCCGCCCGCCCACCATGGGCGTCGGGGCTGATGGACGGCTTGGCAATGTCGATCGGTACAACCCGGGTGGCGTAAGCCGCGCGGTCTGCGACCAGGATCGCGTAATGCTCTCGGGCATCGACGATGACCGGCGTTTTCGCGACATCATGGACGAAGCCAATCGCGCCAACGCGAGTTTCTATCCGATCGAGCCGCGCGGCTTGCCCGTGTTCGACAATGACATCGGCCCGAATCCTCCGCCCACAATCTCCGACGATTTCACGATGCTCCAGGGCCGGCACGATACGCTCCTGACCATTGCCAACAACACGGATGGCATGGCGGTGATCAACTCCAACGACATCGACAGCGGTCTTAAACGCGTCGTGTCCGATCTGTCGTCCTACTACCTGCTGGGCTACACATCGACCAACTCGAAACTCGACGGCAAGTTTCGCGCAATCAAGGTGCGCGTGAAGCGACCCGGTGTGGAAGTGCGCGCCCGGCGGGGGTACAAGGCGCCAACCCAGGAGGAGGCCGCGGCCATGACGGCGACAGCGGCTGCGCCGGTGGTCGACGAAGCCACTGCGGCCATCAGCAAGACGATTGCGACGCTCGAAGGGTCGACGCGCGAGGCGCCCCTGCGCGTGTCGGTGAGTCCGGGCTGGTGGGCGCCCGCCGGCGATCCCTCGAAGGCCAAGCCCGCTGGTGCCGAACCCGCACTGTGGATCATGGGGGAGGTCGACACCCGATCGAAGACCGGCGAGGACTGGAGCCAGGGCGGCGAGGCCGACGTCGCGATCACGGGCAAGGACGGCTCGACGGTTGTTCGATATACGGTGCCGATTTCTGCCGGATCGGGCCGATTCCTCACGCGCTTTCCACGGACCCTCGATGACGTGTGGCTCGACCCCGGCAGTTACGCGGTGCGCGTGCGCGTGACGCCGACGACGGGAGGTCTGCCTATCACGGATACGGCACATTTCGACGTGGCGTCGCCGGCCCGGTCGGATGTGCTGATGCTGGGCCAGCCGATCTACTTCAGGCGGGGAACCGCGGCGAGCGCACCCGAGAATCCGACTACCGACCCGCGCTTCCGGCGGACCGAGCGCATCGTCATTCAGATGTCTATGTCGCTTGTGCCCGACAAGGTGAGCGGCGAGCTGGTCAATCGCAGCGGCAAGACGATGGCGCTGCCGGTGAGCGCAACCGTGGTCGAGAAGGACGCCGTGCGCTGGGTGCGGTCGGAGTTGGCGCTGGCACCGCTGGCGGTGGGCGATTACGTGATCCGGATCACGACCGAGCGCGGCACCCAGAAGATCCAGATGCTCGCGCCGTTCCGGATTGTTCCCTGAGTCGGGGTTCGGGATTCGGGATTCGGGATTGGCAAATCCTACCGGCCGCCGGTGCTGAACGTCAGCGTCCAGGGCTTGAGCGCGCTGCCGTCGGGCGTGGAGATGCCATCGAGCAGTTCAATCTTCACGCGGCGGAAGCGCTCGAGCGGCCTGGTGAAGCTGATGACGAGCACCTGGTCCTTGGGCATGTAGATCGCGCCCACGTCCGGGTCGCGAGCCGGCGCCGCGCCAGCCGGGCCGGTCCCGAGGTAGGACGCTTGCACCTTCCCCACGAACGATTCCGCGTTCATCACGCGCGAGAACTGCACGCGCACGACCGTCTTCAGCGAGACGTCGGTTTCGTCTTCAATTGGCAGGCTGAAGGTGATCTCGGGCGGCGGCAACGCCGGCAGCGGCCCCGCGCGTTCAGCCGGCCCGGTCTCCGGTTCGCTCTCGCCTCGCTCGATGGCGTCGGCTTCGAGGTACACCAGATCCTTCTGCCGCCGCACGACTCCGCTCACGCGTAGCCACCGGCCGACGTCTTTCGGCGCAGCCGGATCAAGGTTGAAGTCAGGGCCCTGCGGTCTCCGCCCGACCACCCAGATAGACGAGGTGCCATTGCGGAGCACGAACTCCCATCTGTCATGGCCCGGCGCGGCGGGTTCGTCGCCAACCAGATTTCGTCCCCTGAACTGGCCCACCACCATGACGGCTTCGTTCTGAAACCGCTCGGGATCGAGCACCACTGCGTGGATGCTGGCCTGTCCAGACGGCGGGGTATAGTTTGCGGCCCGCTCCACACTCACCACGAGCCGTTCGCCTGGGCGTGGCCATTCGCGCCGGCCGCCGCCGCCGCTGACGACCGCATCCAGGCCGAACCGGGCAAGGCGCGGGTCGTTGGCCGGCAGTCGGCCCACATCGAAGAAGGTTCCGCGGACCTGGATGCGCTTGCCATCATTGGCGCCCGTCAGGCGGAGCAGGCGGATACGAGCGTCGGCAGAACTCTCGAGCCACGTATCGCCCCCGACGATCTTCACCGTGCCCTGCACGATGACCGTCCGGTTGTGGAAGAACGCCGGGTAGCGGATGAGCGCGACAAGCTGTGTCGCGTCCACTTGTACCGACGCTGTTGGCTGCTCGGTGGCCACCGCCGGTGTCAGTCCACAAACAACGAGGGACGCCGCGCACAGCGTGAGCAACGTCCCTCGGCAGAGCAGATAACGGACCACTGTCGGCGACTACATCACGGCGGTCGGCGGTGCGGGCTCGTCGGGAGTGCCGGCCTTCCGCAGGGGTATGAAGATCATGTAGACCGCCAGCACGGCGAAGACCGGGATCGCCAGGAGCCCCGCGATATTGTCGAGGCCCGGGATACCCGGGAACTCCTTGTTCGTGCTGAAGAAGACCACGGCCGCGATGATGAGCCCCATTATCGCTTCGCCCGCGATCAACCCCGATGCCGCCAACACGCCGGCATTCTCGACGCGCGCCTTCTGCGCCGCGTTGTAGTCGCGCCTGGCGGCCATCTTGTCGACGATGCCGCGGAGCATGCCGCCGATGAAGATGGCGAACGTCGTGCCGAGCGGCAGGTACATCCCGACCGAGAAGAGCATTGGGCTGCGCACCTTGATCAGGATGAGCGAGATGCCCATGGCGATGCCGACAATCACGAGGGGCCACGGCATGTCGCCGCCGACAATGCCTTGTGAGAGCGCCGCCATCAGGCCCGCCTGCGGCGCCGCCAGCACGCGGCCGCCGAGGCCGCCGCTCGCCACCTCGGAGTTGTGCAGCACGTAAATGGGGAAGAACATCACGAGGCCGGCCACCGCGACGCCAATCATGTCGCCCAGCTGCATCTTCCAGGGTGTGCCGCCCAGGATGTGCCCGACCTTGAGGTCCTGCAACATTTCGCCGGCCACGGCCGACGACACGCATACGACCGCGGCCACCGCCAGCACGGCCGCCACGCCTGCCGTGCCCTTCACGCCCACGATCACCATCGTCAACGCCGCGACAATCGTGGTGGCGAGGGTCAGGCCGGAGATCGGGTTGTTCGACGACCCGATCATGCCGACCAGATTGCCCGACACCGCTGCAAAGAAGAACCCGGTGATGAGCATGACGATGGCCGCGAAGATCGCGCCCGAAATCATGTTCGTGAAGTAGAAGTAGACCGCCGTCATCAGCAGGAACACGAGTGCGATGCCGAAGAGGACAACCTTGAATGAGAGGTCCTGCTGCGTGCGCTTGGTTGCGGCCGCGGCCACGGCCGACTTCTTCACATCCGCCACGCCGCGCTTGATGCCGAGGATGAGATTCTTCCGCATCTTGAAGAGCGTGTAGCAAGCGCCCACCAGCATGCCGCCGACCGCGATCGGGCGGACGATGAAGCGGTAGAGGTGGCCGACAAGGCCGCTCCAGTTCTGGACGCCCTCGGGCGACGTGTACTTGTCAATCAGGCTCGGCCCGAGGAAGAAGACGAGCAGCGGCACGAACAAGCCCCAGGCCAACAGGCCGCCGGCGAAGTTCAGCGCGCCCAGTTCGGGGCCGATGATGTAGCCGACGCCCATGTAGGCCGGCGTGACGGCCGGTGCCGCGATGGTGGTGAAGCCGCCGGCTGCGATCTCTCTGGCGTCCGTGCCGAGGCCCAGCTTGACCACGCTCTCCTTGAGCTTGCCCACCGCGAGTTCGAACGTGTTCCCCGAGAAGAAGATGCCCAGGCCGTCCTTGGTATCGACGTCGGTGCGTGAGATCAACCGGATGATCGCGCCAACGCCCATCGCCTGGAACAGCTGCAGGGCCGCGGCTGCCCCGCGCTGGCCGGCCTTGTGAATCTCGGCGGCGGCCACCGACTCGGGGAAGGGCAGGCCCTTGTCCTCGACCATCACGCGCCGGAGGATGGTGACAAACAGGATGCCCAGCATGCCGCCCAGCACCATCAGGGTCGAGGCCGTCAGGTACTCGGTGTACATGTTGGCCTTGTCGAACTTCCACAACCCGAGGATGACGAACGCCGGCATCGTGAAAATGGCGCCTGCCGCCACCGACTCACCGATTGAGCCGACGGTTCGGGCGAAGTTCTCTTCAAGGAGGCTGCCCTTCATCAGGCGGAGGACGGCCATCCCGATGACGGCCGCCGGGTAGGTGGCCGCAATGGTCATCCCGGCCCGGAGGCCGAGGTAGGCGTTGGCCGCTCCAAGGATGACGCACATGAGCAGGCCGAGAATCAGGGCGCGTACCGTGAACTCCCGCTGGTCGGAGTTGTCGGATACGAACGGCTTGAAGCCGTCATCGGGGGCGGTTTGTTTAGTCGGTTTCACACTCATGCGGCGCATCTTAGCATGACACTCAACTGCAACTGTTGATTCGAGCGCGGGGCCCGTCATTCCGGCAAACACGGGAATGCAGGACTGGACCCCGGCGAGAAAACGGATCTCACATCGAGGCAGAAAGAACTCCTTCGACGTCGATTGGGGTTGGAGGGCCGCGCAGGCGAAAACGAGACGGTGTACAGTAGGCCGGCGGACGTGGCCGGTGGATGCTCCCTGGAGGCGAATCGTGGGACGAACAGCGCTCAAACAGCTTGCGGCTCTTGTCATTCTCTATCTCGCGGTCGGACCGGTTCCGGTGCTGACCCAGTCGCCTTCGACACCAGCCCTGGCGCCCGTAAAGGCCGCGGACTACGGCAAGTGGGAGACGCTTGGCGGCGCCGTGCTCGCGGATAACGGGAAGTGGATGGCGGTGCCCATCACACGCGTGGAGGGCACGAGCGAACTGAACGTCTACCCCGTGCCGCAGGCCTCTGGCGCCACGCCCGCGAAGCCATGGCACGCGGCCGTCGAAGGGAGCGCGCCCGCATTTTCGGCCGATGCGCAGTGGCTGGCGTACCGGATCGGGTACTCCGAGGCCGATCGCGAGAAGATGCAGGACGACAAGAAGCCGGTTCGCGACAAGCTGGGCCTGGTTCGTCTGGATGCCGGCGCCGCCACTCCGGCCGAGCCCATCGTCGTGTCCGACATCACCCGATTCGCGTTCGCGCCCGCCGGGCCGTACCTCGCGATGCTGCGTTATCTGCCCGAAGGTGTGAAGCGCAAGGGCGCCGATCTGCTGGTGAGAAACCTCGTGACCGGCGGCGTCATGACATTTGGCAACGTGTCGGAGTTCACGTGGCAGGACGAAGGCCGGCTGCTGGCGCTCGTGATCGATGCCGAGGGCAAGGCCGGCAATGGCGTGCAGCTCTACGACCCGCAGACTGGCGGGTTGCGGTTGCTCGACTCGGGCGATGCCAGCTACACGGGCCTCACGTGGCGCGCGAAGAGCGACGACCTGGCCGTGTTCAAGTCGCGCACTGATGACGCTCGCGAGGAAGACACCAACACCGTGCTGGCGTGGCGCGGCCTTGCGGCGGCTGGCGAGAAACCGCCGCGGACCTACGATCAGGCTGCCGACAAGGTGTTTCCGCAGGATATGCGGATTGTGACGTTCCGGCGGCTGCAATGGTCGAAGGACGCCAAGACGCTCTACTTCGGCGTTCAGGAATGGGATCGCAAACCGGCGAAAGAAGGCGGCGACAAAGCCGGAGAGAAAGCCGGGGAGAAGAAGATTGTAAAGCCCGCAACCGTGGACGTGTGGCACACGAAAGACGAGCGCATCATCCCGATGCAGCGCGTGGACAAGAGCCGCGATCTTGAGCGGAACTACCTGTCGCTCTGGAACATCGACGGCGGGAAGTGGCTGCGCATCGGGACCGACAAGGACGAGCGCGTCGCGATCGTGGAGGGCGATCGATTCGCGACCGAGACCGATCGCAAGCCGTACATGTTCGACAACATGTTCGACCGGACCAGGCAGGACGTCTACCTCGTCGATCTGACGACGGGCGCACGCACGAAGGTCGTTGAAGGCGTGTGGTACTTCCAGGGCGACAGCCCGGCCGGCAATTACCTCCTGTATTTCAAGGGCGACCAGTACTGGACGTACGACATCCGGTCGGGCAAGGCGACCAACCTCACGGCGGCGCTCAAGACGAGCTGGACCGACCCGGACTACGACACCCCGGTTCGCGTGCAGAAACCGCCGTCGGGCGTCGGGGGCTGGCTGAAAGACGATGCGGCGGTCCTGCTGTATGACCAGCACGACATCTGGCGCGTGGCGCCGGACGGATCAGGTGGCGTCCGATTGACGCGTGGCGCCGAGGACTCGGTCGTGCACCGATACGTACGCCTCAACCGAGACGAGGAGTTCATCGATCCGGCTTCTCCGGTGTACGTGAGCCTCTATGGTCGCTGGTCGAAGAAGTTCGGCTACGCGCGCGTGCCGACCGCGGCGCTCTCCGCCGGGGCGGTGCCGGCCGTCGAACGGCTAGTGTGGTTCGACAAGAGCGTAGGGCGGCTCGCGAAGGCGAAGAAAGCCGATATCTATGCCTACGTCGTCCAGGACTTCGACGACTCGCCCGACTACATGGCGGGCGGGCCGACGCTCGCGGACGCCAGGCAGGTGACCGCCACCAACGCGTTCCAGGCGAAGTACGCGTGGGGCCGTTCGTCGCTGGTCGAGTACAAGAACGTGAAGGGGGAGCGACTCCAGGGAGCGTTGTACTATCCGGCCGGCTACGAGCCCGGGCGCAAGTACCCGATGATCGTGTACGTCTACGAGCGGCTGTCGCAGGGTGTCCATGGCTACGCGGTCCCGTCGGAGCGCTCGCCCTACAATGCGGCGGTCTTCACGGCCAACGGCTACTTCGTGCTCCAACCCGACATCGTGTTCCGGCCGCGCGATCCCGGCCTCGCGGCCGTCGATTGCGTGACTGCGGCCGTCAAGGCCGTGCTGGCCACGGGCGCCGTCGATCCGAAGCGCGTCGGGCTGGTCGGTCATTCGTGGGGCGGCTACGAGGCCAGCTTCATACCGACGCAGACCAACATATTTGCAGCGTCGATCGCAGGCGCCCCCATCACTGACTTCCTGAGCTTCTACGGCGCCATCCACTGGAATCAGGGATTGCCAGAGCCACAGCACTTCGAAACGGGGCAGGCCCGGATGGACGTGCCGTACTGGGTTGATCTGCAGGCCTACATCCGCAACTCGTCCACGCTGTTTATCAACAAGCTCGAGACGCCGATGATGATCTTCTTTGGCGACAAGGACGGGACCGTCGACTTCCGGCAGGGCGTCGAGATGTACAACTACGCGCGGCGTGCCGGCAAGCAACTGGTGATGCTGGTCTACGCGGGAGAGAATCACAGCGCGCGCGAGAAACCGAACCAGATTGACTACCACCGGCGCATCCTCCAGTGGTTCGATCACTACTTGAAGGGCGCGGTCGCCCCCGACTGGATCACGAAGGGCACGACTGTCATCGATGCCGAGAAGGCACAGAAGGCGGGGCGCTGACGTGCCGGCCACGAAGACGATCCGCCGGACCAAGAAGCTGTCGCACGTGGACGCCCGCGGGCGCGCCCGCATGGTGGATGTGAGCCAGAAACCGGCGACGGTGCGCGAGGCTTTGGCGCGCGGGTTCGTGAAGATGACTCCGGCGACGCTCAGGCTCATCGGCTCGGGCAGGATCGCCAAGGGCGATCCGCTGGGGGTCGCGCGGCTGGCCGGCATCATGGCCGCCAAGAAAACGTCCGAAATCATTCCGCTGTGCCATCCGCTGGCGATCAGCCACTGCGAGGTGGAGTTGCGCCGGCGCCGTACGGGATACCAGATCGAGGCTCGCGTGCAGACGGTGGGGCCGACCGGCGTGGAGATGGAGGCATTGACCGCGGTTGCGGCGGCGGCGCTGACGCTTTACGACATGGTGAAAGCCGTGGACCGTGCCGTCGTCATTGGCGACATCCTGCTGTTGGAGAAGCGCGGCGGCCGATCGGGCGTTTGGAAGCGCGGGGAATAAAGATGCAGGTTCTCGTCGCCATCTACAGCCCGAGTGAGGTGTGGACGATTCCGGCGTCGCAGGTCGACGTGCTGCGCCGGAGGTTTCCCGAAGTCGTGTTCTTGCACGCCCAGACCGACGCCGACGTGATTCGGCTGATCCCGGAGGCGGACGTCGCCTTCACCTCCGTGCTGACGCCGCAGGCTTTTGCGGTGGCGCACCGCCTGCGCTGGGTCCACAGCTCGGCCGCGGGCGTCGGCAGCATGCTGTTTCCCGCCATGCTGGCAAGTAAGGTCGTGATGACCAATTCGCGCGGCATGAGCGCGGCGTCGGTCGCGGAGCACACCATCGCGCTGATCCTGGCGGCGCTTCGACGGATTCCAGAGACGATCCGTGCGCAGGATGGGCGGCGCTGGATTCAGACTGAACTATCCGGCTTGCCGACGCTCGATGGACAGACGTTGGGCATTGTCGGCCTGGGTGCGATCGGGTGCCGGGTCGCCCGAATCGGTGCCGCGATAGGGATGAAAGTGATCGGTACCCGCCGCGAGACCGACTGGCCCGTGCCGGATGGGGTCGCCGAGGCGCTCGCACCGTCGGACCTTTCGCGCCTGCTTGAGCAATCCGACGTCGTCGTCTTGTCGGCGCCGCTCACAGCCGAGACGCGCGGGCTGATTGGCGCGCCAGAGCTTGCCCAGATGAAGCGCACCGCGTGGCTGGTCAACGTGGCGCGCGGGAAGCTCGTCCAGGAGGCGGCACTCATCGAGGCTCTGCGATCCGGGACGATTGCCGGTGCGGCGCTCGATGTGTTCGAGCACGAGCCGCTTGGTCCCGCCAGTTCGCTGTGGGCGATGCCGAACGTGCTCGTGACGCCCCACGTGGCCGGTTTCTGCGGAGACTACTGGGAGGCCGCCACCGATTTGTTCAGCGACAACTTACGGAGGTTTCTGGCGGGCCAGCCGCTCGTGAATCTGGTCGACAAAGGCGCCGGGTATTGACCGGCGCGCCGAACTGGTCTACGGTAAACACCTTACGGGCAAGAACGCTACTGCATGACCGCGCCATCAAGCGCATACGACGACGTTCGCACCCTCGCCGCCCTGCCGTTCTATGTCGCGGCTCGGTACGACAGGCCTGCGCACGTACGCCGGTGCGAGGGCGACCGGTTCGTTGAGCTGTCCAGCCGCGACATTCTCGAACAGATCCGCGCCTTCAGCCTCGGGTTGCAGGCGCTCGGCGTCCGCGCGGGCGATCGCATCGGCATCGTGTGCGAGAGCCGCCCTGAGTGGAGTCTGGCCGATCTGGCCATCCTGACGGCGCGGGCCATCACGGTTCCCGTATATCCGACGCTCTCGGCCACGCAGACGCGCTTCATCCTGAACGACGCGGGCGCCAGCGTGGCCATCGTCTCAGACGCCGTGCAGTTGGCGAAACTCCAGGAGGTCGCGGCCACGCTGCCGGGACTCCACTTGGTGATTGTCGTCGTCGCGCCGGAGCCTGTGCACGAATCGGCCGGTGGCGGACCGGCGATCCTGACGATGGCTGATGTCGTGGCGGACGGACGTCGCCAGCTGCAACAGGACCCCGGACTCGAGGCGCGATACGAGGCGCAGGCTCGCAGCGTCGTGCCCTCCGACATCGCGACCATCATCTACACATCGGGAACAACCGGCGCGCCGAAAGGCGTCGTGCTCACGCACGACAACATCATGTCGAACGTCGTCGCCACTAATGCCGTGCTTAAGATGAGCACCGACGATGTGGCGTTGTCGTTCCTGCCGCTCAGCCACACGTTCGAGCGTACGGCGACGTATATCTACCTGTTCGCCGGCGCATCGGTGGTGTTTGCGGAATCGCTGCAGACCGTCGCACGCGATCTCGCTCGCGTGGCTCCGACGGTCATGGCCGGCGCGCCGCGCGTGTTCGAGAAGTTCCATCACGCCGTTCTCGACAGCGTGGCCACGGCCACGCCGCTGAAGCGGCGCTTGTTCGGATGGGCGGTGGGCGTGGGGCGATCGATCAGCCAGGCCAGGTTCGACGGCCGGACGCCCTCGTTGCTTGCGATGATCCAGGCGCCGCTGGCAGATGCGTTGGTGTTGCGCAAGGTGCGGGCGAGGACCGGCGGACGCATCAGAGCGATGGTGTCGGGCAGCGCGCCGCTGGCGCGCACGACGGCGGAGTTCTTCTACGCGATCGGACTGCCGATTATCGAGGGCTACGGTCTGACCGAGAGCGCGCCTGTGATTACCGTCAATCCGCTGGACCGACCGCGGCTGGGGACCGTGGGCCGGGCCATCCCGGGCGTCGAGATCCGGATTGCCGACGATGGGGAGATACTCGTGCGTGGTCCGAACATCATGCGGGGGTATTACAACCGGCCGGCCGATACCGCCGCCGTGCTGGTCGACGGGTGGCTGCACACGGGCGACATCGGCCGGCTTGATGCGGATGAGTACCTGTCCATCACCGATCGCAAGAAGGACCTGATTGTCACGTCTGGGGGCAAGAATATCGCGCCGCAGCCCATCCAGATGCGGTTGAAGTCGAGCCCGCTGGTGTCAGACGCCATCATCATCGGCGATCGGCGCAAGTTCCCGGCCGCGTTGATCGTGCCAGACTTCGTCGCGGTCGAAGCGTCGCTCCGGGAGCACGGCGCGCCATCAGGCACGCGCGAACAACTGGCTGTACGTCCTGACGTGCAGGCGCTCTTCCAGCGGGTGCTCGATCAGATCAATCTGGAGTTGGCGCAGTTCGAGAAGATCAAGCGGTTTGCGCTGCTGCCATCAGAGATGACGATCGAAGGCGGCGAGCTGACGCCCACGCTGAAACTGCGCCGCTCCGTGGTCGAAGAGCGGTGGGCGGCTGTCATCGAGCAACTCTACGCGACCCGCGAGCCCGTGGCTTCTTCCTAGAACACCCTCGCGGCGGGGACGGGCCACCAGCGCACCTGCACCTTGCCGATGATGTACTTCTTCGGCACCAGGCCCCAGTGGCGGCTGTCGGAACTGTTGTTTCGGTGATCGCCCATCACGAAATAGTACCCCTCGGAAATCACCTGCGGACCCCAATCGTCGTGGCTCCGGAACTCCGAAAGCACGTAACTGTCGTCGAGGGGGATGTCGTTGACGTACACGCGGCCGTCGCTGATGCGGACGGTGTCGCCTTCCTCCGCGATCACGCGCTTGACGAACGACTTGTCCGGGTTGACGGGGTAGTAGAGCATGACGATGTCGCCACGACGGGGCGCGCTCATGCGGTAGACGAACTTGTTGACGATCAGGCGGTCCTGGTCGGCCAGCGTCGGCGCCATGCTCTGGCCCTCGACGCGTGCCACTTGGAATCCGAACGTCACAATCAGGGTGGCGTACACGGCCGCTGAGGCGAGCGTCCTGATCCACGCGAACAGTTCCTCGCGGAACATGGCGAGCTTGCCGGGCCCGGCCGGCCGCTGGCCGGGGACGGACGCCGGAGGCCAGACGGGGCCCGAAAACACCGGCGGGTCGATCGGCCGTGGGTCGTTGTAGAGATCTACAGTTTCAGGTATTCCCGAAGCCGTTTGGTCTGCGACCGGCTCACGGGAATCTCCGAACCCTTCGCGTCTCTCATCCTCAGCATGAAATTCCGGCTGAACCAAGGCACTATCTCCTTGATCTTGTTGATGTTGACCAGATGCGACCGGTGAACCCGCCAAAACACGTCAGGATCGAGGCGAGCCTGCAGCTCATCGAGCGTCCTATAGTTTGCCGTGCCGGAAGCCTGTCCGGTTGCAATATGAATTGTATCGCCTTCCACCGACGCGAAGATGATTTCTTCGGCCTGCACCAGCAGAAACCGGTCGTTTACCTTGACGGCGAGTTGGTGGCGCTGCCGCTGTCGATCCGCCACCATCCGCACCAGCCGTTCGAGTCCGTTGTCGCCGGCGGGGTCCGCGCTGACGCGCTGCCGGATCCGCTGGACCGCCAGCTCCAGCCTGGCCTTCTCGACCGGCTTGAGCAGGTAGTCGACCGCGTTCACGTCGAACGCGTCGATCGCGTACTGGTCGTAGGCCGTGACGAACACCACGTGCGACGGCGAGCGCTTCTCGATCAGCACCTGCGCGACCTCGAAGCCGGTCAGGCCGGGCATCTGGACGTCGAGAAACGCCACGTGCGGCTCGGCATCGCCGATGAGCGTGAGGGCGGTGACGCCGTTGTCGGCCTGGCCGACCACCTTGATGCCGTCCATGTGGTCCAGCAGAAAGCAGAGCTCTTCCCGGGCGGGCTGCTCATCATCGACGACTACGGCCTTGAGTTCCGGCGTCATGAGGTCACCCGATCCGGAACTGGTGCGACCGGCAGTTCGATGCGCGCCACCGTGCCGCGCCCGGGTTCGCTCGTAAGGGTCATCGTGAAGTTGGCGCCGTAGATCACCCGGAGCCGCTCGTTGACATTGCTCAGGCCGATGCCATCGGTCATCGCCGATCGCAAGCGCTCGTCCGACATCCCAAGACCATTGTCGTCGATTTCGATGATGGCCCTGCCGTTCTCGCGCCGCGTCCTGATGACGATACGGCCGCCGCCGATTTTCGGCGCGATGCCGTGCTTGATCGAATTCTCGATGAGCGGCTGCAGGATCATGCTCGGCACGAGCACGTCGAGCATGTCGGCCTGCAGCTGCTTCTCGACGGTCAACTGCGGGCCGAAGCGCACGACCTCGATGTCGAGGTATTCGTCGAGCGACGTCAGTTCTTCACGCAGCGGGATGAAGTGGTCCTGGCTGCGCAACCGCCGGCGCAGGATGTTGGACAGCTTGAAGATCAGCATCCGCGCGGTTTCCGGCTTCGTGCGGATGAGCGACGAGATCGAGGCGAGCGTGTTGAACAGGAAGTGCGGGTTGATCTGGCTCGACAGCGCGTCGATGCGAGCCCTGAGCAGCAGCTTGTCCTGTTCGTGCAGACGGTGCTCAATCCGCGCGTTGTTCCAGATCTTGAGCGGCGTGGCCACGCACAGCACCGTCATCACGAACACGACGGCGGCCGTCCACGGCGAGTCGGGCTCGAGACAGAACATCCTGAGCGGCCAGCGCCGGCCGAGCAGTTGGTGCAGCAGTTCCAGGCCAATTGGCGCCGAGAGCAGGACGACCTGCCATTCGAGGCCAATCGATCGGAGCATCCGCCACAGATAGCGGGGAAGGTCGGCGACGATGAACGGCGAGAACCGCCAGATCTCTTCCTTCGGACAGGCCTCGCGCAATCCGCCGCCCGCGAATCCGCAGCCCACGGCAAACGGCAGCGCGGCCCACTCGTAGTGCAGCAGCGCCGGCGTGCCGATCATCAGACCGACCAGCGCACCAGCCCAGGGGCCGGTGATGAGCCCGGCGAGAAACGCGCCCTCGAGCGTGAGGTCGGCGGCGTCGTAGTGCAGCAGGATGCGGGCCGTCACCCCGGCGGCGAGCGGAACGCCAAGGCCCACGGCAAAAAACAGCCGCGCCGGCCATTCCCGCCGCTCGCTGATGAGCAGGTCGCGGAACCGGTGATAGCGGACCAGCATCGTGGCCAGCACCGCCACGATCGCGACCCTCACGACCAGCGTCGTCAGCAGCTGTTGCGTCGACAGGAGATGTGCTTCCTGGACCACGGGTTACACGAGACAACTCACGAAGAGGACGCGGACTTCGCGCGTGGCACTTCGACTCGGATCGGGCTTGATATGCGGCAACGATACGACTATACCGGCCGCTCTCGGAGGCTGTCAAACCGCTGAGGATGAACGTGTTATGATGAATCGGCCTTTTCTTGGGGGCCCTCTCTGGCGCACCCCGGCGGGTGCGAAGGCAGGTCGAATGATTCGTCCGCTGATTGTCGGTTTCGCGACGACGCTGAAGCACATTTTCAAGAAACCCATCACCGTGAATTATCCGGACCAGAAGGTCCCGGTGTTTCCGAAATATCGTGGCAAACAGGTGTTGATGCGCGACGAGAACGGCCTCGAGAAATGTGTCGCATGCGGTCTGTGCGCGGTCGCGTGTCCGTCTGACGCCATCTACCTCGAGGCGGCCGAAAACGACGGGAGCGTCGCGGCCGGCCCGCGGTTCGCCAGCACGTATCAGATCCACAAGACGCGCTGCATCTTCTGCGGCTATTGCGAAGAGGCCTGCCCGGTGTCGGCCATCTTCATGGGCAAGGACTACGAGCTGGCCGTCTACAGCAAGAACGACTTCATCTGGGACAAGCAGGATCTGCTGGTGCCGGCCCAGGCGGCTCGCGCGGCGGGGCGCTAGCGACCGATCGGCCATGATATTGGGCGCTCTGGGCGACGTGCACGGCGATTTTGTGTCGGTCCGTGCGATTATGCACCGTCACCCCGACGTACGCTGCTGGGTGTCGGTGGGCGATCTCGCCGACGCCAGCGGCGTGTACGAGTCTCCACTCTCACCGCTCTACTGGATCAAGGGCAACAACGACAACCTCGAGTTCGTGGCCGGATTGGTGGCGGGCACGCTCGACCCGCTGCCAAATCTGCACTACATCCCCAACGGTATGGCGATTCAGGTCGGTCCCATCATCGTGGCGGGACTCGGCGGCACGATGGCGCCAACGTGGTACGATAGATTATCGGTTGATATCCCGCGTCCGAGGCTGGCGCCGTCACGGGGCGCCTTCCCGGCCATGGCGCGTGACGACAAGCGCCGGCACTTTCTCCGCGTCGAGGTGGATGCCCTGCGGGCGCTCGACCGCATCGATCTGTTCGTCTCGCACGAAGCGGCGAGACCGTTTTACATGGAGGTGCGCGGGCGCCGGCAGGATGTCGGCAAGACGCCGATCAACGAAGTGCTCGCCTCGGTCCGTCCGAAGATGCACCTGTCCGGACATCACCACGTCTATCACGACGACGTGCGGCAGGGTGTGCGGTCGATTGGACTGGGTCCGGTGGACGAGTCGTACCTGCTCATCGATCTCGACACCTGGAAGTACGAGCGCCTCGAGACATATCCGGCCAGCGTCGGCGCCGCTGGAGTGCTTGCCGGGAGTGGCCGAGCCACGCTATGATTTTCGGCGGTTATCGGAAAATATTGCCATGAGCTTATTCGACATTGACGGTCACCACGTCCATCAGGAACTGCTGACACACGGCGATGCTGCGGCACCGGCCTTATCGGCGACACCGGTCGAGAAGGCGTTCATGTCCGATGTGTACGCCAACATCGCGTCCTCGTACGACGTGTTCTTCGGACCCCCGCTTCATCCGGGACGCGTGCGCGCCATCGAACGGATGGACCTGCAGCCCGGTGATCGCGTGCTCGAAGTCGGCGTCGGAACGGGCATCAGCCTGCCGCTCTATCCGCGGCATGCGCACATCACGGCCATTGACTTCTCGGCGTCGATGCTGGAGAAGGCGCACGAGAAGGTGGCGAAGCACGACCTGACGCACGTCCGCCTGTGCGAGATGGACGCCAGCGCCATCCAGTTCCCGGACGACTCGTTCGACGTCGTGTACGCGCCCTACTTGATCAACTGCGTGCCCGATCCGATTACCGTGGCGCGCGAGATGCGCCGGGTCTGCCGGTCCGGTGGCCGAATCATGTTCCTGAATCACTTCCGGAGCGCCAATCCGGTGATGTCGACGATCGAGCGGTTCTTCACCCCGCTCACGCTGTACATCGGCTTCAAGGTCGACCTGGACCTGGAGGGGCTACTGCACCAGACGGGCCTCAAAGCCGTGTCGGCTGAGAAGGTCAACTTCCCCAAATCGCTGTGGCTGCTGGTGACGTGCGTCAAGTGACCGACGTCTGACCCCATTCAGTCTTCACTGCCGCCCGCGCAGGGGGGCCAGCTTGGAACTGCAGAATGTGTCGCGCGGCCTCGTCGGCGCCGTTAGTGGCGGGCCGGGTCGGCGGCGCAGGCTGCGCCAGCAGGCGATCGAGATGGGGCTGCCAGCGCCCCGAATAGAGATCGTCGTGATCGATGAACCGGCATCGCAGAAAACCGGGCATGGCCGCCACCATGACGTCGTACTCCACGAAATGGCCGCGAGAGGTGTAAAGCACCGCCGTGTCGTTGGCGAGGCATTCGGCCAGGATGCCGTACCCGGGCTTGGTGACGACGACGTCGGCGGCGCGCACGAGATCTTCGTAGCGCAGCCCGGCGGCATAGACGTCCGCGTCGTCGAGGAGCACGACGCGGTTGGGGAGGCTCCCCGCCAGTCCGAGCGCGTGCCCGGTGGTCACGACGGTGTAGCCATCCACGTGGGCGAGTGGTTCGAGATTCAGTCCCGCAATTCCGAGTCCACCGAACGAGGCGAGCACCATGCGGTCACCGTCTGGCACGCCGATCCTGGCGCGCACCTCTGATGGGTCGCGAGATGAGCACCGCGCCACAAACGGCACATCGACGACGGGGCAGCAGAACCCCTCGAAGCCACCCCACATCGGGAGGCGTACCACGAGCGACGCCAGGCCATGTGAACGCCTAATCGTCGGAACCAGATCCGGCGCGCCCGCCACGCCCTCCGGGTAGCCGGTGTAGATCCAGTCCCACGTGAAGTTACCCATCGCCACCGACGGGATGCCCGCCTTGTCGGCAGCGACAAACGCGAGCGGCGGCATGTCGGCCACGACCAGATCGACGCGTCGTTGGCGAAGGAACCTGGCTTCGTCCTCGGCCCGGCCGTCAAGGCCGGCGTAGAAGTGGGACGCTTCTCGAAACGTGCCCGGAATGTCGAGGTGCAGGCTGTCGGTCTGCAGGACACCGACGTCGCAGACGACGTGGTGGTATTCGGCCGCGGCGCGGAGCGTGACGTCGAAGAGCCACCTGGCGGCCGCGGTGCGGACGATGATGGTCGTCGATGGCGCCAGCGCCGCCACGGCGTTGATGACTTCGATCACCCGGGACGCGTGACCGAACCCGTGCCCGGAAATGTAGAACGCGATCACGCGTGCACCACGGGCTGTCAAGGGAGGCGGTCGTTCGCTCACTGGCCTGACGGATTCGGGCTGGCCGTTGGCACCAGATCCGGCACCGGTTCGGTTGCAGGGCTGGGCTGGTCAGTGGCCGCAGGAGCGTTTGCGTTCGCGGGAGTGGCCGCCGCCGCGTCGGGCTTCGGCGGAGGCGCTTCTGACGGAGGTAGCGCCAGCGCGAGCACTTCGTCGAGCGCGGTCACCGGCACAAATGTCATATTGCGGCGGACTTCTTCCGGCAGCTCGGGAATGTCCCCGGCGTTCTGCTCGGGCAGAATAAACGTCGTGATGCCGTAACGCCTGGCCGCGAGCGCCTTCTCGCGGATGCCGCCGACCGGCAGTACGGTACCGCTCAACGTAATCTCACCGGTCATCGCGACGTCGGATCGCACGGGTTGTTTGCGAATCGCCGAGAGGATCGCCGTGGCCATCGTCACGCCCGCCGACGGGCCGTCCTTGGGGATGGCGCCTGCAGGCACGTGGACGTGGAGATCGTTCTTCTTGAACAGATCAGCCGGCAGGCCCAGCTCCTCTGCCGCCGCGCGGAGGTGACTGACGGCAGCGCGAGCGGATTCCTGCATCACGCTGCCAAGCTGCCCGGTGAGCGTGATCTGGCCGTGGCCGGCGGGCATCAGCGTCGCCTCGATATAGAGCACATCGCCGCCGCTTTCGGTCCAGGCCACGCCCGTCGCGACGCCTGGGCGGGCGGTCCTGAACTTGACGTCGCGGCGGAACCTCGGCGGTCCCAGGTAGCCCTGCAAATCGTCGACGCCAACAGTCGCCAGCACCTCGCCCGGCGCGATCGCCGTCACGTCGGTATTGTCGGTGGCCACGCGCGCAGCGACCTTGCGCGACACGGTGCCCAGATGCCGCTCGAGGTTTCGCACGCCGGCCTCTCGCGTGTACTCGCCAATCACGCGCAGCAGGGCCGCGTCTTCAATAGTGACCGACACGGCGGGCAGGCCGTGCTCGCCAATCTGCCGAGGAATCAGGTAGCGCCGCGCGATCTGACGCTTCTCCTCGTCGGTGTAGCCGGTCAGTTGAATCATCTCCATCCGATCGAGCAACGCGGGATGGACGGTGCCCAACTGGTTGGCGGTGGCGATAAACAGCACACGCGACAGGTCGCAGGCGACCTCGAGATAGTGATCGCGGAACGTATGGTTCTGAGCTGGATCGAGCACTTCGAGGAGCGCCGAGGCGGGATCGCCCTGGTAGCCGACGCTGATCTTGTCGATCTCGTCGAGCATGAACACCGGGTTCACCGACCCCGCCTGTTTCAGGCCTTGCACGATGCGGCCCGGGATGGCGCCGATGTAGGTGCGGCGATGCCCCCGGATCTCGGCTTCGTCGCGCACGCCGCCAAGTGAGATGCGGACGAACTTGCGGTTCATCGCGCGGGCGATCGATTGGCCCAGTGAGGTCTTGCCGACGCCGGGCGGGCCGACAAAGCACAGGATCGGCCCCTTCATGTCGCCCTTGAGCTTGCGGACAGCCAGGTATTCGACGATCCGGTCCTTGACCTTCTCGAGATCGTAGTGATCCTCGTCGAGCACGCGCCGGGCCTCGACCAGATCAAGGCGGTCCTCGGTGGTCACCGACCACGGCACCTCGAGGATCCAGTCGAGGTAGGTCCGGATCATGTGGTACTCAGGTGAGGCGGGCGTCATCCGGTCCAGCCGCGTCACCTCGCGTTCGGCCGCCTTGACGACATGCTCGGGCAACCTGGCGCGCTTGATGCGATCGCTGACCTCGCTGGTTTCGGCGCCCTCGCCTTCGCCCAGTTCGTCGCGAATGGCCTTCAACTGCTGGCGCAGGTAGTACTCGCGCTGGGCGGCGCTCATCTCCTGCTGGGTTTCGGTTTCGATCTTGCCTTTCAGCTCGAGCACGGCTACTTCGCGACCGAGTTCCTTGGCCACTGTCTGCAGCTTGATCTCCAGCCGATCTTCCTCGAGCAGCTTCTGCTTGGCATCGCCCTTGAGGTCGAGCATGCCGGCAATCACGTAGCAGAGGCGCAACGGCTGGTCGATGGCCGCCACCATGCCTCTGATATCGGCGGACAGGCCCGTGGCCAGCGTCAACGCCTTCTCGCTCAGCTCCCGCAGGCGGCGGACGTACGCATCGACTTCCGGGCCGGCTGCTGGTTCCTCGGGAAGCGGTTCGATTTCGGCCTGCAGCGTGTTGTCGGTTCTGGTGATGAAGGTGGCACGTGCCCGCGCGATGCCTTCGACCACAATCTGGATGGCGCCGGGGTTTTTGGCCATCTGCCGGATGACGGCAACCGTGCCGACGGTGCGGAGGCCATCGGGGCCTGGATCCTCGGCGTCGCCGATCTGCTGCAGCAGAAGCACCATCCGGTCCCGCCCGAGCGCTCGATCGATCGATTCGACCGAGACGGGCCGGTTGACGGCCAGTGGCTGCAGCGTCAGCGGGAATACCACCGTGTCGCGCAACGGGACGACCGGCAATTCAGACGGCAGCAGTGGAACCGTGGTGAGCGAGGATTCGGACATGGATCAGGATCGCCTGGAGGCGCGTATATTCTCTCATATTCACGACGCTCGAATTGCGGATGGAGATCCCGGGGACGCCGTGCGGACCGGCGCTCCCCGGGCGACTGCCACTACTTCGTGGCTGCTGCGGGAAGCGTCCGTCGGAAGTAGGCCGTCAACGTCATGGTCTGGTTGCCGCGCACCACCGTGAACACTGCGGCGTCAGCCCACCGCTTCTCCGCCATCAGCGTGTTCATGACCTCGCGGCTCTTGAGGGGCGTGCCATCCATCGCCTGCATCACGTCGCCAACCTTGAATCCGGCGAGCGCGGCGACCGAGTCCTTGGGCACGTCGATCACATCGAGTGGTGCCTCGCCCTTGTTGTCGCGCGTCGACAGGCCAAGCGACGGATACACCGGATCGTCTTCTTTCGGCAGACCCCACAGGTAGTCGGCATAGGACGCCTGGACGTTGCCCATCGGCCGGCCCCCGCTATCGGCGATGGCCACGGGAATAATCGACGCCATCTTGCCATCGAACCAGAGCGCGGCCTGACGCTGGATGCCCAGCCCATAGGCCACGTGGCCCGAGCCGATCAACACGACCATCACGCTCTTGGGTCCCCCGAACTTCTTCAGCGCCTGCACGGCGTTGAAGCCCATCGAGGCATCCCACGTGCACTGCGCGGCAAACATGCCGTCGAACATCGCGCCGCTCATCGTGTGCATCATGCTGTCGTCGCTAGCGAAGAAGGCGCGAAACAACTGCTTGTGCTCCTCGTTCGACGTGTCGACCTTCGACGGGATGCGCGCGGCCTCTTCGGGCGTCAGGTTCTGGAAGCCCTTCTTGCGGACGGCCGTCACCACCTCGCGCGGCGTGTTGACGGCGTACATCTTCATCCCCTTGTCGCGGGCGAGCAGGAAGATGTCGCGGTAGTACTGCCAGTGGTAGCCCCAGTTCTTGTACCACTGCGACGCGGCGACGAAGTCGTTCTCGCTCTCCTTGCCCTGGTTCCAGATATCGAGTGACGCCTGCTGGGTGTAGGGGTACATCTCGAGGCCAACGAGGACATCGCGCCCGCGCTTCTGCAGTTCCTGGATGACCTGCAGTTGCACGCGGTGGAATGCAATATCGGTGTGGCTCTCGCCGATAAACACCACCTTCACATCGTCGAGCTTCGCCGCCAGTTCACCCGTCGTCAGCAGCTTGCCCGCCGCCGTGTCGAGGATGCCGTCGAGGACCAGGACGACGTCGCGGTCCTTGCGCGCCGGGTCGCCAATTTTCAGGCGCCACGATGAATCCTGGGCCGCCGTCATGGCCGGCACCGCGAGTGTCAGAACAAGAACCACCGCCGCTATCGATCGTCGTGACATGAATGCTCTCCTACCCCGAACCCCGAACCCCGACCCCCGAATCCCGTCTCTATCTTTCCACCAGCGTGACGGCCAACGTCTGCTCCTTGCCGTCGCGACTGATCACCACCTGCACCGTCTGGCCCGGCGCCAGCGTGCGAAGCACGTCTGAGAATCCCTGCAGGTTGGCGACCGGCTTGCCATCGATCTTCAAGAGTGTGTCGCCTTCCTTGATGCCTGCCTTCGCGGCGGGGGAGTCGGGCACAAGCCCGCTCACCTTGACGCCGGGGCCCTCGAACGCGAAGTCCGGGACCGTGCCAAAGCTGACGCGTCGCGCGGTTCCTGGCTGGCCTCCGGTCGCCGGCTGGGCGGGTGTTGACGAGGCTGCCGTCGCGGCCCCTGCTGCCGGACGAATCGTGTTGGTCAGGGGTTCCGGCCGCTCGGCCAGATAGACGATGCCTTCCTTGACGAAGGTCGCGACTTTCGCGAGACCGGCGACGTCGATCTTGTCCGGCGTGTCGGTGGTCCGGTGATAGTCAGCGTGGGCGGCCGTGAAGATCTGCACTGCGGGCACGCCCTTCTCGATGAAGCTCATCTGATCGGATGATTCGATCGATTCCGGCACGTTCCGGCTCTCGACCCCCGTAACAAACGACGCGCCACGGAAGATGTGCTGCCACTCGGTGGCGGTGCCCGTCCCGAGCGCCGTCAGCTTCTGCGTGCCAAGCCGTCCCACCGTGTCGAGGTTGATCACGCCTTCCATCTTGTTCAGCGGGAACAATGGGTGCTCCGCGTAGTACTTCGAGCCGAGGCGGCCGGCTTCCTCGCCGGTGAAGGCCGCAAAGACAATGGTACGCGGCGGTTTGTCGCCCGAGCCCAGCGCACGCGCCATCTCGAGCAGCACAGCCACGCCGCTTGCGTTGTCGTCGGCGCCCGGATGGACCTTGCCTTCGTCTCCCTTGCGGACGTCGGGCCAGCCGAGGCCCAGATGATCGACGTGCGCGCACAGCATCGCGCTCTGGTCCTTCCAGTCGGCGCGCGCACCCGGCAGCACGCCAATGATGTTCACGACCTCGTGCGGCTGCCCGTCCTCGCCTTTGGCGACCGTGAACTTCTGGAAGTACGTGCCGGCATCACCGCCCGGCGCCAGACCGTACGCCTTGAACTTGTCAGCGACGTACCTGGCGGCGGCGTCGAGTCCGGCAGTGCCGAGACCGCGTCCCTTGAGTTCAGGCGACGCGAGGTACGTCACGTGATCGCGCAGCGTCTGCTGCGAGAACACGGGCGGCAGTTCGGCCAGCGCCTTGCGCACCTCTGGCGCGAGCGCCGCGAGCGTGGCGCTCGACTGGCCGGCCGGCCGCAGATCGGCGCGGAGCGGAGAATCCGACTGTTGCCACTGGCCTTTGATCGTGTTGACCGGTTCGTCGCCCTCAAACCCGAGATACGAGTACTTGCCGTAGTGGGGCAGCTTGCGGCCCAGACCAGGCATGGCCGCCACCGGGTCGGCCACGATCCAGCCCACCGCCTTCTCGAGCGTGGCGGGATGGCGTGCGGTGACCACCAACGTGTGGCCGGCCAGCGCCATGTTCTCGCCGTCGAGATCGACCGCGTCGGCGGCCAGCTTCAATCCCTGCTGGTGGCCGAAGACCGCGTTGGCGAACCGATTGGTCCGACCGAGCAACCACACGGCCTTGGTGGCCGGAAGCGCCGTGACTGCGGCGTCGCTTGTGATCTCGATGGCGTGACTGTCGCTTTGCCATCCCTTGAGCAGCGCACGATAGCCGTCGAGTTCGGCCGCGCCGGCTCTCGACGGCAGGATGGCGAGGATGGACGATTCGCCAAAGATCTGGCCGATCGACGGCGGCGTTTCGCGCGCGTCGAGCCGGCGGAAGATGTCGAACCGGGGATCCACGTGCAACGCCAGAGGTCTGGCGTCGGTCGTCACGGAGAAGGTCTGCGCGGCCTTCTCCATACGCACGATGGACGGCGTCGTTCCCCGTTCGGTTTGCACCAGGACAGGCACGTCGACGACGAACGGCGCACCAGCCTGCGTCTGCCGCAGCATGCCTGAGACGACAAACTTGTCGCCCTCCTGGCGTACGGCCACAGTAGTGCCCGCGCCGGCCGGGCCGCTTACCTGAAATGTCGGCGCACCCACGCGCGTGATGAGATCGTCAAAGAGCCACGCGAGCGATTTGCCGCTCACCGCTTCGGCGGTGCGCTGGAAGTCGCGGAACGTCGCGCGCTTGCCCTTGAATTCGCGGTAGAACCGCGCCACCGTGCTCCGGAACGCCTCGTCTCCGATATGGCGCCGCAGCATGTGAAAGCCCATCAGCGCCTTGCCGTAACCCACCGCCTCGGTGGCTGCGCTGAAACGATTGCGAAATTCGGCCAGCGGGAAGTCGCGCCCGGTCTTCACGTAGTCCCGGTACTTCTGCAGCGTCGACCGGCGGTACTCATCGGCCGTGCCGCGCTGTTCCTGGATCAGGTGGTCGGCCATGTACGCCGTCAGGCCCTCGCACCAGTTGCCGGCGGCGGCGTCGACAAACACCGAATTGCCCCACCAGTTGTGCAGGATTTCGTGCGGGTACGACGAGTTGATGATGAACGGAAACCGGATGATCTGCGGGCCGAGCAGTGTGAAGGTCGGCATGCCGTAACCGGTCTCCCAGAAGTTCTCGACCAGCGCGAACTTGCCATAGGGATACGGGCCGATGAGCGTCCGGTACATCTCGATATACTGCGCGGTCGCGGCCAGGTACTTACTGGCGATCGAGGCGTCCCGTTCGTGCAGGTAGACAAGCGTCTCGACGGCGCCAGCCGAGTCCTTGAACACATTGAGCGGTCCGCCGACGAGGTAGATCTCGTCCATCGGTCCGTTCGAATCCCACCGCGCCCGGCCATCGTCTCCGCGCGAGGTGCCGTTGCCCTGGCTGATGAGGTGCCAGCCATCTGGTGTCGCCGCATCCAGCCGGAAAGTCACGAACTCCTCGTCTACGCGCGGATACCAGACCGAGCTGCCGGCAAGGTACACGCCCTCGGGGCCAACCAGCCCAGAGGTTTCGCGGAACCCGCGCGTGTATTCCTCTTTCGGATCCGACAGCGGCCGGTCGATGACGCCCTCGTAAGTCAGCTTGAGAACAGGCGAGCCGGGCGTGCGCATCACGCGATAGCGCTTGACCGGGACCGGGCTCCCCTGGTCAATGCCCACGGGACGCGCCGTCGCAGGCGCGATCACTTCTTCGACCTTCGGGTCAGACGCGGTGATCCGCAGCTTGCCGTTCAGCACGAAGGTCAATGGCGACGTCGTGTTGTCGGCTGGCCACGCGATCTCGTCAGTGACGGCCACGGTGTGCCGGGTGGGATCCAACCTCACGTTGAGCACGTGATGAATGAAAGAAACCGCGGCCGGCTTGGTCTGTTGGCCGCCGAGCGCCGCCACCAGGCACACGACGGTAATGAGGCTGAGCACCAGGGAAGTTTTTCTCATGAGGAATCCGGTCACCTGTGGCCTTCCATCCTACCCGAACTCAGACCCCGGCACGCGGGCCTGCCATCAGGGGTTCCACCATTCGACGCGCATGCGCTCGGGACGCTTGAGAAGGAATGCGGCAGCGGCTCCTGACGCGATTCCTGCGGCCAGCTGCACGAGCGCCAGACCGGGGGACCATCCAGACAGCATCGCGTTATGCGTCAGGCTGTTTCCCAGCTGGGCGACAACCCAGAGACCGGCCACCATGACGGCGGGCACATCGCCGACGTCCAGCCCGTGCGCCACCGGTATGAGCACGAGGATGCGCGCCTTCGGATAGAGCGCGGCGTGCGCGCCAATCACCCCGCCGACCGCGCCAGGCAGCAGCACGACGGCGGTGGCCGACAGCGTGCCAATCGCTGCCACGGTCGCCGCAGCCGCGGCCGCGCATCCGACGTACAGCACGACAAACCGGCCGTGTCCCACGCGGTCCTCGACGGTCGGTCCGAACAGCCAGAGTGCGACAGCGCATGCGACGCCCTGAAACCAGCCCGACGGTCGAACCAGCGAAAGCGTGGCCAGCAGCCATGCGACGGGGCCGGGAGCCACGCCAGCTCGGCCGATGTCGGCGAGCGCGGAGGTCCCGAGTTGACCCGTCTGCAGCAGGCTGAACAGGAGCGTGACCGCGGCGCTGGCCGCGACAAGCGCCAGCGTCACGATCGGGCGAGTGCGCGCGGGTACGGCATCCCGGATCGGGATCATGGCAGCAGTATACCGAAGGCCTGCTGCACCACGGGCTGCTAGCGCGTGCGGGCCGGGGGCACGTATAATCTGGCTTTTAGACCCTGAGCTCACCTGGGCGGCGAAACGTCGCACCCTGCTGGGACGGCTGCGATAAGGCGGTGCGGTGCGCCACACAACTCGGGTCGAAGGGCAGGATTCACACGACGTGACGTGCATACATTGCGGGACGCCAATCGCCGACAAGGCGTTGATCTGCTACCGATGTGGTCGATCCACGACTGAGCCGCAGGGGCCGGGATCGTCGAGCCGGCGAACCACGCGGCGGCCCTTGTGGCTGGCGGCGCTTGGCCTGGCGGTGCTGGTCGGCGCCGGATTGTTCATGGCGAGCGCGGCCGCTGGCCGCGTACCGGAATGGCTGCGTTGGACCATTGCCGGCTGCGCGGTCATCGTGCTGGTGTCGCGCCTGGCTCGGAGGATCAGACGATGACGGCACGTTTGGAAGTGATCGATCCGACCGGCCGTCGCGTCGTCAGCATCGAGGACGCGGTGACCACGCTCGGGCGGCGCACCGAATGCCATGTTCGCCTGTCCGGCACCGACGTGTCGCGCGATCACGCGGAAATCGTCAGCGACGGTGAGCGATACGTGATTCGCGACCGGGGATCGCGCTTTGGCACCTTCGTCAACGGCGAACAGGTCGCAGGCGATCGCGAACTGAAGAACGGAGACACGGTCCGCCTGGGGCAGAGCAACGAGAGCCAGGTGATTTTCCAGATCGACTCCGGCAGCACCGCGTCGGTTGATCGGGCCACCTCGGCGGCTGGTGACCTGCGACAGGTGGCCACACTGCTCGAAGGTCTCCGGGCGCTCGGGAGCGGCCGCGTGCTCGACGAGGTGCTGGCGATGGTCATCGATTCGGCCATCGACGTGGCGAGCGCCGAGCGCGGGTTCATCATGCTGGCCGGACCCGACAACCGACTCGAGTTCAAGATGGGCCGGGCGCGCGGCCGCGTGACGCTGCCGGGCAAGTCGTTCGAAACGAGCCGCAAGATCCCCGAGCAGGTGTTCGAAACCGGCGAGGCGCGCATCGTCGCCGACCTGCTCGATGGCGATTTGGCCAACTCCCACGTGGGCACCGTCGCGCTGGGCATTCGCCACGTGCTCTGCGTGCCCCTGGTATTGGTCCGCTACGTTGAACAGGCTGAGGCCGACCTCGACCAGAAGCGCATCGGCGTGCTGTATCTCGACAGCCGGGAGCGCGGGTCGATCCTGTCGCCGGTCACGCGCGGTGCGCTCGAAACGCTGGCGACCGAAGCGGCCGTGGCCATCGAGAACGCCCGCCTGTACCGCGAGGCGGCCGAGAAGACGAAGCTCGAACAGGAGCTGAAGATCGCCGCCGAGATTCAGCAGGCGTTGATGCCGGAAGGCGAACGTCGCGGCGGGTTCTTCGAAGCCACGGGCACGTCGGTTCCGTGTCGCGCGATTGGCGGCGACTTCTTCGAGTACCTCGACCTGCCCGACGGACGGTTGGGCTTTGCCCTTGGTGACGTGTCGGGCAAGGGCGCTCCGGCGGCGCTGCTGACGGCCATGGTGCAGGGGATGTTCACGGTGCAGGCGGCGGCCAGTTCCGGGCCGGCCGAGGCGCTCGCGCAGATCAATCAGGCCTTGAAGCGCCGGTCGGTCGAGTCGCGTTTCGTGACGATGTTCTACGGTATCGTCGGCGCCGACGGGACGCTCAGTTACTGCAACGCGGGGCACAACCCGCCGGTGCTCGTGAAGAAGGATTGCGTGGTGCGGCTCGAGACGGGCGGCATGATCCTGGGGCTGTTCGATTTCGCGACTTACGATCAGGAGACCGTCCAGCTGGATCAGGGCGACACGCTGGTGGTGTTCAGCGACGGCATCTCCGAGGCACAGAATACGGCCGGCGACGAGTACGGCGACGATCGGTTGATCGATTGTCTGACAGCCAACCGCGGCGCGACGCCAGCCAGTATGCGCGAGGCGCTGCTCGCTTCAGTGCGCACCTTTACCGCGGGCGCCAGTCAGAGTGACGACATGACGGTGCTCATCGTCCGCCATGGCCAATAGCCGGCGGTGGATCATCGCGCGCCGGGCGGCCGTTGTGTTGTGGTTCGTCTTCGGATTCGTGCTGTGGAACGATGTCTTTGACGCGACCGTCGCCCAGGGCGCACGCGACTACCTCACCCGGCAGATCCTCCACGAACAGGGCAAGGGGCCTGGCGCGACCATTCACGGGGTGATGGACGAGGCCGTGGTGCGCGGCGCGTGGATGGCGACCGCCATTGGCGGCGGCGTGTGCGCTGTCGGCCTCTCGCTGGTCTGGGTGGCGGCGAGCCGCCGCCGGGCCGGCTCACTACCGCGCGGGACCGAGTAGCCTCGATTCAATCTTCGGCAGCGCGGCCACCAGCGTCCGTCCCACCGCTTCGATGTTGCGCGCGCTCACCTTGTCCAGCGTGTCGTCGGGCGTGTGCCAGGGCGCGTAGTCCAGGTCGATGATGTCGACGGCGGGCAGCCCGGCCTGCAGAAACGCCATGTGATCGTCTTCGACCGCCATGCCGTCGGACGGGAAGTTGTCGCCGTATCCGTTGGCACGAGCGGTTGACCAGATGATGTCGGTCATCCACGAGGTCGAATACGTTTCGCGGCGGATATTCAGATTGCGGTCACCGATCATGTCGACCAGGATCATCGCCTTGATGCGCGTCAGGTCGTTCGTGCGCTTTGCCTGATCCACGTAGTGGCGACTGCCGTACGTGTGGTCGTTGCCGGTCCAGTCGGGCAGCGTGGCTTCTTCGCCGTCGAAGAAGACCAGCTCAATGGTCAACGGGTTCTTGCGTCCCTTCAGCACCCGCGCCAGTTCGATCAGAAAGGCCGCGCTCGATCCACCGTCGTTGGCGCCCACAAACCGGAATTGTCGGAAGAACTTCGTATCGTAATGCCCTGTGATGAGCAGCCGTTCGGGCCGCGTCCCCGGGATCGTGGTTCGGAGGTTCACCATGTGGATCTTGCCGATCGGCGTCTCGACGTCGAAGGCCTGGTCCTCGGTCTTGAACCCGAGCGCCGTCATCTGCGCCCGGATGTACTTGCGGGTTTCTTCGAGCGCGGGGGAGCCGGCCGGCCGCGGCCCAAAACCGACCATCGCCCGCACATGCTCGTAGGCTTTCCCGCCGTCAAAGGCTGACAAGTCGGTGGGCTGAACGGCCATCACCGAGCAGCCAGTCAGGGCGATCAGGCACGGGAGCAGGGCGAGTCGAAGCGTCGTGGTCATGAGTCGTAGTATACGCCCGTGCCGGCTGCCGGTTACCGGCTGGTGGCCGCGCCGCTCTGGCGAATTGCGCGGCGTCGCGCTCGCGCGCCCGCAACGAGGACCGGCACGCTCAGTTCCTCCGCCAGCGGTCCGATGTTGCGCTGGGCCGCCCAGATTTCAAGCTCGAGGTCTCCGCGCCCGATGACGCGCATCCTCCACCCGTCGTCGTGTTCCGTGAGCGTCAGGCGTTCGACCAGTTGCGCGCGGCTGCGGTCGAGGCTTTCGGCCACCCGCAGCATCGCCGAGAGCCAGCGGACCGCCCGGCGTACGGGCCGCGGCAGGCGCGCGAAAGTCGGATGGCTCTTCTTCGGCGTCCCGCGCCGGTGGTAGCGGGTGAGCAGGGCAATCACTTCGACCTCGTCTGGCTCGAACCCGCGCAGATTGCCGTTCTTCACCATGTAGTACGAGTGGCGGTGGTGGTCTTCGTAGCTGATGTGTTCGCCGATGTCGTGAACGATCGAGGCGAGTTCCAGCCACTCCCGCGCCCGCTGGTCCAAACGATGTTGCCGCTGTGTCTGGTCGAAAATGGCGAGCGCCATGCGCGAGACCTGCTGCGCGTGCTCGGCGGCGTGCGTGCCCCGTTGCGCCAGCTCCATCACGCTGCGTCGGCGGATGTCCGGGTACCGTTCGATACGCTCGATGGCGACGCGATTCCGACGGACGTAGTCGAGCACCGCGCCTTCCCGCAACGACAGTCCGCACAGCGTGATCTCGACGGCTCCGAGCTGCCGCAGGATGATGTCGAGCAACACGGCGCCCGACACCGCCAGATCCGCGCGCTTCGGATCGAGGCCGGGCAGGGCCAGTCGACGATCGAGCGACAGGCCCGTCAACTGGTCCCGCACGCGCCGGATGCCGCGTGCCGGCACACGCCGGTGGTGAAGCGTGAACTCCGCGGCCGTACCAGGCGTGCCGAGGGCCAGCGCCCCGAGACTCAGAATCGTGCCCGACGTGCCAATAACGCGCGCAAAACCCCCCTTGGCCAGCGACTTGAGGTACCCGCCGAGTTCTCCCCGGATATGCCGCACCATCCGCCGCTCGTCAGCCCGGCTGAGCGGGTCGCTTGTGCCGAATCGCTCGGTCAGGCGGATGACGCCGAGCCTGAAGCTGCGTGCCTGTTGCGCACCGGCTGCCGTGCCATACGTGATCTCGGTACTCCCGCCGCCGATGTCGATGACGACGGCCGTGCCGGCGCCGACGTCGACACCGTGCACGGCCGCTCGATGAATCAGCCGCGCCTCTTCGATGCCGGTGATGACGCGGGCCTGGATGCCGGTGTGTTGCCGAACGCTCGCGAGGAAATCGCCCCCGTTCGGCGCTTCCCGCACGGCACTGGTCGCCACGGCAATGATCTCGTCCACGGCGCGGGAGTCGGCCAGCCGCTTGAATCGGGAAAGCGTTTGCAGGGCCGCCGTCATGGCCGCGTCGCCGAGCGGGCGCCCCTCCAGGCCGCCGGCCCCCAGGCGCACCATGTCCTTTTCGCGCCCGACGACGGTGAACGATCCATCCGGCGCCACCTGGACGAGGATCATGTGGAGCGAATTGGTCCCGATGTCGATGGCGGCTAGCTGCATCGTGGTCCGTTTTCCGCGCGGCTGACGACTCAGCCGCTCTGACTGGAGGCAGTCACTATAATAGGCTCATGCGCGTTTTGGCACGACCAGGTCTCCTACTGCGGCGGCGCCTGAACGCGATCGAGCGGCAGGTGCTGCCTGCCGTCAATGGCGAGATCGAGGGCGTCCACCAGGCCCGGGTGGCCAGTCGCCGCCTGCGGGAGATGCTGCCGCTGCTGGTCGCTGTGGCCGGCGAGCACGCCACGCGCGCGCTGCGGCGGAATATTCGGACCATCACCCGGCGGCTCGGACCGCTGCGCGAGATCGACGTGGCCCTGGCGACGCTGGCCGACCTGGAAACCAGCGCTCCCGAGCATGCGGCGGCTATCGCGTTTGTCAGAATCCGGACCGCGCTCGAACGCGAGCGGATGTGGCCACAAGTTGGGCGCGCGCTCGCCAGGATTCACGTCGGTCACCTCGTCCGGCGCGTTCGCGACCTGGCGACCAAGCTCGACTCGCCAGAGGAGATGGCCCGCTGCGCGGCCCAGTCCGCGGCCCGCCTGGAGGAGCGAATTGCACGACTCGACGAGGCGGTCGGAGCCGTCGGGGCGGTGTATGCGCCAGGGCCGCTGCACGAGGTACGCATCGCGCTGAAGACGTTCCGGTACGCCCTCGAGATTGTCGCGGAGCTCGGGCGATTTCGATTGGACGGGTCAATCAAGCGACTGAAGTTGTTGCAGGACCTGCTGGGCATCCTGCACGACCTGCAGGTGCTGGCGAGCCGCGTGCGCGATTGTGAGGCGGAAAGCCGCACGGCCCGCACCAGACGCCAGTTGCGCGCGCTGGCCGACGATCTCGACGAGCGCGTCCGCCAACTCCACAGCCGTTACCTCGACGAGCGCGTGGCGCTGGTGCCGGTGGTCGGCCGGGCGCGGCATACGGCCGTCACGCTGGGCTTGATGGGCAAACCACTCCCGGAGTGATTGTGCCGGCTCGAAAACTGTGCCGGTACGAGAACTGTGCTGGCACCATCACTCCGGGAGTGGTTAACACATGATGTCGCCATGCGCGCTGTACCTTATTCGCCACGGAATCGCCGCCGACCCGAGCTCGGCCCTCCCAGACGACCCGGCACGGCCGTTGACCGATGAGGGAACCCAACGGTTGCGCGTCCAGTTCAAGGCCTTGCGTCGGCTTGGCGTCGAGATCGAGCATATACTCACGAGTCCGCTCGTGCGAGCGATCCAGACTGCGGCGCTGCTGAAGGAGGCCTTCAGGAACGCGCCGGCCGTCTCTGTCGTGGATGCCCTGCGGCCTGGCGGGCGGTTTGACGGGCTGATGGCCGAACTAGCGCGGTTGCCCAACGTGCATGGCGTGGCGCTGGTAGGTCACGAGCCGTCGATGGGGATGGTCGCAGCCCGCCTCCTCGGCGCGCGCGATGCGATTCCGTTCAAGAAGGGCGCCGTGTGCCGCATCGACGTGGCCACGCTGCCGCCAACCGAGCCCGGCCAGCTCCAGTGGTTCCTGCCGCCACGAGTGCTGCGCGGCCTGGTCGGTTAGACGACGGTCCCGTCCTTGATCACGGCGCCTTTCGGGATGACGATGATGCCGTTGCGGATGGAGTAGTTCTCGCCATCCGCGTTCTCGACGTGGCCCTGGTTCACCAGCCGCACGCCGCGCCCGATCCGGGCGTTCTTGTCGACGATCACTCTGTCGAGGATGGAATCCTGGCCGACGCCGAGCGCCACCGACCGATCGCCCGCTTCATCTTCGTCGGCTTCGTAATAGTCTGCGCCGAGCAGCACTGATCGCAGAATCCGTGCGCGCTCGTCGATGCGGGTCCGGATCCCGACAATCGAGGTTTCCACCGTGCAGCGGTTGACGTAGCACCCTTCCGCCACAAGCGCGTGGTCGACGTGCGCGTCGATGAAGCGTGACGGCGCCAGGAATCGCGCCCGCGTGAAGATCGGCTTTTTCGGATCGTAGAAGCGGAACGGCGGGTGATCCCGCGTGAGCGTCATGTTCGCTTCGTAGAACGACTCAATGGTCCCGACGTCGGCCCAGTACCCGTTGTGGAGAAACGCGTTCACGCGGTGGGTGGAGAGCGACGCCGGGATGACTTCCCGTCCGAAATCCGTCGCGGTGCACTCCTCGAGGGTGTCCAGCAGCACTTCCCGCGAGAAGACATAGATGCCCATCGAGGCGATAAAGGGCTTGTCGGGCTGGTACCCGCCGAAACTCGACCCGGTTGGGATGCTACGCCCCATTTGATCGAGCCGCTGCGCCGACGGCTTCTCCTCGAAGCCGACGATCTGGCCGGCCCGGTCGAACAGGAAGATCCCCATGTCGCCGGCGATATCGGGGGCGACCGGCTGCGCCGCGATGGTGATGTCCGAATTGCGATCGATGTGCGAATCGATCAGCCGGGCAAAGTCCATCCGGTACAGGTGGTCGCCGGCGAGGATCAGGTAGTAGTCGGCAGCATAGGCGACGAAGTGCCGCGCCGCCTGGCGCACGGCATCGGCCGTGCCCTGGAACCAGTTCGGATTGTCGGGCGTCTGCTCGGCGGCCATGATATCGACAAACCCACCCGAGAACAGATCCATCCGGTACGTCTGCGAGATGTGCCGGTTGAGCGACGCCGAGTTGAACTGCGTCAGCACGAACATCCGCCGCAGCCCGGCATGGAGGCAATTGCTGATCGGGATGTCGATGAGCCGGTATGTTCCGCCAATCGGGACCGCCGGCTTGGAGCGCATCAGCGTGAGCGGGTACAGGCGATTTCCCCGGCCGCCTCCGAGGATGATGGCAAGTACGTCCTGCATGGCGAATAGGGTAGGCGATGGCGCGGACCGGGGCAAGCAAAAGCCGTGTGGAAGCTGCTACAATCACTCTTCCGGAGTGCTGAAGGGAGCGTCTGTCGTGCGATTCCGATTAATCCCGCGTGAAGAGAAGTTTTACCAGGATTTCCTTGCCGCCGCCGACAATCTGGTCGCCGCCGCCAAGTTGCTCGACGAGATGCTGTCGTCGGACCCGCCGTCGGTCGGCAAAGCCGCCGAGATCAAGGAACTGGAACACCGGTGCGATTACCTGACGCACGAGATCTTTCAGCGTCTCCACAAGACCTTTGTCACGCCCATCGATCGTGAGGACATCCACGCGCTGGCCAGTTCGCTCGACGACGTGATGGACGCGATCGACGCGGCGGCCCACCTGTTTGAGCAGTACCGGATCACGCACGTGCGCGACGGCGTGCGGCAGTTTTCCCGGATCATCGTGATCGCGTGTGAGCAGATCCGGCTGGCTCTCAAGCACATGGAACAGCACGAAGCCGTCACGCCGAGCGTGGTGGAAATCAACCGGCTCGAGAACGAAGCCGATCGCATCCACCAGGAGGTCATCAGCGCGCTCTTCATTGACGAGAAGGACCCGATCACGCTGATCAAGTGGAAAGAGATCTTCGATTACCTCGAAGGGGCGGTGGATTCGATCGAAGATGTGTCCGACGTCATCCAGGGCGTCGTGTTGAAGCACGCATAATCCAGCCATGGAACTCGCTATCGTCATTGCCCTGGTCGGGGCGGCCCTGATCTTCGACTACATCAACGGCTTCCACGACGCCGCCAACTCGATTGCCACCGTCGTCTCGACGCGGGTGTTGTCGCCCGGGAGGGCGGTGATCTGGGCGGCGTTCTTCAATTTTGCGGCGTTCTTCCTGTTCGGCACGGCCGTCGCGAGGACGATCGGGTCGGGGATGATCGACATCCACGTCGTGACCTTCGCGGTGATCTTTTCCGGCTTGTTCGGCGCGATCGTGTGGGATCTGATTACGTGGCACTTCGGGTTGCCCACCAGTTCCTCGCACGCGCTCATCGGCGGCTACGCCGGCGCGGCCATTGCGGAGGTCGGGTGGGGCGCCATCATCCCCTCGGGCTGGACCAAGACACTCGTGTTTATCGTCGTGTCGCCGGTGGTCGGTCTGGTCTCGGGGCTGATCCTGATGACGGCGATCTACTGGCTTCTGCGTGACGTGACGCCCGGTCGCGTCGACCACTGGTTCCGGAAGCTCCAATTGGTATCGGCCGCGCTCTTCAGCATCAACCACGGCGCCAATGACGCCCAGAAGACGATGGGCCTCATCGCCGGCGTGCTGGCGACAGCCGGATACATCGACAAAGGCCACTTCAGCATCCCGACCTGGGTGGTCTTCGCGGCCTACACGGCGATCAGCCTCGGGACCCTGTCGGGCGGCTGGCGCATCATCCACACGATGGGTTCGCGCATCACGAAGCTGGAACCGGTGCACGGATTCGCCGCCGAAACGGGCGCGGCCGGCGCGATCTTCCTGGCCACCGCATTCGGCATTCCCGTCAGCACGACGCACGCCATCACGGGATCGATTGTTGGCGTCGGGTCGACGCGTCGCCTGTCGGCGGTTCGATGGGGCGTGGCGGGCCAGATCCTCTGGGCCTGGGTGCTGACCATCCCCGCCGCGGCGGCCCTGGGCGCCGGAATGGGGCTGATTCTCCGCACGTTCGGCATCCGCTGACAGCCGGATCCCGAATCCCGAACCCCTTATTGTTTCGGTCGCCACTCGGGCCCGGCCACGCGCTCGGCGACGAACCCCACCGGTTCGCCCTCGTTGATGGGCGGGGTGGCGACCACGTAGAGCACTTCGCCGGCGTACGGCGATCGGATCTCCTGCAGCAGTTTGCCGTGGAAATCGGTGACCCGCGCGATGAGCGCGCCCCGCGCCACCGTCTGCCCGGGCTCGACGGCCGGGTAGATCAGGCCCGTGAACTTGCTGCGGAGAACCTCATTTGGTCCTAGCCACACGGCGCTTGCGATCGGGTCCGGGCCATCGGCACGCATCTGCAGGTGCTTCAGGACGCCGGCCACGCCGCGCTCAATCCTCGCGATCGACGCCTCGTCGGTCTGCGCCCAGCCCCCCGACTCAATCGTGAGGCCCGACTTGCCGCGCGTCTCAGCCGTGTTCGCGAGATAGACCGATTCGCCCGGGCTGGTCGGTCGCTCGGTGTCGATGAGGATGTGATCGAGTCCGAAGGCGAGCGCCATCTGTCTGCTGGCCTCGACGACGGCAGGTGCGCTTGTCACCACCCAGTAGCTGTAAGGGCGCAGCCACTCGTTGCCATCGCCGCAGTGAATGTCGACGACGTGCGTCGCGCGATCGATCACCTCGCGGGTGATGACCTCCGCGATGCGCTCCGAGAGCGTGCCATCCTTCTTGCCCGGAAACACGCGATTCAGATTCTTGCCGTCGGCCGGCCCATAGTAGATTGTGCGCTTCAGGAACGACGGCATGTTCGCCACGTGCACCATCAGCACCGTGCCGCTGAGCGTCTTCGGATCGATGGCGGTGCGCAACCGCTGCAAGGCCAGGACCGGCGGATACTCGGAGCCGTGGGTGCCGGCTACCAGCGCGAGCACCGGGCCGGGCTTTGTGCCGTTGATGATCGAGAACGGGATGATCGTTCCGTCATCACCGGGACGGGACGGCACCTTAAACTCGCCGGAGACCAGCGTGCCCGGCGCGGCTGTCACCCCGCCCATCGTGACTGGGGACTGCGCCTGGGCACGAGCGTCAGTCGCGCCAATCAGCAGAGGCATCAGCGTGAGTAACCCAACGATGTGTGACGTGCGGACATGCATATGTGTCTCCCGTGTGTGTCTCTTTGACGATTCGTGCGATCCCGGCGTGTCCCGCCGCCAGGACTCGGGCCGGGCTGGAGCCCGGCGATCCCAGGGGTGTCACGTCCACAGGACAGTAGGCTCGGCTGACCCGGGGTGTCACGTCCACAGGACAGTAGGCTCGGCTGACCCGGGGTGTCACGTCCACAGGACAGTAGGCTCGGCTGACCCGGGGTGTCACGCTGTCCCAGGGTCCGACCTGTATCGAGCCTGGGATCGCCACGCTCCAGCGTGGCCTCGCTCCTAAAACTCCCTCACCGTCCGTCCACGCATCATAAACAATGTCGCGACCACGCTCAGCAATATTCCGGCGGCGGTGAGCGTCGCCGGGGCCGACGTCACGTGGGCGGCGTACCCGGCCGCCAAGCTGCCGAGCGGCATGCCGCCGCGGAACGCCACCATGTAGATGCTGACCACGCGCCCGCGCAACGCGTCGGGAGCGGCCAGTTGCACCAGCGACATCAGCAACGAGAAGCTCATCATCAGGCCGAAGCTTCCGACAAAGAGCAGCGCATAACTCAGTGGCAGGCTTCGAGACGAGGCAAAGGCGGCGAGGACGAGGCCCAGGCCGATTTGCACGCCGAGCACCGTCGATCCCATCCGATTGAACCGTCCGAGCCAGGCGACGCCCAGCGCACCGACGATCGCACCGGCGCCCGAGAACGCCAACAAGCGGCTGTAGCCCGCTGCGTCCAGCAGGAAGACCTTCTGCGCCATCACCGGCAGGAGCGTGAGCACCGGCGAGGCCAGCATCGTCGTGCAGAGCGCGAGGAACGTGAGCGTCAGCATCAGGCGACTGCCGCGAACGTAGGCGAGCCCGCTCCGCATCTCGCCGGCCATCGTCTGCGTGCGCGCGGGCAGCGTCTGGACGGTCCGCAGGGCCAGCAGCGATCCAATGACCACCAGGAACGACAGGCCGTTCAGCCCGAAGCAGGCGGCTGATCCCCAGGCGGCGAATGCCATACCGGCCAGCAGCGGTCCGACCATTCGAGCGATATTGAACTGCATTGAATTGAGCGCGATCGCGTTCGGCACGTCCTTCTTGTCGACCAGCGAGGGCAGCAGCGATTGGTAGGCTGGCCCGCCAAACGCCTGCGCCGTGCCGGTGATAAACGACAGCGCCAGCACGTGCCACACCTGCACCACCTGCCAGTAGACCAGGGCGGCGAGTGCGAACGCCGTGGAGAGCTGGACGCATTGCGAGATGAGCAGGATGGCGCGGCGATTGTGCCGATCGGCGACGACGCCACCGATCAGGGTGAAGAGCAGGATGGGCACTCCGCCGAGGAACGCGTCGAGGCCGAGGTAGAACGGCGACCCGGTGATGGTCAGCACCAGCCAGCTTTGCGCCACCGCCTGCATCCACGTGCCGATGCTCGACACGCAGGCGCCGGTCCACATCACGCGGAAGTCGCGGTAGTGCAGGGCGGCGGCAATGCGCTGGATCGACGGCGGAGTGGCCACGCCCGCTCATGTTAGCAGGATCGCGCAGACGGTTGGATCTGTTACCTTTATGCTTGATTCATACCGCCTGGGCCGCCAACGCGCGGATGAGGCCGACGGCGGTCGGCATCTGGGCGGCGAAACGAACGCGGTCTCGCCCGGCCGATGTGCAGGGCGGTGGAAGCGACTATTTGCCGATGCTTGACTCTATCCAGCCGCCCGCACTCGTCATCTTTGATCTGGGCGGTACCACCATCAGGGACCGCGGGGAGGTTCCCGCCGCCTTTGCCGGCTCTCTCGAGGCATCTGGCCTCGCCGTCGAGCCCGGCGCCATCACGGAATGGCGGGGTGCCTCCAAGCGGGAGGTGCTCAGCCATCTTGTTGCCGATCAACGTCCGGCACTTGAAGACACCGAGCGCGAGGCGCTCGTGGCCATCATCTACCGGCACTTCTGCACGATGCTCACGCAACGGCTGCGTACCACCCGCGACCTGGCGTTTCCCGACGCTCGTGTGGCGTTTGAGCGGCTCCATGATGCAGGAATCTGCGTGGCGCTCAACTCGGGATTTGACCGAAGCATCGTGGACGTGATCCTCACGGTGGCGGGCTGGCCCAAAGACCTGGTCGATGCGGTGGTCTGCGGTGACGAGGTCTCGGCCGGGCGCCCGGCCCCGTTCATGATCTTCCGCAGCATGGAACAGACCGGCGTCTATGACGTCGGTCGCGTGGCCGTGGTCGGGGACACGCGGCTGGATCTTGAAGCCGGGGCCAATGCCGGCGTGGCCTATCGAATCGGCGTGCTGACTGGGGCACACGATCGGGCGACGCTCGACCGTGCCCCGCACACTCACCTCCTTGAGTCGGTCGGTGTCGTCCCAGACCTCTGGCTCTGAACGCCAGGGAGATGGGTCACGGTCACGGATCATCTGGACGAGTACACGTCCTTGTGCCTATACTGATCCCGCGTCACGATCGCGGCGTGTCAATCGGCCCCCGACGCCTCCTCGCACACTCGAAACCGCATGCCCATCGACGCGGCGCCGTTGCGGTCAACGTTCTTCTCGCGTCATAGCGCACCTGCAGACCAGGGGCTGCAAGAACTTCGACGATTGAGATGAGCGCTGTGGATTCATTAGGACAGTAGGTCAAGAGTCGGGCGAGCCGGCTCCCGGCGGTCTTTTGATAGGGGGGACTGAATGCGTAGCAGAACACTGATGGCTGTGCTCATGGTGCTGGCCGTGGCGGCAAGTGCCTGGGCTCAGGGCAATCCAACCGGTGTCATCAGAGGCACGGTCACCGATCCTTCCGGACTGGCGATGCCTGGCGTCACGGTCACCGTCTCGTCGTCCGCGTTGCAGGGCACGCGCAGCGTGGTGACGTCAGCCAACGGCGACTTCATGATTCCGTTCCTGCCGCCGGGCGAGTACGCCGTGAGCTTCGAGTTGCAGGGGTTCGCGCCGCAGAAACAGACGATTGGCGTGGCCATGGCGGAAACCCGGGCGCTGCAAGTCAAGCTTGCGCTGGCCACGGTGACCGAGACGGTCACCGTCACCGGGTCGACGTCGACCGAGATTCTCAAGACGGGCACGATTGCGCAGACGTACACCGCGGCGAAGATCGAGAACCTGCCGGTCGGCCGGACCCTGGAATCCGCGGTCCTGCTCGCGCCCGGCGTGAGCGGTAACGGGCCGAGGGGCGGCATCGTGCTCGCCGGCGCGCTGTCCTACGAGGGCCTGTACCTGATTAACGGCGTGAACGTGAACGAGAACCTTCGCGGCCAACCGCGGACGCTGTACATCGAAGACGCCATTCAGGAAACCAAGATCTCGACCGGCAACATCTCGGCCGAGTACGGCCGCTTCAACGGCGGCGTCGTCAACATGATCACGAAGTCGGGCGGCAATCGCTTCAGCGGGTCGTTTCGCGACTCGTTCTCCAACGACGCGTGGCGGGCGCTGCGGCCGATGAGCGACGTCACGACGGACCAGATTGTCCCGGCGTACGAGGTCACCTTCGGTGGTCCGATCATGAGGGACAAGGTCTGGTTCTTCGCCGACGGGCGCTACCAGAACAACAAGCAACAGCGGGTGCTTCCTTACACCGGCCTCTCCTATCCTTATGCGCAGAGCGACAAGCGCTACGAGGGGAAAGGCACCTACGCGATCAACTCTCAGAATACGGTGAAAGCGTCGTTTACGAAGAAGTGGATTTGGACCACGAACAACACGTCCAATAGCCCGATCGACCTCGACAGCCTGTACAACAACGGCACCACTGACACGCTGACGGCCTTCAACTATACGAGCATCCTCTCGTCGAAGCTGTTTCTCGAGGCCCAGTTCTCGAGAAAGACCATGGTCACCGAGGACACCGGCGCGCAGTTCATCGACGTGGTGAAGGGCACGCTGATGTTCGACCGTTCGCGTGGCAGCGCGCGCTTCAACTCGCCAACCTTCTGCGCCGTCTGCGGCACGGGCTGGCACGAGGAGCGCAACAACTGGGATTGGTTCGCCAAGTTCGGCTACTTTCTCTCGACTGATAAGACCGGGTCGCATTCGTTGGTGCTCGGCTTCGACAACTTCAAGGAATCGCGCAAGGTGGATAACTATCAGTCGGGCAGCGGGTACCGCGTCTACGCGACCAAGACGTATATCGTGGATACGCCCGACCACACCATCTACCCGGTGATCGACGGCAGCAGCTACATCCAGTACACCCCGCTGGTGGCGCCGAGCGTCGGCAGCGATATCCGTACCTACTCGCTGTTCGCGAACGACCAGTGGCGCTTCAACCACAGGTTGACGTTCAACATCGGGGCCCGCTACGACCAGAACCGCTCGAAAGACCAGGGAGGCGTGCCGGTCCTGAGAGACTGGCAGTGGAGCCCGCGCCTGGGCTTCAGTTGGGATATCAGGGACGACGGGAAATGGATCGCCAACGCTGGTTACGCCCGCTACGTCATGGGCGTCAACGGCGCGGTCGTCGATGCCGGCTCGTCGGGCGGCCGCACGGCGTCCTACTCATGGACCTACACGGGGCCGAAGCTGAACTCCACGTGCTCGGGGGCAGACTGCCAGAAGATTGCCGATATCCTTCCGCAGGTGTTCTCGTGGTTCAACAGCATCGGCGGCATCAACAACACGACCTACCGGAGCGCGCCGTCGATCCCCGGCGTCACCGCCAAGGTCAGCGGCAGCACGAAGGCGCCTAGCGCGAATGAGATCACGGTCGGCATCGCGCGGGAACTGGGCAAGAACCGTGGGACACTTCGCGTCGACTACGCCTACCGCAAGTACCGCGACATGTACGGCAGCTTCACCGACATGACCACCGGCAAGGTCACCGATCCGACGGGTCGCACGTACGATGCTGAACTCGAGAAAAACACGCCTGACGCAATCCGTTGGTACCACGCGGTGACGGTGGCCGCAGACTATCGTCTCAGCCGGCTGACGTTCGGCGGCAACTACACGCTGTCGTACTCCAAGGGCAACAACGACGGCGAAAACGTGGGCAGCGGGCCGATCATGGCCAGCATCAACACGTTCCCCGAGTACCGCCAGGAGGCGTGGAACTGGCCGACCGGCTACATGGGGAACGACCAGCGGCACAAGGCGCGCGCCTACGCGTCGTATCTGGTGCCGGTCAACCCGAGCTTCGGCCAGTTCACGCTCGGCCTGGTCCAGCGCTTCGACTCGGGCACGCCCTACGACATCGCGTTGTCTGTGAACCCATCGACATACGTCACAAATCCCGGCTACATCACTCCGCCCACGAGCGTCACGTACTACATCTCTGGCCGTGGCCCGCTGCGGAACCAGAACGTCTCTAATACCGACCTGTCGCTGACGTGGACCAGGAAGATCCATGGCTCGGTGGAAGTGTTTTTCCGCGGTCTGATCTCCAACGTCTTCAACAATCTGGCCGTGACGAGCGTCGACACGACGGTGTCTTCGAACGCGTCGCCAGGCACGTACACCGCCGCCAGCCTGCCGGCGTTCAACCCGTTCACGGCGGCGCCGGTCGCCGACGTCAACTACCGGTACGGCCCGCTGTTCGGGCAGCCGACCGGCCCGACCAGCTACCAGTTCCCGCGAACGGAGAGCTTCTCGGTGGGGATCCGCTTCTAGATTCTGTTCTCCGCTCGTGTCAACCTCATCAGGGGTCAGGCATACCGCCTGGCCCCTTACTTTTTCGGCCGGAGGAGCGCCGAACAGGCACCAGGACCCCGGCCATTGTCCTGGACGGGAGCGCCAACAGAGTTGAGCGTTCAGTTTGCCTGCGCTCACTAACAATCTGCTTCTGACGTGCTGGGCGTCGATTTCTTGGGCGTCGATCCCCTTGCATCGGTTCGCCCAGGCGCGCTATAGTCTGTGAGGCGAAGATAAAGCGAAACACTGAGAATGCCACACTGGAGGCCCAATGCCTGCTGCCTGTCGTGCTGATGTGGAAGCGTTGCTGCGGAGTAAGAAGCTCGATCGGACGCTGGTGCCGATGGCAACAGCCGGGGCGCCAGGCGTCATGTTCCAGGAAACGGTGAAAACAGGTTTATTCGAGTTGGATCAACAACTTGGAGGCGGCCTCCCGCTCGGACAGATGTCCGAGATTGTCGGGCCGCGCTCCTCGGGCCGCACCAGCCTGCTCATGGCGATTCTAGCGGCGGCGACCTCCAGAGGTGAGATGGTCGCGCTTGTCGACACATTCGATCTGTTCGATCCGGAGTCGGCGGCGGCCGCTGGGGTCGATTTGCATCGGATGCTCTGGGTGCGCGGCGATCCTTGCGCGCCGGCCTTTCCGCTCATGGCCAATCGCCAGGCCGGGGCGGATCGCGCCATCGCGCGGGCGTTGAAAGCCACCAACCTGATCCTGCAATCAGGCGTATTCGGCGTGATGGCCCTGGATCTGGCCGACGCGCCCACGCAAGCGCTGCGGCGTGTGCCGCAGACCTCCTGGCTGCGATTCCAGCGCGTGCTGGAAGGGCAGGAGGCCGTGGGGGTGATTGTCGGCAGCGCGCCGATGAGCCGGAGCGCGGGAGGCGTCAGTGTGTCGCTGCGCCCTCGAAACTCGGGATTAGGGATTAGGGATTGGGGATTGGGGGAGCCGGAAACCGGGGTTCCCGCCTCCGCTCTGAGCGAGGCCGAAGAGCTACGGCGGGGCAAGCGGGATTCGGGACCTTCCCTGGGATCGCCGGGCTCCCCTTCGATTTCCCTCAGGGCTGGCAGCCCGGCAAGCGGGATTTGGGATTCGGAGCGGGTGTTTCGCGGGTTCGAAAGCGACGTGCGGACCGCGCGCGCGCGACTGGTTCCGGGGGTGGACACCTCGCCGGTGCGCCTGCGGGCCAGTGCCTGAGTGCTTCGCCCGGAATACGTCGGCGAACTTCGGCATCGGGGCATTTATACCGGAATTCATTTGTCTCGACGGGCAACCCGGGGTCTGCCTTCGACTTCGCTCCCTTCGACAAGCTCAGGGAGTCCCGAGCAACGCCGAGGGGCTCAGGCCAGGGAAGACCCCGGGCTCCCCATCAGAAAAGACGCATGATTGCCATCAACTCAAGCGATCTCCGAGCTTAGCATCGCTCGAAATCAGACATGCGAGGAGCCGTTCATGTTTGCTTGTCTCTACAAGCCGGATCAGGGCGTTCGCGCAGCCCATGCCAGGCTGTCTTCGACTCGCGCCGATCCGGGGCGAGGGGCTTCGGTGTCGTCGGATTCGCTCGGAACAGGCAGGGGAGGCCAGTCCCGCGCGACGCCAACGGGCTCGGATGTTCGGAGCGACACAGGATCGCGATTGCTGGACGTGGCGCGTCTGTTTTCGCCTCGCGTGGATGCGCGCTCCGATACGGTGATCACGCTGGAAGTGGATGGCCTCACACGATTGTTCGGCGACGACAAGGCGGTTGGTGACCAACTGCGACGCACGGCGGCTGACGCCGGACTCGGGTCGGTGCACGTGGGCGTCGCGGCGACGCGCACGACGGCCATCCTGTGTGCCGCAGCCCGTGCTGGTGTGACCGTGGTGCCCGCGGGAGAAGAAGCCGCGGTCCTGGCGCCGTTGCCGCTGCGCATGCTCGAGATCTTTCTTCCGGCTCCCGGCTCCCGCTCGCCACGCCGAAGCCCTCAGGCGGATTCGACAGGCTCACCGCAGGCAGGCTTCCTGGGATCGCCACGCTCCAGCGTGGCCGGGGCGCGTGCCGGGCTGCCAGCCCTGAGGGAAATCGAAGGGGAGCCCGGCGTTCCCAGGCAATCGCCCGTCAGCGGCCTCCCGAATCCCGCTGCTCTTCTCGTCCTGTCCCGCTGGGGCATTCGCACGCTTGGGCAACTCGCCGCACTGCCCGCCGTCGAATTGTCCGAGCGCATCGGGCAGGAGGGGTTGGCGTGGCAGCGCCTGGCGCGCGGCGAAGACGCCGGCCCGCTGGTGCCCACGCGGGAAGACGACCCGTTTGAAGCGACGGCCGAACTGGAATGGCCCATCGAGGGACTCGAGCCGTTGTCGTTCGTGCTCGGCGGCCTGCTCGATCCGCTCTGCCAGCGGCTCGAACGGCGCGATCGCGGGGCGGCCGTGCTGCACCTGCATCTGCGGCTTGTCACCAAAGACACGCACACCCGCAGCCTGCAGTTGCCTGCGCCGATGCGCGACGCGAAGGTGCTGCGCACGCTGCTGCTGCTGGATCTCGAATCGCACCAGCCGCCAGCCGGCGTCGACCGCGTGACGGTGGTCATCGACCCGACACCCGGCCGCATCGTACAAGAGTCGCTCCTCACGCGGGCGCTGCCGGCGCCCGAGCAGGTGTCGACGCTGCTGGCGCGGCTCTCCGCGCTGATGGGCGACACGCGATGCGGATCGCCGGCGCTGGTCGATTCCCATCGTCCCGGCGCGTTCACGATGGCGCCGTTCCGCGTGCCCAGCAACACCCGCGTCGATGCTCCGCATGTACGTGCCGCTCTGGCGCCGAGTTCTCCATTTCGTGTCTCCCCAGGACCTGATTCTCCATCGTGTAGTCCCGGGGCTTCCCTTCGACTGCGCTCAGGGCAGGCAGCCCCGGGGGCACCGCAGGCACAGGCCACCCCGAGTGCGTGCCTCCGTCGCTTTCGTCTTCCCATTCCGGCGCGCGTGCTGATTGATCACAACTGCCCCATCGTGGTCAACACCGATCGGCCGGGACTGCCGGGCGGTCGCGTGCACGCCTGCACCGGACCCTGGCGCACGTCGGGCGAGTGGTGGAAGACGAGTACGACGCAGGGCGCATCCGGAGTGGAGGCGTTGCGCGGACTATCCGGCTGGAACCGTGACGAGTGGGACGTGGCGCTGGCCGACGGCGGCCTCTACCGCATCTTCGAAGACCGCGAGAGCGGACGATGGTTCGTTGAAGCGATCGTGGATTGAAACAATAGTCAGAAGCAAGAAGCAAGGAGCTTCTTACTTCTAACAGAAATCAGCGAAACCTGTGTCCATCGAACTGCACTGTTCCTCCGCTTTCAGCTTCCTCGAAGCCGCCTCGCTGCCGGAGACGCTCGTCGAGCGTGCGGCGGCACTGGGATATTCCGCGCTTGCGCTCATCGATCGCGACGGCGTGTATGGCGCACCGCGTTTCCACAAAGCCGCCCGCGCCGCCGGCATCAAGCCCATCATCGGATGCGAGCTGACGATGACAGCGACGGGATCCGGTCCCGGCTCCCGCTCGCCTCGCCGAAGCCCTCAGGCGGATTCGACAGGCTCACCGCAGGCAGGCTTCCTGGGATCGCCACGCTCCAGCGTGGCCGGACCGCGTGCCGGGCTGCCAGCCCTGAGGGAAATCGAAGGGGAGCCCGGCGTTCCCAGGCAATCCCCCGTCAGCGGCGGCCCGAATCCCGAATCCCCAATCCCTAATTCCGAATTTTGGCGCCTGCCTGTCCTGGTCGAAACCCGCGAAGGCTATCAGCACCTGTGTCGTCTGCTCACCCGGATGAAGCTCCGCGCGCCAAAAGGCGAGGGCGCGCTCACGCTCGACGACCTCGACGGCCACACCAGCGGCCTGATCGCGATCGTGGGGCGCGAGGCACTGGTGGCCAGCCGCCATGGCGTGGGCGGCCTGGTCGATCGGATCACGGGCCTGTTCGGGCGCGCGAGCGTGGCCATCGAACTCCAGCGCCACTTTCTGCGTGACGAAGAGACCGCCAACCAGATGTTGCGCGGCCTGGCCGCCGCGTTCCATGTGCCGCTCATCGTGTCAAACGGCGTGCGTTTTGCCGATCCGGCCGAGCGCCCACTGTTTGACGTGCTCACCTGCATCCGTCATAAGACGACGATCGAACAGGCAGGGCGGAAGCTGGCACGCAACGCCGAGCGGTATCTGAAGCCGCCCGCCGAGATGACGGCGCTCTTCGGCGACGAGCCCGCGGCGCTCTCCGCCACGCGCGCCCTGGCCGAGCGCATCCAGTATTCGATGGCCGATCTCGGCTATCGCTTTCCGGACTTTCCGGTGCCGGCAGGCGAGACGGCCAACTCGTTTCTGCGCGCCATCACGCTGGTGGGCGCGCGCGAGCGCTACCGGCCGTTCCACGACAAGGCCCGCGCGCAAATCAGCCGCGAGCTCGATCTGATCGAGAAACTCGATCTCGCCGGCTACTTCCTGATCGTCTGGGACATCGTCAACTTCTGCCGCGAGCAGCAGATTCTCGTGCAGGGACGCGGCTCGGCGGCCAACAGCGCCGTCTGCTACAGCCTGGGCATCACGGCCGTGGATCCGGTGGGGATGGAACTGCTCTTCGAGCGCTTCCTGTCGGAGGAGCGCGGCGAGTGGCCGGATATCGATCTGGATTTGCCGAGCGGCGATCGACGCGAGCGCGTCATCCAGCACGTCTACGAGAAGTACGGCCGCTTTGGTGCGGCCATGACGGCCAACGTCATTACGTACCGCGATCGCAGCGCCACGCGCGAAGTGGGCAAGGTGCTGGGCTTCGACCCGGGCGCACTCGATCGCCTGTCGAAGCTTGTCGGGCGCTTCGAGTTCACCGACACGGATGTGGACGCGTCGCTGCTGCGCGATCTGCGCGCTGCAGGCCTCGATCCTTCGCAGCCGCGGATCGCGTTGTTCGCGGATCTGTGGCGGCGCATCCAGGATCTGCCGCGGCACCTGGGCCAGCACTCGGGGGGCATGGTGCTGTCGCGCGGCCGGCTCGATGACGTGGTGCCGCTCGAGAACGCGAGCATGCCGGGACGAGTGGTCGTGCAGTGGGACAAGGACGACTGCGCCGACATGGGGATCGTCAAGATCGACCTGCTGGGGCTGGGCATGATGGCCGTGCTGCAGGACGCGTTCGGCATCCTGAAGGATCGCCACCAGGCTTGCACGCCGCGGCTCGAGATGTGGAACATCCCGCCTGACGATCCGGCGGTGTACGAGATGCTCCAGCGCGCCGACACGGTGGGCGTCTTCCAGGTGGAGTCGCGCGCGCAGATGGCCACGCTGCCGCGTCTCAAGCCCGCGAAATTCTACGACCTGGTCGTCGAGGTGGCGCTCATCCGGCCGGGACCGATCGTGGGGCAGATGGTGCACCCGTATCTGGATCGACGGGCGGGCCGGGCCGAGGTCGTGTATCCGCATCCGTCGCTCGAGCCCATCCTGGCGCGCACGCTGGGCGTGCCGCTGTTCCAGGAGCAGTTGCTGCGGATCGCGATGGTTGCGGCGGGGTTTACCGGCGGCCAGGCCGAAGAGTTGCGGCGTGCCATGGGATTCAAGCGATCGGAGAAACGGATGAAGGCCATCGAGGGGCAGCTTCGTGAGGGCATGGCACGGCAGGGCATCACGGGTGAAGCGGCCGACGCGATCGTCAAGTCGATTGCGTCGTTCGCGTTGTACGGATTTCCCGAATCGCATGCGGCCAGCTTCGCGCTGATCGTGTATGCGAGCGCGTACCTGAAGGCGCATTTTCCGGCCGCGTTCTACACGGCCCTGCTCAACAACCAGCCGATGGGGTTCTACCACCCGGCGACGCTCGTCAAGGATGCGCAGCGGCACGGCGTGCGGTTTGCGCCGGTTGACGTGCAACATTCGCGCTGGGAGTGCGAGGTGGAGGAGGACGGCACCATCCGGATTGGATTGCGGTATGTCGTGGGGCTTCGTCGACAGGTGGGCGAAGCAATCGAGCGCGCGGTGGGGGAGCTGTGTGAAGAAGGGATTAGGGATTTGGGATTAGGGATTGGTTCTGCCCCAACCCCCAATCCCCAACCCTCAATCCCCAACCCCGAGCGTTGTCCCAAGTGCGGATGCGACGATCCGCGCATGCTCGAGCGTGTGCCGGCAGGCCACGCGATGGCGTGGTTCTGCAACACGTGCGCGCACGACTGGATGGTCACGCCAGCCCCGGTGCGTTTCCGCTCGCTCGAGGATTTTGTCCGACGCACGGGCGCGAACAAGGAGGAGTTGGCCGTGCTGGCCGAGGTCGGGGCGCTCAACGCGTTCGGCTATCATCGGCGCGAGGCGCTGTGGCAGATTGAGAAGGCCGTGCGGCCGGCGGGGGAGTTGTTTGAAGAAGGGATTAGGGATTTGGGATTAGGGATTGGTTCTGCCCCAACCCCCAATCCCCAACCTCTAATCCCCAATCCCCAATCCCCAATCCCTGATCCCGATCCCTGTCCGTTACCCCCCATGTCTCTCACCGAACGCCTTGTGGCCGATTATGCCGGCACACGTCTCACCATCGGCCCGCATCCGATGGCCATGCGGCGTCGCGAACTGGCGCTGCGCGGCGTGCTGCGCGCCATCGACCTGCCGCGCGAGCGCCAGGGCCGCCGCATCCGTGTGGCCGGCACGGTCATCACCCGGCAGCGGCCGGGGACGGCGAAGGGATTTGTCTTCCTCACGCTCGAGGACGAAACGGGCATCTCGAACATCATCGTGCGGCCCGACCTGTTCGCGCGGGATCGACTGGCGATTCTGGAAGAGCCGTTTCTGCTCATCGAGGGGTTGCTGCAGAACCAGGAGGGCGTGACCTCGGTGCGTGCCGAGCGCGTTGAAGGCATTGCGGGTGTGCCCATCGACGTCGAGTCGCACGATTTTTATTAGCCGCCTTCGCCTCCGGCTACGGCGAGCCAAGGGCGCGTACCCCGGGGTTGACGCTTTCGGGCGACGAGGCGCTGGGTCCTGTGCAAGAATGGGCCTGTTGGAGCGCCATGACCAATTCGCGCGGTGAGAAGCCGGACCACCAGACTGCAGAGGTGTCCCGCCCGGACGAGACCGCGGCACACACTCGATGGAAGGGCCGTGGCGACACCGGACCCACCGACGAGAACGACACGCCGGCGTCCCACCTTGTCGGGCTGGAGGAGCGGGCCAAGGAACTGCAGTGCCTCTACGCGATCTCCGATGTGTTGGAGAATCCTCAGCTGTCGCCCGCCGAGGTCTTCCGCGACGTTGTCGGGAAGATCCCCGACGGCTGGCAACATCCTGAGCGCTGCCGCGCGAGGCTGTCGTTCGACGACAGTCGCTACGAGACACCGGGCTTCCAGCCCACTCCGTGGGTTCAGCGCGCGAGCATCATGGTGGAGGGGCGGCCGGCGGGCGCGATCGAGGTCGCGTACGTCGACTATCCCGCAACGGACCCGGATCCGTTCCTGTTCGAAGAGCAGAAGCTCGCCAACACGATCGCCAGTTGGGTCGGCCGCTACATCCAGGCACGCCGGATCGAACCGACCGGCAACCAGCCGCTGTTGCCCGGAGTGCGGCCGGGTCCCCCGCGCAAACCCGAGTGGGAGGTCATTCTCGACCTTCTGAAGGACACGGATGCGATTTTGTGGAGGCGCATCCTCCGACGGTTGATGAACTACCTGTCGAAACTCGGTGTTCCCGGCGTCCAGAAGCTGATTCAACGCATCGACCCTGCCACCTACGTGGCGCGCGATCGCGAGTCGACGGGGAACCAACCGCTGCCGAAACAGGATCTCGAGATCGTCAACCGACTCTTTGACGAGATCATCCGCATCGCCTCCATCGTCGTTTCTGCCGATGACATGACCGTCCTGCTAAAGCAGTGGATCCGGCAGGACAAGATGGGCTTCCTGGCGTTGGCCACCGAGCAGCGGGATCTGCCGTTGGCGGAACTGTCAGAGATCATCGATCGGTTCTGCCGGTCGGCACGCGAAGGAGAAGCGGCGCTCTCGCCGTCCGACGATCTCAACGTCCGCGCTGCGCTGACCCAGCGCTTCATGACCGAGCGACTCCCGGTCGTTGGGGCCGCGAAGCGTTACCTGACCATCCACGATTTCGGCCGGCTGCTGAACCATGTCATCGGCCGACCACAGGGGACAGGGAAGATCGGAGGCAAAGCTGCGGGGCTATTCCTCGCTGAACACATCTTGCGAAGGGATGGCCGGGGCAACCCACTCATCGAGACGATCCGCGTTCCCCACACCTGGTACATCCTGTCGGACGGCGTTCTCGACTTCATTCGGTACAACAGCCTGGAGGACATCCAGAGCGTCAAGTACTCCTCGATCGAGGAGATCCAGCAGGGCCACGCCTATCTGGAGCAGACGTTCAAGCATTCGTTCTTTCCGCCCGAGTTGACGAACGGGTTGAAGCTGGCGCTCGATGATCTTGGCGATTGGCCGCTCATCGTGCGCTCGTCGAGTCTGCTCGAAGACAACGAGGGCGCATCGTTCTCGGGGAAGTACCGCAGCCTCTTCCTGCCGAACATGGGATCGAAGGATGAACGGCTCGCCGCGCTCACCGACGCGATTGCCGAGGTCTACGCGTCACTGTTCGGACCCGATCCGATCCAGTACCGCAAGGAACGAGGCCTGCTCGATTTCAACGAGCAGATGGCGGTGCTCATTCAGCGGGTGGTCGGCACGCGCGTCGGTCGGTACTTCTTCCCGGCCTTCGCGGGCGTTGCCTTCAGCCACAACGAATTCCGCTGGTCGCCGCGCATCAAGAGGGACGATGGCATGATCCGGCTCGTGGCTGGGCTCGGGACCAGAGCCGTGGATCGCGTTGGCGACGACTATCCCGCCCTTCTGTGTCCCGGGCAGCCTGGGCTCCGCGTCAACGCCACCGTCGAGGAGACGCTTCACTACTCCCAGCAGTACCTCGATGTGATCAACCTGACGACTGGTCAGTTCGAGTCGAAGAGTTTCAGGGCGCTGCTCCAGGAGGTCGGCGCAGCGTTCCCTCTGCTGGACAAAATCGTGTCCGTGCATGCCGACGACATGCTGCGGCGGACGTCGAGCGTGCTTCTCCGCCCAGACACCGACGACACGGTGATCACGTTCGCCGGTCTTGTCGAGACCACTGGTTTTGTGAAGCAGATCAGGGAGATCCTGGGTATTCTGTCACGCGCGCTTGGTGGTCCCGTCGACGTGGAGTTTGCACACGACGGCAGGGACCTGTACCTGCTCCAGTACCGCCCGCAGAGCAGCTCCGGAGACGAAAGACGAGTACCCGTCCCGGGGCACGTGCCTGCCTCGGGCAAGATCTTCTCGGCCAACCGGTACGTCACCAACGCACAGATCAGTGGTATCCGCTACGTGGTCTATGTCGATCCGATCGCGTACGGTCAACTGGGGTCGATGAGAGAGATGTGTGCCGTTGGCGACGTCGTCAGTCGCCTGAATGGGCTCCTGCCGCGGCGCACGTTCATCCTGGTGGGACCAGGACGCTGGGGGAGCCGCGGCGACCTCACGCTCGGCGTGCGGGTGACCTACGCTGGCATCTGCAACGCGGCGATGCTGGTCGAGGTCGCCAGGAAGACCGGAAGCTACGTCCCGGATCTGTCGTTTGGGACACACTTCTTCCAGGATCTTGTCGAGGCCCGGATCCGCTACCTGGCGCTCTATCCGGATGAGGACGGCATCGTGTTCAACGAGTCGTTCTTCCTGCGATCCCCAAACGCGCTCGCCACGCTGCTCCCCGAGTACGCGTACCTCGCCGAGGTGGTGAGGGTCATTGACGTGGCCCAGGTTGCCGACGGCCACGAACTCCACGTCGTCATGGACGGCGAGAAGGATGAAGCCCTCGGCTTCCTGGCCAGGCCCTAGCCCGACCTACTCATGAAGGCCGATAATAGGTCCGCCCTCTTAAACGAGCGCCGGCGAGCAGGCACCTCCGATAATCCGCTCCGTCTCGTGCCGGTCCACGTCCATCACGTACGAGATGCCGCTCACGCGGCTTGCCTCGGGCGTCAACGACGCGATGTCGTCCCGCGAGATGTACGCGGTCGTGAACTTGCGGCTGCCAGCCATCAACTGCCGCAGTCCCTGGGCGATCCGTTCGTAGTACGTGTAGAGACCGATGGCACCAGCCGGCAGTTTTTCAAAGGCGTCGTTGCCAATCTCCTGCCGCAGGCTAGCGGCTGTCACGAAGATCTGGTCCCTCGTGTTGCCGAACCGCTCAATATAGACGGGCAACTGGTCGTCCTCGATTGCCCGGCCGATGGTCTTGCCGACCATTGCTGCGGCAATCGGCGCGCGAGCCATTCCTACCAGTTTCACAAACGGGGCTCCCATCGCGAGGCCCTTGAAGATCGCATCCTCGAACACGAACCCGCCGGCCACCGCCACCGCCGGCAGACGACCTCCCGCGTCCGCGATGCGCTTCAGGTACTGGTACAGGAGCGAGTGAAGCTCCACGGGCGGAACGCCCCACTCGTTCATCATGTGCCAGGGACTCATGCCCGTCCCGCCGCCGGCCCCGTCGACGGTGAGCAGGTCGATGCCGTACTTCGACGAAAACGCGACCGCGCGCGCGAGATCAGCAGGTCGGTACGCACCGGTCTTCAGGAAGACGTACTTGGCGCCCGCCTTGCGCAGTTCCTCGACGCGCTGTGCGAAGCCTTCCTCGGACACCATGCCGACGCGGGAGTGGCGCTCAAACTCCTTGAACGCTCCTCGTTCGAAGGCCTCGATCACTGCTGGATCAATCGGATTCGGCAGTACGATGTAGCCGCGCTCGTAGAGCATCTGCGCTTTACGCAGGCTCGCGATCTTCACCTCGCCGCCGATGTCCTTGGCACCCTGACCCCATTTGAGTTCGACAATTTCAACGCCAAGTTGTTCGATTGCGTACTCCTGGACGCCTAGACGCGTGTCTTCGACGTTAGCCTGAACGATGATCGCGCCGTAGCCGTCCCGCTGATAGTCCTTGTAGAGTCGTACGCGACGCTTCAAGTCCGCGGTATCGACGACACGGCCGTTGCGAAGAACGGCGTCGGGATCCATGCCCACAACGTTTTCGCCAATCGTCAGCCCCGTTCCCGCGATCGCAGACCCGATGGCGAGTCCTTCCCAGTTGTTCTTCGCGATGTTGGTCGATCCAATGCCGGGAATGATCCAGGGATACCGGAAGCGGATCCCGTTGTCGTGGCCGATGACCACCCCGAGATTCACCGCAGGGAAGATGGCCTTGTCGCTGTCGGCCTCGATGCCGTAGGCGCCGACTGCGGTACCCATGATGTTGAAGTGTGAGTAATCAACCGGGTAGTGTTTCTCGCCAGCGGTGGTAATCACGCCGAAGGGCTGCGGGTAGATCACTTCGTGGCCCCGGTATGCCGACTTGCCGATCTCGCACATCCCGATGCAGCCGTCGACACATGTCACACACATGCCGGAGGTCGGGACGACAGAGTGTTCGGTCCGGTTCTTGGTCAGGGTCGCCGCCGACGCATTCACGATGGACAGTGACATTTGAGTCTCCTCATTCTCCGGTCAGTCTTTGCGGATCTCACAGGCGACGCAGGGGGACATGTAACACATCATGTCGTCGAACGTCGGTTTCTCGAGGCACGGCGGGCCGAGATTGGCGCACCCGCCACAGATTGCGCGTTCGGGCTCGTTGAACGTGCAGCGCAACTGGCAGGTTGGGCAGACATACATGCACCCGCCGCACAGCCGACACACCTCTGAGGTCTTGTCAAACGGCGTGCCGAGCGTCCGCCGCTCGCCTCGGCCCCTGAAGCCAATCGCGCCAGCCCCCATCTGTTCTTTGCACATCCGGGCGCACAACCCGCAGAGGATGCAGTCCTCGTGCTCCTGGCGGAACCGCTGCTGCCGAACGTCGTGGGCGGAGGCGAGATCCTGGATCACCTTTGACTGCGGGCACGAGGCCAGCAGCAGTTCTATCGTCATCTTCCGTGCGCGCACGACCCGCGCCGACGCGGTGCGCATGCTGAGTCCTTCCTCTGATGGGTAGGTGCACGACGAGACCAGGCGCGCCTTCGGCCCTTCTCCGATTTCCACCACACACAGGCGGCACGCGCCGTATGACGAGAGCCCCTCCATGTGGCACAAGGTCGGAATGGGAAAACCCAGGAACTGCGCCGCCTCAAGAAGTGTTGTGCCCCTCTCGACCGAGACGGGTAAACCGTTGACCTTCAGCGAAATCATGTGTCGTTCCCTCCCCCAGGCGGCTAGACCCGGGTGAACTCGAGGTCGCATCGCAAGCAGCGCCGGGCTTCGCTTGTGGCTTCTTCGGCTGACAGCGAGAACTCGACCTCCGCAAAACTCCGTTTGCGCACCTCGGGCGGCAGTGTGGGTGGCAGGGCGCGACTGGTCGTCGCGCCCTCGGCGTCGGTGGCCTCCAGCGGCTCGACGTACACCTTGGGGAGATTCGGCGTCGCCGGCCTTCGCAGTTCCTCCCCTCTCAAGTAACGGTCGATGACCGCCGCCGCTTTCTTGCCGGCAGCAATCGCCTCCACCACCGTGTTTGGTCCGGTGACCACGTCGCCGCCCGCGAACACGCCAACCCTGTTCGTCGCAAGTGTCTCGGGATCGACGGCGAGCGTGCCGCGCTCGGTGATTGTCAGGCCCATCGACGACATGTAGTCGATGTCAGGTTCGTCGCCGATGGTCACAATCAGGTAGTCGAGCGGTGTCGTGAACTCGCTCCCGGGAATGGATGTCGGATGCCTCCGCCCGCTGGCGTCCATTCGCCCGAGCGTGTTGCGCACGCACTCGATTCCCGTCAAGCGGCCGTCCCGAGAGAGGATCTTCACCGGCGAGACCAGGCACTTGAGCGTGATGCCCTCGACGAGCGCGGCCCCGACCTCTTCCTTCAGCGCGGGCATGTCGTGCCGCGTGCGGCGGTAGAAGATCGTGACGCTCTCGACGCCTTCCTGGCGCAAGGCGACTCGGGCCGCGTCAACCGCCGAGTTGCCACCGCCAATGATACCGACGTGTCCTTTGGCCAGTGTCTCACCGCGCAGGTTGAAGGCCTTCAGGAACTGGATGGCCGGAATGACGCCGTCGACATTCTCTCCTTCGATGTTGAGGCGACGGCTCTTGTGGGCGCCCAGCGCCACAAACACCGCCTTGAAGTGGTCCGCAAACAGGCTGTCGAGGGTGAAGTCCCGGCCGAGCGCCGTCTCGCACCGTAGATCGATGTGCCCGTCAACCAACGAGTCGATTTCTCTGCGCAGCGTGTCGCGGCGCAGCCGGTAAGCCGGAATCCCGCTGACCAGCATGCCGCCAGGTCGATCGTCCGCTTCGAATACGGTGACGGCATACCCATCGAGGGACAAGTAATGGGCGGCGGTCAGTCCAGCCGGCCCCGAGCCGACGATGGCGATCTTCGGCATGGCCATCGCCGCGCCAGCCCTCCGAACAGGCCGGTACACGGCCGGATCGACGCGATCGGTGACGAACCGTTTCAACGCGCGAATCGCAATCGCCCGGCCCCCGGTTGTGCCGAGGCGGCATCGTTCTTCGCACGGGTGGTCGCACACTCTGGCACAGACCGACGGGAACGGATTGGCCTCACGAATGACCCGATACGCGTCTTCGTACTCACCTCGGGCCAGGTGGGCAACGTACCTCCAGGCCTCGGTGCCGATGGGGCACGCGGACTGGCAGGGCGCGCCAACCAAATCCTTGCAGACAAAGGCGTCGCACTTCCGATCCAGAATGTGACGTTCGTACTCGTGCCTGAAATACCGCAGCGTGCTCAGCACGGGATTCGCCGCGGTCTGGCCAAGGCCGCACATCGTCGTGTCCTTCACGACGACCGCGAGTTCTTCGAGCAGCGCAAGGGCGTCGAGGGTTCCCTTTCCCGTCGATATGTCGTCCAGGATCTCGTGCATCCGCTGCGTACCCTTGCGGCACGTGAAGCACTTCCCGCACGACTCGTCCTTGAGGAAGCGCATGAAGTACTTGGCGATGTCCACCATGCAGGTGTTTTCGTCCATGACGATCATGCCGCCCGACCCCATGATCGACCCCGCTTGTGCGAGGCTCTCGTAGTCGATGGGCAAGTCGAACATCCGCGATGGGATACACCCCCCCGAGGGACCACCTGTCTGCACCGCCTTGATCCGTGCCGTTCCTGAGGGCCCGCCGCCGATGGTGGTGACGATGTCCTCGACCGTCGTGCCCATGGGCACTTCGACGAGCCCGGTGTTCCTGATCTTGCCGACCAGGCTGAAGATCTTCGTGCCCGTGCTGCTCGCGGTGCCCGTGGCTGCGTAGGCTGCCGCCCCTTGCCGGAGGATGGCTGGGATGTTGGCCCAGGTCTCGACATTGTTGATGGCCGTCGGCTTGCCGTCGATGCCCTTCTGAACCGGGAACGGCGGTCGCTGCCGCGGTTCCCCCATCTTGCCCTCGACCGACCGCATGAGCGCCGTCTCTTCTCCGCAGACGAATGCCCCGGCACCCTTGACGAGCGAGATGTCGAAGGAGAACCCCGCGCCAAGGATGTTCTTGCCAAGCAAGCCAAGCTCGCGAGCCTGCCGGAGCGCCACCTTGAGGTGCTTGACCGCCAGCGGGTACTCGCTCCGCACATAGATCACGCCTTCGTCCGCCCCCGTCGCGTACGCGCCGATGATCATGCCTTCGAGTATGCTGTGCGGGTTGCCCTCGAGCACGCTGCGGTCCATGTAGGCGCCCGGGTCGCCTTCGTCGGCGTTGCACACGAGAATCTTGCCGCGCCCGTTTCGCTGCGACGCCAACGCTTCCCATTTCACGCCAGTCGGGAAACCAGCACCGCCGCGTCCGCGCAGGCCGGATGCCTTGACTTGGGCGAGCACCCACACCGGGTCGCCCCTGCTCAGGGCCGATTGCAGAGCCGCGTACCCGTCGTGCTCGATGTAGTTGTAGATCCGGATCGGATCGACTTTCTCGTTGAGGCTGAGGATCGTCCGCACCTGACTCGCGTAGAAGGGCAAATCGTGCTGTTTCTCAATTGGCCGTCCCGTGAGTGGATCCTGGAACAACAGATCATCGACGACCGCTCCTCTCCGAATGGCATCGATAATCCGGGTGACGTCCGTCGGCCCGACCTTCGGGTAGAAGGTCCCGCGGGGCTCGACAAGGACGGAAGGCTCCATCTGGCAGTAGCCGTGGCACCCCGTGACGCGCAACCCGATTGCGCCGGTCAGGCCGCCAGTGAGCAGCTCGCGCTTGGCCGCACGAATGACGTCGTTTGCTCCGCTGGCCTGGCCGCACGTGCCGGCCGGAATGACGATGACGGGTCGAAGCGGGTTTCGGGCTGTCGCGAGACGCGCTCGCAGGACGCCCAACTCGTCAATGGATTCGAGTGGTTCCATAGCCGTTTCCCTTCATGCAGTGGCTCTCGAGCCCTGAGGTCTGAGTTCCGCATTCCGTGTCTCGAGCAACCCGCGACTCATCCCTCACGACACACCACTGATCAGCTGTTGACCCCGCCGAGGTCGAGCCAGTGACCTTTGCAGCCCAGGCGCGAACACACCTGCAGGATTGCGCCGCCCTCCACGATCAGGGGTACAAAGGGCGCCTCGCAATCCGGACAGACCGTGCCACCGCGGAGTTCCTCCATGCAGTGGGGACAGAACACCCGCGTCACGCTTCCCGCTGCGACTCCGTTCTCCGTCTCGAAGGTATGCGTACCGTAGAGGGCGGACAGACGAAGCCACCCGTGCCTGTGCCCGGATGACATCGAGAGCGCGATGGAGGCGTGACCCTCGATCGGGTGCTCTGCATCCATCAGGGTGTGGTTGCATCGGGGACACCTGACGCCGAGCGGGAAGACGCCCTCGTCGCAGACGCGCTCAGCGTCCAGCCCGGCCTGGGCCTCCTGCACGATGTCTTTCACGCGGCCCGTTGACACGTTCGAGAAGTAGTGTCGGTCGACGACGACGATGGGGCCGAGCGCGCAGGCGCCGAGGCAATTCACCGTTTCGAGCGTGAACTGCCCGTCGGCGGTCGTCTCTCCGCGCGCCACATCGAGCCGCTTCTCGAATTCCCCGGCGACGGCTGGTGCTCCACGCACATGACAGGCCGTGCCGAGGCAGACCGTGCACACATGTTTGCCGCGAGGCTTCAGACTGAACGCGCGGTAGAAGGTCGCGATCCCGTACACGTCCACGAGCGAACGCCCCGTTGCGTCGGCCACCGCCTCGATGGCATCAGCGGGCAGGTAGCCGCACTGCTCTTGCACGTCCTCAAGGATGGAGATCATCGACCCCCGCTGCCCGCTGTGTTTCTGAACGATCGAGCGGACATCCTGAACGTCCATTCTCACACCTCCTGATCCCCGGCCGCTGCCGAAGTGGGCGACGCGCCCCTCACCTCAACCGAGAAGACACCGTCGAAACGCCGCTACGCCGAACGAATTCTCCGACGACCGCAGCCCGCCGACACCGGCTGACACGTGGACAGTAATGACGAAGGGGACTGAGAGCGTGAACGAACGGACACCACAGAGATGCGGGAGGACTGGCGTTCCGCCGCGCAGCGGAACAGACACCAAGGGTGATCGCGAGACGTCATACGCCTCGCAAGATCCCGCCTGTGAGGTTTGCCGCCGAACCGTTTTCATCTGCAATCGCGCGGGCAGGTAGCAACTCGAATGAACACAACTCGCACGGGTGCGGTGGGCAACACCCGGGGGGCGGGACAATCAGGGCTGGCACTGTATATCACAAACGAGAACAGGATGGGAGCCTTTTCAAGCGGACTGTGGTTAGTTAGTACGTCATCTGTCCGGGGGATAACCCAGGTTTGGCGCGACGATACATCCCCTAATCACACTCTGCGTGGCGCGATCCGGCGCGATCCGGCGCCTTGACACGCGGCGGCGGGCGGCCCACGATTGATCCACGCGTCGCACTTCATCCAACAGTGTGGCGAGCGCGTGGCATTGGAGGCGAACCCGGCCCCTGTCAAGTCTTGAAGTAGTGCACCTCCTTGTGGTGCACGAGGAGCGTGGCGGTGGATTGCTCGGGGATGAGCTGGCCGGCCGAGGTCAACGTCATGCCCAGCTCTCGCTCGGCGGGCAGCAACTGGAACACCTTGCGATGCTCCTCGACATCCGGCAGGGCGCCAAAGCCCCACGCGAAACGAAGGCCGCGCGACTCGGCCAGCCCCAGTTCCCCGCGGATCTGATCGAAGATCATCTCGGTGGCGGTCTCGGCGGTCTGAACCGCGAGGCCGTGTGAGAAGTAGGCCTCGCTGTACTCGTTCTTCGCATCCATCACATCGAAGCGCTCAGTCGCCGCCGGACCGACGGTTACCACCTGCAGGGCGACGAGATCGCGCGTCGCCGAACCGACGGGGAGGAAGAAGTCCGAGAGGCACAAGCGCTCATCGTCTTTCTGCCGCGGAAACGACAATCGCACCAGCACCTCGTCCGGGGCCTCGGGATTGAACACGAGCAGGTCGTGGCCCTCCGAGAGCGCCGGGAAGTATCCGTAGACCGCCTGCGGCGCGAGCCAGCCCTGCTCGATGGCTTCCTGCTTCATGCGATCGAGGCGTTCCGAGAAATCCTCGCGCACCTGCTTCCATTCCACGCCGCGCTTGTTGGCGCCGCCCCACGACACGCGGAACAGTCGTGTCTCACTGAGGTGTTGGAAGACCTCGCCGAGCGGCATGGCCCGGACGACCCGCGCGCCCCAGAACGGCGGCTGCGGCACGTCCTCGGGAATCGCCACCACCGACGAACGCGCGCCGACCCCCGTCGTGTCGGCCGCCCTCGGCCTCCGGCGTTCCTCAGCGATGTGACGCTCGCGGTCGAGCAGTTCCTTGCGCGAATCCGGAACGACGAGGCGACCGACCGTTTCGAGCCCTTCGAAGGCGTCGCGGCAGTAGAACACGCCGCCCTTGTAGATCCGGTCGTCGTCCACCACGCTGATATCCCGGCCAAAGTCGCGGTTGATGGCGGCGCCGCCCACCAGCACGGGAATCGAGAGGTTGCGCCGGTCGAGCTCGCGCACGACCAGCGGCATCTGGCGAGACGTGGAAACGAGCAGCGCCGAGAGGCCAACCACGTCCGCGCGAAGATCAACGGCCTGGTTGACGATCTCGTTGACCGGCACCTGCTTGCCGAGGTCGTGCACGGTGTAGCCGTTGTTCGCCAGGATGGTCTTGATGAGGTTCTTGCCGATGTCGTGGACGTCGCCGTACACCGTGGCGAGGACAATCTTCCCCTTGGTCGCGCCCTCGGTCTTGTCGAGATACCGCTCGAGGTGCGATACGGCTTTCTTCATCACCTCGGCCGACTGCAGCACGAAGGGCAGGATCAGCTCACCCGCGCCAAACTTGTCGCCGACCTCCTTCATGGCTGGCAGCAGCACCTGGTTCAGGACGCGCAGCGCCACCTCAGAGGTGTCGGCATTCGGATAGCGGTAGCCGGGTTGGCGCGTGAACTCGGCGATGCCGGTGATGTCGCGCACGCCGGTCGAGACCAGCGTGTCCACGTCGGCCTCGCATCCATCGGCCTGGCGGTGCAGGATGCGCCACTGCAGACGTTCGGCGGGGGCCATGCCGGCGGTCGGATCGCCGACGGTGGCCTGGCGCGCCTTCGCGCCCTCGAAGTAACTGATAAACCGCGCGGCCGCATCGGGCCGGCGATTCAAGAGCAGGTCCTCGGCCAGTTCGCGCTGCGCCGCCGGGATTTCCGGGTACGGCGTGACTTGCTTGGGATTCACGATGGCCATGTCGAGACCGGCCTCGACGGCGTGATGCAGGAACACGCTGTTGAGCACCCAGCGCGCGGCCGGCTTGAAGCCATACGACACGTTCGACACGCCAAGCGAGGTGAACACGCCGGGTAGCGCAGCCTTAATGCGCCGGATGCCCTCGAGCGTGTCCACCGCCGTGTTCGCGCTCTCCGGATCGCCGGTGGCGAGCGTGAACGTGAGCGCGTCGAAGATGAGCGCGTCGGGCAACAGGCCGTACTCGCGCGTGGCGATGTCGTAGATCTTTCGCGCGGCCTCGAGCTTGCGGTCCGCGGTGCGCGCCATGCCGTGCTCGTCGATGGTGAGCGCGATGGTGGCCGCGCCGTAGTCGCGGATGAGCGGCAGCATGGCGTCGAGCCGCTGCCGTCCGTTCTCCATGTTGATGGCGTTGACGATGATCCGGCCGGGTGCGGCCTCGAGGGCCACCTCGAGCACCTCAGGCTCGGTCGTGTCGATGACGAGCGGCGCCTCCACCGTCTGGCTGAGCTTCCGGACCACCTGCGACATCAGGTAGACCTCGTCGCGCCGCTCGGTCATGGCCACGCAGACATCCAGCGTGTGCGCGCCGCCCTCCATCTGCTCGCGCGCGAGGGCCGCCACGCCGTCGTAGTCCTCCGCGAGCAGCAGCTCCTTCATCTTCTTGCTGCCCTGCGCGTTCAGCCGCTCGCCGATGAGCATCGGCTTCGGGTCCTGAACGAGGCTGGCCGTCGTGATGCCCGACGACACGAACGGGAACGGGCGAATTGCGCGACGCCGCGGTTTCGCCGCGGCCAGGGCCCCCACCAGCCGCCGGATGTGGTCGGGCGTCGTACCGCAGCAGCCGCCCACGGCATTGAGGCCGAACCGTGCGACGAAGTCCGCCATGTCGCGTGCGAACTCGGCGGGCCGCAGCGGATACTCCGCGCGGCCGTCCACGTTGACGGGCAGACCCGCATTCGGCAGGCACGAGATCGGGATCGACGCGTGCTCGCCCAGCCAGGCGAGCGGCGCGCGCATGTGCTCGGGACCGGTGGAGCAGTTGATGCCGACGACATCCACGGGCATGCGCTCCAGGGTGGCGAGGACGGCGCCGATGTCGGTGCCGAGCAGCATGCGGCCGTTCGGATCGAGGGTAACCTGCACCTGCACGGGGATCTTGCGGCCGGTGCGCGCGAAGGCGTCCTGGATGCCCATCAACGCGGCCTTCACTTCGAGCATGTCCTGCGAGGTTTCGACCAGGAGCAGGTCGCAGTCGCCGTTGATGAGCGCCTCGGCCTGCTCCGCGAACACGTCCGCCAACTCGTCGAAGGAGACGCGCGAGAGCTCGGGATCAGACGAGGACGGCAGCTTGCCACTCGGCCCGATCGAGCCGGCGACGAATCGGCGCTGACCCCGCGTCGCGTGCCGATCGGCGACGCGGCGGGCGAGGGCGGACGCAGCGCGATTGATCTCCGGCACGCGCGTCCCCAGGCCGTACTCCGCCAGCGTCAGGCGGTTCGATCGGAACGTGCATGTTTCGATGACATCACAGCCGGCCTCCAGGAACGACGCGTGCACCGCCTCGATGATCTCAGGCTTCTGGAGCACAAGGTAGTCGTTGCAGCCCACATACTGCTCGCCGCCGAAGTCGGCCGCCGTGAGGGCGTGTTTCTGAAGCTCCGTGCCCATCGCGCCGTCGAAGACCACGACCTTTTCGGCAAGCGCGTCCAGGTACTGGCGTTCGGTATGTTCGGTTGGGGGGCGCAGCGCCGCCGCGGCTGAACCGGTGCGGCTGCGGCCGCGCGTGCGCACCGCCAGCGGCTGGGCCGCCTCGAGCACGTGCGCCGGCAACTCCTTGAGGTTCGCCTCCCGCACAAGGCGCGGCACGATGAGCTCCCAGCCGACGGCCATGATATGGACGCCGCGCACGCCCGGCAGGCGACGGACGCGATCGATGATCTCGAGCGTGATCTGCACGCCTTCTTCCTGCGGATCGGCCGAGTGCTCGAGGCGATCGATGAGGGCCTGCGGAATGCGGATCCCCGGCACGGCCGTCATCGCGCGTGCTGCGCGGGCACTGCGCACCGGCGTGATGCCGGCCAGCAACGGCGCGAGCGCGAGCACGCCGGCCTTGTCGAGTTCGGCCAGGTAGCGCTCGAAGTGCTCGACGTCGTACACGAGGTTGCTCTGGAAGAACTGCGCGCCGGCGTGCACCTTCTTCAGTTCGCGCAGCGCCTGGATGCGCGGGCTCGACGCCGAGGGCGACGCCGCGGCGCCCAGTAACAGGCGCGGCGGACTTGCGATGGCGCGGCCGTCGAGATACATCCGCGCGTCGCGCATGCGCCGCAGGATCCACAGCATCTGGATGGAGTCGATGTCCCAGATATCCATGCGGCTCTGCGGTCCGGGCCCCTGTTTTGGGTGGTCCCCGGTGAGGCACAGCACGTTGCGCACGCCGAGGGCCGCGGCGCCGAGAATATCCGCCTGCACGCCCGTTCGGGTACGGTCGCGCGCGGCGATCTGCATGACGGGCTCGACACCCTGGGTAATCGCGATCGCGGCGCATGCCAGAGATGACATGCGCGCCGTCGCCGACGGGCTGTCGGTGAAGTTCGCGGCGTCGACATAATCCCGCAACAGGTTCAGCGTGCGGATCAACTCGTCGGGCGCGACCGACAGGGGCGGCGCCACCTCGGAGGTGACGACGAACTGGCCGCTGGCGAGTTTCTCCTCGAGAGAGGAAACCGGCTGATGGGCCGGCGCCGGGTGCGGCTGGTCGTCGCCGTTCCACCACCACGGCTGGCGGATCTCGCGGAAAAGCGGGTCCCAGAACGCCCGGCGCTCGTCTCGGCGTTTCACCAGACTGGCGGCGGCCGCGCCGTAGCCGCGGTCGCGCACCTTGCGACCCACCTCGAGCCAGGTCTCACGGCCCGTGCGCGACCAGTCGAGCGGCGGCAGGATCTCCATCAGCTTGTCGGTGCGGCCCATCCGTTCGGCGCGCTCGTAGATGCGATACCAGATGCACGGCCGGCTCGAGTCGACGTAGCACCCCTCGGGTGTCGAGCCGCCGCACGGGCCGTTGCGCAAGCCCTTGGGGCACTCCATCGGGCAGATGTACGCGGTCTCCTGTAGCAGGCAGTTGCCGCACATCCGGCAGCCGAACAGCGCGCCCTTGACCTGGCGCTCGACGAACGTTATCAGCCGCTCGGGCATCGGCTGTCTGGTGAATCCGTAGTAGGCGGGTTGATAACGGCGTCCGGGGGTCAGTCCTGGCATGCGACCTCTCTCCTTGGGTTGGGGAATACTACCTCAGCTGCAACCGTTTCCTGTGGCATGCTCTCGCGCGTGGGGGTCTGCCGCGCGGCGGAGTGGTGCGACGTCCCGATGACGGCAGCCGATTTCACGGAAGGTGCCTTGACACGCGGCGGCGGGCGGCCCACGATGAACGATTGTGTCCATGACCGCTGCCGAGCTGCTGCACCACGTCCGCGACTTCCGCTGGCACCACAAGGTGACCGCCGAAACGACCACCTCGGCGGCGTTGGCCGACGGAGGCCTGGTCGAGGTGCCGACTTTCATCAATGAGTTCTGGACCAGCCGCCAGCGCGACGCGCACAGCCTTCACGAGATCTCGTACCGCGCGTGCTTCAAGCCGCAGTTGCCGCGTTTCTTCATCGATCGCCTCACCGAGCCTGGTGACGTCGTCTACGATCCGTTCGCGGGTCGGGGCACGACACCGCTCGAAGCGTCGCTGGCCGAGCGGGTGCCGGTGGCCAACGACATCAACCCGCTGACGGCCGTCCTGCTGGCCCCCCGCCTGGCGCCGCCGGCCATGACAGATGTCCAGCGCCGCCTGGCCGAAATCGACTTCCAACGCCGCGTCGAACTGCCGCCGGATTTCGACGTCTTCTACCATCCCGACACGCTGCAGGAGATCTCCGCTTTGCGGGAGTATCTGCTGACACGCGAACGCGACCGCACGCTCGACGACGTGGACCGCTGGATTCGCATGGTCGCCGTGAACCGTCTCACCGGCCATTCGCCGGGCTTCTTCTCGGTCTACACGCTGCCGCCCAACCAGGCCACCTCGGTGAGTTCCCAGCGGAAGATCAATGTCAAGCGCGGACAGGTGCCGCCGCGCCGTGACGTGCGGGCGCTCATCGGCAAGAAGAGCAGGGCGCTGCTGAAGGACTACCAGTCGGTCGAACCGACGCTGCTCGGCGACCAGAGGTCTGCCGGAGAGACTCATGGGGCAGGCGCCCGGGCGTTGGTCGTGACGCGCCCCGCTCACGCGACGCCGGAGATCGCCGACCATTCGGTGGATCTCGTCGTCACATCCCCCCCGTTCCTGACGGTCGTCAACTACAAGGGCGACAACTGGCTGCGATGCTGGTTCTGCGGGATTGATCCGACGGCAGTCCACATCACCAACGTGCGCAGTCTCTCATCCTGGCAGGCCGAGATGACTCGGGTGTTCCACGAACTCTATCGGGTGCTGAAGCCCGGCGGCTGCGTCGCCTTCGAAGTGGGCGAGGTGCACAAGGGCTCGATCCGGCTGGAAGAAATTGTGGTGCCTAGCGGTCTGGCGGCGGGGCTCGAGCCGGTGTTCATCCTGATCAACGCCCAGCGGTTCACCAAGACCGCTAACCTGTGGGGTGTGGCCAACAACACGATCGGGACCAATACGAACCGGATCGTGGTGTTTACGAAGCGGTAGTACCCGCGTTGCCGCTGGCACGAGAAAGCGGGACCCGCCCGCCCGGATTCCCGCAGCGAACGCCTTGGGGCAGGCTCAGCGGGATCTGATGTCGACCGTGACGCCGGGCGCGCTGGATTCCACGCGCGCGCTCGGACGCTCCTCTTCGTGCTTCAGTTCGATGACGCCAGCCGTTCCGCAATCCGCGTGGCAGCGGTCCTTCTCGTCGCCTGACGTGGACGTGGTTGACCTCGCGGAGGGTCATGTCGAGGTCGAACGTGGCGGGATTGGGCAGGTGAAGGAGAAGGTCCGCGGCGCACGATCAGATCCTCGCGAGCCGCTCACTGCCGCACCGACGGTTGACGGTTTGCGGCCATTCAGCGGTAGTGGACGTTTCCGGTGTGGCGATTGCACCGCCGTTCGTCAACTGCTTGAGGGCCTTCGCCCTGTCCGCCGGCCACCTGAACATGCGCCAAGTTTGTCCGGCTCGGGTCACTACGGCAGCCCGTACTTGGACCGCAGAAACGCGTACCACCGAGCCTCGAACGCCTCGGTCGTCACGCCGAGCGCGCGGGCCAGGTTGCCATTCTCACGAATCAGGCCCACCAAGCCCGGCAGGCCCCACTCCGAGACGATGAACTCTCCCAGCAGGTAGCCGACCTCGTAGATCTGCCGGCTCGTATTGAAGTCGGCATCGAGCGCCGCAAGCGTCGGGTAGCGGCCGGCAAGCATGTAATCAAGGCTCGCGGGGTTGACGAACTCACCGTTCTCATAAAGCGCCACTGTCTCCCACAGCCAGCGCGGGTTGTTGCCGATCGTCGCGTTCACCGCCAACGAAACCACGTGGACGAATTCGTGGGTGGCGTGGCGCGCCACCGTGGCGTCGGCCAGCACGCCGAGGTTGCGCACGCCAAAGACGTAGCCGCGGCTGCCGGGATAGGTCTGCCCGATGTTCCCACGCATCGCGTCGTAGAAGGACGCGGCGTCCACCCAGATCCAGGCTGCCACGACCGGCAGGTCGCCCGTGTGCAAGTCGGTTGTGACCCGGGGATAGGCCGACTCCAGCGCATCGGCGACCGCACGTAGGGTTGCCGCGTCGCTCCGATCGGCGAGCATCCTGAAGTGGGCCGTGGCGAGCTTTTCGGCCAATTGCTCGAACGGGCTTTCACCGGTACTCGGAGCAGACGGGCTCCGCGCGCAGGCTGCGACCAGCGTGGCCGCGAGCACCAGAAACGCGACCACTCCGCAGGGGTGCGTCTCGGCGGTCAGGTTCTTAGGTCGGAACGTCACCGGCTCCCTCAGTCCGTTGCCTTCAGTATAACGACGTTATCGGCCGCAACGGGCGAGGCGCCCACTGCTCCCGCGCCTTGAACACCAGGATCAGGTGTGGCGACATATCATCCACCGCCTTGATCAGCACGTCGCCGGCGTCGTTGGCGTACCCGACGATGCGCTCTCTGGGTCAGAAGTGGACGTCGGCGCCCTGCGCAGGATCGCGATCGATGCTGTCGAGCCTGGCGCCCGGCCGCAGGTACTTCTCGAGATTGACGAGCCAGTCCATGGGCTTCGAGAAGACGGCGCTGACCGACGGTTCGGGCCGGTGCATCGCGATGGTGAGCGCCATGAGAGGGGCCGAGCCGGTTCCGGACTCCCGGGCAGTTGACCTCGTGGCCGAGCGCATTTACCATATATGGCAGGTATATATGGACAAGACCACACTCTACCTCGATAGCGACGACTACCGCCGCCTCAAGCGCGTGGCGTACCACCGCCGGATCGCGCCCGCCGCTCTGGTTCGCGAGGCGATCGCCGAATACGTGGCCAAACACGACACCGTGCGCGTCGCGCGCAGCATCGCGTCGGCTCGCAGCGGCCATGCCGACCTTGGCGAGCGTGCAGAGGAATATCTGGCAGGATTCGGAGCGCCGCGATGATCGTCGCCGATACCGGGGCCATGATCGCCTTGTTCGACCGGAGCGATCGTCATCACGAGACGGTGAGGCGGTTGTACGAAGACGACCCGGACGCGTGGCTCCTGCCCTGGGCCGTCCTCCCGGAGATCGACTACCTGGTCGCCGCGCACCTTGGTACCCGCGCCGAGGATCTTTGGCTCGCCGACCTCGCGTCCGGGGCGTTCGCGGTCGAGTGGGGCCGCCAGGAGGATCTCGCGGCTGCCGACCGGCTCTGCCGGCGCTACAAGACCCTGCGCCTGGGACTGGTGGACGCCGTCGTGATCACGACGGCGGAACGCCTGCGCGCCGAGGCCATCGCGACGCTCGACCTGAAACACTTTGGTGCCGTGCCAATCAAGGGGAAACCGCGCCTGCTCCCCCGGGACGCCTAGCAAGAATGGGAATGCAGCCGGAGAGTCCCTATCCTCGCGTCTGGAACTCGTTCAGGCGATTGACCCAGTCCGCTTCGAGCGCCGCGTCGGCGGGCTCGTCTCCATCAGCCACACGATGACGATGGAAGGCCAGCTCGCTCGCGGCCCGGTGAAACGCCCGCCGACGCCGCCACGCCACCCAGCCCTCGCGGGTCAACGCGACCGTCGACGCGTGCAGGCGCCCCCGCACCGAACACAGCGCCTGGTGCTCCGTGTCGCTGAGCACCCCGCGTTCGCGATCGACCGCCAGGTACGTATGGATCAGGCGGCCTTCCGAACGCAGGCTGAACGCGGCCACGGCAAGAAGCGCCATCATGGCCGGCACCATCACGGCCGCATACACCAGGAAGAAGACGCATCCCATCGACGCGCCGGCATTCCAGGTGGCGTGAAGGCCGATCGCCCCCACCAGGCCCAATGACGGCGCAACAGATCGCACCCACCGCCGATGCGTTTGTCGAGCCACGCCGAGTCCAATACCCGTCAGCCCGGTGAACAGCGGATGCGAGAACGGCGCCATGACGCCGCGAAGCGTAAAGGTCACCGCCAGTCCGCCGGGGCCTTCCTTGATCAGCGCACGCCCGTAATAGTCGATGTTCTCCATGAACGCGAATCCCAGTCCGACCATCGCCGCGTAGATCAATCCATCGACGACACCGTCGAACTCCGTCTTTTTACGCGAGTAGAAGCGGAACAGGATGAAGGCCTTGAGCACTTCTTCGGCGAGCGGCGCGGTAAGGATGGAACTGAGGCTCTCGCCCAGGCTGGCATCCATCACCTGGTTGACGATGCCGGCGACGACAATGGCGACCGATGCACCCCACAGAAACGCCATCGCGAGCATGCCCCGAGGCTCGGGCTCGAACCGGTCGAGCCACAGGGCCGCGGCCAGATAGATGGGCAACGGCAACGCGGACGCCACCAGCGCCGCGGCAAAGACGCGCGCGCCCAGCCCGGTCGCGGTGGCCCACAACACGACGGCGGTGGCCACCCCCAGCCAGACCAGTGTGCGAGGCTTGACGAGTCGTTGGCCCGTCACTGGTCTCGGCGGTTACCGAACTGCAGCGCGATCCCGAAATCCTCGGCGCGTAACAACTGCATCACCGCCTGCAGCTCGTCTTTCGACGGGGACGAGATCCGCAATTGGTCGGCCTGGATGGCGGCCTGCACCTTCTTCAGCTTGCGGTCCTTCAGGAACTTGACGATGGCCTTGGAAGTGTCGACTGGGATGCCTTGCTGGAGCGTGACCACGCGCCGCACCGTGTCGTTGCCTCCACGCTCGATCTCGCCGAGCGTGAGGTTCTTGACCGGCACACTGCGCTTGACCATCCGGCCCTGCACGATCTCCCACAGCGCCTGCATCTTGAACTCATCGTCGGCGACGAGCGTGATGGTGTTGTCGGCGCGGCTGAACTCGATCGCCGCCTTCGAGCCCTTGAAGTCGTACCGCTGAACCACTTCCTTGCGGGCCTGATTCAGTGCATTGTCCACTTCCTGCAGATCGACAGTTGACGTCACATCGAACGAACACGTGCCAGCCATGGTCGGTGCCTCACTTTCCCGTTGTCAGCATGATCTCGGCCAGACCCCCGGGGCTCACCAAGCCCGAGACCACGAGGGTTCCCACTGGCAGCGCCGGACCGACTTGCGCGCGGAAGGCGTTCAGCACGGCTGGGGCCTTGCCGAGGTCCGTCACGTAGACCACCGATTCAATCACATTCGACCACTGCGCGCCGCCGAGCGCGATGGTCCGGCCCAGCCGCGCCAGGATCTCCCGGGCCTGCAGAGCGGCGTCAGGCGTCTTGCCCGGGACGATCCCGAGCATGCCCGACGCGAACAGGCGTGGACCGATGTTGATGGCGCCGCTCAGGTTCGGGCTCGGGATGCCAGCCGTGCCGTCGGCGATCGGCGTCGTATAGGCCACGCGCGCGCCACCCTTGACCGCGACGAATGTGATCTCAACCAGGTAGCCCGAATTCGTGAGCCCGGTGATGACCGTGGCCCGCGCCGGCGGGTCCTTCGGCCAGGCCGACCGGTAGGTCTCATTCATCCTGGCAAAGTTCGCGACGTCTGTCAGAAAGACCCGTGCGCTCACGACGTCGTTGAACCCGAATCCCGCCTCCGCCAGAATCGCTTTCGCGTTTTCGAGTACGGTCCGGGTCTGCACCGTGATGTCGCCGTTGACGGTGGTGTTGTCGACGCCGCGCCGCGCAACCAGGCCGGCCAGAAACAACGTGTCGCCGCTCTTGACGGCGTAGCTGTATGGGCTGGGCGATTTGAGCCAGGCTTTCGGATGAATCGTCTGGCGCGGCGTGTCGGGCGTGGCCGCGATGGCGGTTACCTGAATCAGGGCGCCCGGCGACGGCAGTCCCGCGATGACCGTGGTGCGGGACGGCGGGTCCTTTGGCCAGTACTTCGCCCACACCTGGTTCATCGCCGCGAAGTCCTCGGCGCGTTTCAGATAGACCGAGAGCGTCACCACGCGATCGAGACTCGTGCCGGCCTTTGCCAGGCGTGCCTTCAGTTCGTCCAGCACGCGCGTGGTCTGCCTGCGGATGTCCTCGGCCACCGATGGCGGCGCGATTGCCGCGCCGGGCAGGATGCCAGACACGTAGACGAAGCCTCCGTAGGTCGAGGTCGGCGCGAAGGCTGGCATCGTGGCGATCGCCTCCTCCTGCATCAGGCGCGCTCGCTCTGCGCTCGTCCAGTTCGACACGATCTGCTTGTCATCGTCGGACATCTTCGCGTCGCGGTGGATGAGCAGGTAGCTGGCGAGTGGCATCTCGCCGTCGGTGACGAGACGCTGAATTTTCTCGAGTTCCTTGACGCGGCGTTTCGCCGGCAGGGTATTCCACGTCGAGAAATTCAGCTTCTGGCGGCCTTCGTTCACGTGGTCGGCCATCATCCACGAGACCGGCGTCACATTGGTGTACCAGGGCCAGATCGTGGTGTGCGCGTGGCAGTCGTAGCACCCGCGCTTGAGCGTCGCCACCACCTGAGCTGGCACGTGCCCACCGGCTTCGAGCGCCTGCTCCGGAACGACAGCCGGGTTGGTGCGATCAGGCCTGATGAACTGGGCGGCTACCACCACGACCACGAAGCCCAGCACGATGCGTCGACGTGTTGAGTGTGACATCTCGCGCTCCGTTTTCCGCTTCGCCGTCATGCTGCCATCGATACGAGGCAGTTGCCCTCCCCGGGCCTGCGCAGTGTATCTTAGAGCAGATGAAGACACCCTCGTATCCCCGTATCGTTCGCCGTCGTTCCCGCCTCCACGGCTGGGGCGTCTTCGCGATCGAGACCATCCCCAAGAACACACGCATCATCGACTACGCTGGAGAGAAGATCACGACGCGGGAGAGCCACGCGCGGGAAGCCGCGCATCAGGCGCACGGCCATATCTGGCTGTTCGCCATCAACCATCGGTGGGTGCGCGATGGCGAAGTGGGTGGCAGCATCGCTCGCTACATCAACCACGGCTGTAAACCGAACTGCTACTCGCGCGTCGTCGGCGACACCATCTGGATCTGCGCGGCGCGGACGGTACAACCGGGCATGGAATTGTCGTATCGGTATTACACCGGCGGAAAGGCGGGCATTGCCTGCCAGTGCCGGCCCGGCTGCACGACGAAGCTCTGACGGTCTGACGGGGGCGACGCCAGGACAGTGAGACACCTCATCTACCTGCACGGGTTCGGCTCGTCTCCCGAGTCGACCAAGGCGCGGTTGTTCGCCGAACGGCTCTGTCCACTCGGCATCGATGTGCGCTGCCCGGATTTGAACGAGCCCGACTTCTCGACGCTGACCACGACGCGGATGATTGCGCAGGTCGAGCAGGAGATGGCGTTGCTGCCCCACGGGCCGCTGGCGCTGGTTGGATCAAGTCTGGGCGGCTTCGTGGCGTACCAGGTGGCGGTCCGGCAGGCCCGGGCCCGCGATGCCGGCATGCCGGTTCGCTCGCCGATCGATCGCCTGGTGCTGCTCGCTCCAGCGCTCGATTTCGGGCGATCGGGATTCGGACCGCTGGATGCCGCCGGTCTCGAGCGGTGGCGCCGGACGGACCGGTACGACGTGATGCACTACGCGTTAAACCAGATCAGACCAATCCGTTTTGCCTTGTACGAAGACGCGCAGAAGCACGATTCCTTCGCCGAACAGATCTCGACACCGACGCTCATCTTCCACGGCCGGCGAGATGATGTGGTCGACCCCGCGATGGTGCAGCGATTCGCGGCTGGGCGGCTTGGCGTCTCCTTGCGCATGCTCGATGATGACCATCTGCTAGGCGCGAATCTGGAGTTGATCTGGGCCGAATCGGCGCGGTTTCTCGGCGTCTCGGGTCGGTGACGCGGTTGCTGCGCACGCATCGGGTCGGGAGACCGTGTGATTGCTGAACGCGTGCGTCTGTCGAGGTCCAGGTTATTGGCGGCCGTGGGCGCCTTGCTATGCCTTGCCGCCTGGCCTGGCCTGGCCGCCGCCCAACCCGCGTCATCAACCGGTCCCGCCTACCTTCTGATCGACCTCTCATCGAAGCGTGTCGTGGCCGAGTCGCGCCCCGACGTGCTCGCCGCGGCGACCGCGCCGGGGTCGGTCATCAAGATTGCCACGCTTATCGCCGCCATGGAGCAGGGCGTCGTCGATGAGGCGACGCGCATTGTGTGCCGACGCACCGTGACGGTCGATGGACGCACCCTCACGTGCGTCCATCCCGACCTGCACCGGCCGCTGGGTGCGTCCGAGGCGCTGGGCTATTCCTGCAACGTGTTCTTCGCCACCGTGGCTCAGCGCTTGCCGCGCGCGGCGCTCGACGATGTGCTCGTTCGCATGGGGCTTGGGCCGAGTGGCGGCGGCGCTCCGACGGCACTCGTCGCGTTGGGCCTGGCTGGCGTCTGCGCAACGCCGCGGGGCCTGCTGGACGGCTTCATCAGAGTGACAGGACCAGCCTCATCATTCCGCATGTCCGACCGGACGCGGGCGACCGTGATTGGGGGGCTACGGATGGCGGCGACGGTGGGAACGGCATCCGCGTTTGGCAGCGCGGGAGTCCCGGCGCTGGCCAAGACAGGCACGGCGCCGATGGCTGGCGGGGGCTACCTCGGAGTGGTCGTCGCGACGACACCCGACTCGAAGCCTGCTTACGCGATCGTCGTTGTCGTACCAGGCGGCGCCGGTGCCGATGCGGCTGCGGTGGCCGTCGACGTACTGAGGACGTGGGGCATCGCGCGAGCGAGGGATGGCGGGGGGGCGACGCAGGCGCCATCAACGCCTGATCTCGGCAGCACTGGCGCGGCCGCACGGAGCGTAAGCCGTTCCGTGCGCTCGGGCGAGGTTCGCATTGGCATCACCCGGCGCGGAGGCGGCTACGATCCTGTCTGGCTGCCTCTCGAATCCTACGTCGCGCGCGTGGTGGCCGGCGAAATGTCCGCGGGCGCTCCGATGGCGGCGCTCGAGGCGCTGACGATCACCGTGCGGACGTTCGCGGCAGCCAACCGGGGACGTCATGCCGCCGAGGGGTTTGACTTCTGCGATCTCACGCACTGCCAGGTGCTTGGCCTTGCGACAGCGGAGACGGAGCGAGCCGCGCGGTCGACTGCGGGCCTCGTGCTGCGCGAAGGGGATCACGTCGCTCGCGTCTTCTATTCGGCCTGGTGCGGCGGTCACACGGAAGCGCCGTCGCATGTGTGGGCAGGCGCCGACGATCCCGCGTATCTGCCTGCGCGACCGGATCCGGCGTGCCAGAACGAAGCGGGATGGACGAGCGAGGTCGCGGAACCGCAGTTGCGCCGGGTGTTGGAAGCCGCCGGCTTGCGCGGTTCGGCGGTGCGCGGCTTCAGCGTCGCATCGCGACATCCGTCCGGACGCGCCGCGATGCTCCGCGTGGAGGGGATGGCGCCCGATCACATCGATGCCAACACCTTTCAGTTGGCCGCCGGTCGTGTGCTTGGCTGGCAGGTCGTCAAGAGCACCCTGTTCAACGTGCGGCGTTCTGGTGTCGGGTTTGTGCTCTCGGGCCGTGGCCTCGGCCATGGCGTGGGCCTGTGCGTGCGCGGCGCGGCGAGTCGCGCTGCGCAGGGTCGAAGTCGGGTCGAGATCCTCGCGGCCTACTTTCCAGGTCTTCAGGTGGCCGCCCTGTCAGGCACGGACAGCGGGGCCGGCGGAGCGGTGATGTCTGGAAGCGATCCGGCCATTCGCGTCCTGCTGCCCGAAGCCGATCGCGAGCGTCTCGATGAGGTGCGGTCGCTGACGCGCCAACTGGCTCGCGTCATGTCGTCCAGCCTCGGCGTGGCATTGCCGTCGGTGCTGGACCTGCAGTTTCACCCGACGGTCGAAGCGTACACGCGGGCGACGGGGCAGCCTTGGTGGACGTCGGCGCGCACGAAGGGGTCGCGGATCGATCTGCTCCCGCTCGATGTGCTGCGGAAGCGGGGGATCCTCGAACTGACGCTGCGGCACGAACTGGTGCACGTCCTGATCGATCCCCTCCTGCGCGATCGCCCGCTCTGGGTCCGGGAGGGACTGGCCATCGTCAAGGCCGGAGAACGTGCGGCGGGCACCACCGTAGGACGATCCACCCGCGGCCCGAACTCAGCAGCCGGGCCTCGCGGCGTCGCTTGTCCGGCCGACGCCGACTTCCGTGCGGCCGCTTCACCAGAGGCGTGGCGCGGTGTGTACGAAGCGGCCGGCGGTTGCGTGGCCCGCGCGCTGGCCTCCGGCACGCGCTGGCAGGATCTGCGCTGACGACTACGTCGACAGCGGCTTGTTTTCCCGAGTCAGGAAAAGGCAGAATGTCTGGAATTCGGCTGTCCCCAGAGAGGTGCCTGATGTCGCGACGCCTGTATCCAGTCTGCGCGTTCCTCTTCGTGTTGGTGCTCGTCGGCTTCCCGGTCACGCACGCCATGCCGCAGGCGCCGTCCGCGTCGCCCGCGCAAGCCCCGCTTGACCTCGTGCCCGTCAACGTTCACGTGGTCGACCGGTCCGGCAAGCCGGTCACCGACCTGAAACAGGCAGACTTCACCGTGACCGAAGACGGAGTTCCACAGCAGGTCCGGCACTTCACCTTGCAGGCGCTCGCGCCCGACACATCGTCGCCCGACGCCGCATTGACCCTCCGTAGCGGCATGACGTTGGGCCCGCAGAATCGGCGCATGTTTGTGATCGCGCTGGGCCTGGGCCGGCTCGAAGTGCCGTCGGGATACATCAGCGGCCTGCTGCGTTTCGTGAAGACCCGGCTGCTGCCACAGGACCAGGTGGCGCTGTTTGCCCACGACCGTGCGCTCTCGTTCACGACCGATCATCAGAAGATCGCGGAGGCGCTCGAACGGTTCAAGAAGTCGCACGAGGACGTGGACTTCGCGCTGGGCTTGGAGTTGGGCGCCACCGGGATGGCGCCGCTCTACGGCAACCGGGTGCTTCCCAGGAAACTGCAGACCAAGATCGACGCGATGGTCCTCGGGCCGGGCGCGAAGCCGGCGACCCCGACGTCGGCTGAGGCGATCGAACGCGAGGCGTTCGGCGGGATGTCCCTCGACGACTTCATGGCGTCGAGCGCCACCACGCTCAAGGACCATGAAAATTTGATGGCGTTGATGGAGTACCTGCGGCGCTTCGACGGCGAGAAGGACGTTCTCTTCGTCACCGAAAAGGGATTGATCTGGCCGAGCGACGAGAACGATCGGGCGCTCGCGTCCATCGCGAACGACGCGCGGGTGTCGATCCACGCGCTCCAGGCCGGCGGCATGCTCGCGGCGGAGTCGGGCAGGGAGCTGAACGCCACGGCGCAGCAGGCGATGTCGTTCCGGAGCCTCAGGACGATCTCAGATCTGACGGGCGGGCTGGCGGCGATCACCGAGAATGGACAGGCGGTGCTCGACCGACTGGACGAGACGACCAGGACAGGCTACGTGCTCGGCTACCGGGCCTCGAACACGGCGTGGGACGGCGGCTACCGGAGCATTGACGTGAAGGTGAACCGCCCCGACGTCACGGTGCTGTTCCGGCACGGGTACTTCCGTGCATCGGAGATCGGCACGTTCGACCGACGCGCGTTCGTCGCCAACGGTCGGCTCGGCGCGGCTGGGAATTTCCGGCGCGAGGTGAACGACATCAAGGTGAAGGCGTCGGCATCGCAGGGCGGGGGCGCCACCCTCGCCGTCGAGGGCAAGATCGACCTGTCGAAGATCAAGGTCACGACACTCGGCGGATTGCGCGTCGGCCTGCTCAACGTTGCGGTCTTCTGCTTCGATAGCGCGGCCAATCCGATGGGAACGTATGTGCAGGCGCTGCCGTTGCAGTTGAGCGAGGAGGAATACGCGCGCTTCCTGAAGAGCGGGTTTCCGTACGTGATTCAGTTCCCGAACATCCGCGGCACGCAGAACATCCGGTTCGTCGTCTACGACTTCGGGTCCGACCTGCTCGGCCGCGTCGACACAAGGGTGTTCTGAGTGGAAGAGAACAGGGCAACCGCCGACCGAGGCCGGGAGCGTGCCGCGGCACGCTAACCGGCTTCGCTCCTGATTTCCCATTCAGTCGAGCCGGCCGTCAAGAGCACCAGGCCGGTGCCGGCGACCGTCAGTGTCGCGATCATCCGCAGCACGAGCATGGTCAAGCCGAACATGATGTCCTGCTGGTCGCTGACCACCGTCAAGAGATAGAGCTCCCGATCGCTTTGAGGGCTGAACCCGCGGATGTGAACGGGTGGTGGCGTCAAGGCGTGGCCCAAGCGTGCGAGTGGCTGATCGAACACGCCTTCGTCGTTGCCCCGCTCGCCCAATCGCTGGCCGGCATAGGCTCCGTAACTGGCCGCCACCACAAGCAGCACAAGACCGACGGTGATGCGCCGCCGGCAGCGGCCGCGCAAGGCAGACCAGTGGAAACGAGATGTCGGGAGTTTCAGTCGGAACGGCATCCCGTCATTGTAGCGAACGTGCGCGAAGTGTGATTTCACACCCGGGTTCGAGGGAACTGGCCGCTACTGTCGCTTCTGAGCTTCCCGACTGATCGCTCGAAGCACAGCCGCCCACGCCAGGTTCGCGACCAGGAACATCAGCGAGAGTTTGGTCACAGCAAATGCCGGTTCAAACCACGTGGCGGAGACGCTCTTGGGCTGCCAGCGCCAGTACGCGAGATGTGACGGCAGGAGCACGCCGACCACGAGGGCGGCGGCGATGATGACGAGCTGGCGCCATGCGAACGCCCGGCGCGCCCATGAAACCGACGCAAGCCCGCCCAGGCCCGTTCGGAGCAGACCGACAAAGAGCGCCAAGGCAAGCGACGCGCCGAACCCATAGCGGACAAACGCAATCAGGTGCTTCCACCCCGACATCAGGACTGCGGTGTTTGTCCATCCGGTCTTCAACAGGATCCAGGCATCGATCTCGCTCCAATGCCGGTCGAGCCATCCCGAGGCGAGCCCCGTGATCCACCAAACGAGGGCGAAGACGACCAGCGGGAACACGACCAGCCAGGCGCGTCTCGCGGCTGGCGTCAGGCTTGCCCGCAGGCCACCGTCGGCCTGCCAGGCCCGCAGGCCAACGCCCTCGACAAGCCCGAGCCACCACACCATGCCCAGAACGAGCAGCAGGGAAGTGCTCAGCATGAGCACATTCGATTCGGGCACCAGGAGCAGCGCCCAGTACAACCCGCCAAGCACGGCATGTCCGACGACCAGCCAGGCGAGGATCGCGGCGGTTCGCTTGATCACTGCTGACCTCCCTTGGCCGGTGCGGCGGCCGGCGTCGTCGCTATCCCCGTCGCTGCCGATTCCACCGTCACAGTAATCGTATCGCTCGAGGCCATGGCATCCGGTACATACATCGCGGAGATGCGCGCCGGCGTCGCGCGGAAGATGCCCGGCGTCGTGACTTTCAGCAGATAGCTAAACTCGTAACGGCCCTCGCTGAACGTTTCCAGAAAGAACACGACACGACTGTCGCGGAACTCCCGCCGGCTGCCCCACCAGAAGGATCGCTTCTGCTCCAGCGTGTACAACTGGTCCTGCTGGATCGGTTCGGTGCCAGCCGGTATCGGATCCTCCAGCATGAGGTAGCGCCAGTCCTTCGAACCTGCCGTGGTCAGTCGCACGAGCAGCAGGTCCCCGGGTCGGGCCGTGCCGGCAAACGGCGTTTCCCGGTAGACGATGCGGCCTTTGACGGTCACTGGAGACAGGGTGAAGTAGCAGCGTTGCAGCGCGAGCTTGCGCGAGCCCGTGCGCTCCTGCGCCGCTGTGGTGTCGTAGTAGGTCGCCTGCGCCGCCCAGTAGACGGCGCCGCCGCCCCGCTTGACGATGCGAATGGCATTGGCGCCCGAGCGTGCGGGAGCGGTCAGCTCAATTGGATCGGGAGACGTGATTGCCGCGGCAGTGAAGCGTCGTGTGCCGATGGATGTGCCGTTGACCAGCACGTCCACCTCGCCATCGCTCGCGGTCTCGCCTCGCGCCCTCATGAAGTCGAGCAAACCGTAGAGCACCATGGCGGTTTGCTTGGTGCTGGCCCAGTAGATGCCATACGTCCGGTTGAGCAGCAGCCACCGCACGGCCGGTTCGAGCAGGGGGTTCTTCGGATCGCGCCGGGCGAGCGCACGCACGGCGAACGCGGTCGCCTCGACGCTGGTGTCGGTGAAGTCCTCGAGCAGCGGATCATGGTCCGTGGGCCACCAGGCGAGGTCGCCTTTGCGCTGCGCCGAGGCCGTCAGTTCTTTGGCCAGGTCGTTGCCGCGCACGTCTTTCACGAGATCGAGTGCGAGCAGAAGGAGGCTCTGGCCGTAGGCCGTCATGCGGCTTCGCGCGGCCCACAGTTCATCGAGCGCCGTTTTCTGGGTCCAGCCCTTTCCCTCCGCGTCGTCGCTCTCAACGGCGATTCCCTGCGCCCCGCCCAGCAGAAGCACGTATGTGCTGTAGACCTTCAATTCCGGGATCGCGCGCGGGTACTCGGCATACAATCGCCGCAGGGCACCCAGGCCCCTCTGAATAGTCCACCGGTCGACTTTGTAGCCGGCGGCCTTCGCTTCGAGAAGTCCGTAGACAGCGTACGCCGTCATGAACGGGTGGTTCTCGTCGGTCTTCCACCATCCCCATCCGCCATCATCGTGCTGGTAGTCGCCAATGCGGGCGAGTCCTTCGGTGACTTGCCTGTCGAGCGACTTGAGACTCTCGGTCACCGGGAGCTTAAGATCCGCCAGCGCGCGCCGCGCGATCAGATTGGGCACGAAGCTCGAGAGTGTCTGCTCCGTGCATCCGTATGGATACGACGTGAGGTACTCCAACGCGCCAAGCAGCGGGCCTGCCAGCGAAGGCGCGATCTGGACCCGCACGGTGCGGGCCGCGGGATTGGCCGTGTCGGGGATGGTCAGGTCGGCGGTCTGTTCACCCGCGCCGACGATGGAACCGGCGGCGCCGGATTCGCGCTTGAGCCCGAAGGGCAGCACGGGGAACGGCAGTTCGACCGCGTCCGAATCGGATGGCGTCGTCGCCGACCCGGTCACCGTGGCCGTTCCCACGATCGAGGCTTTCATCCGCCAGTCGATGCGGGCCTCACCGTTTTGCGCGACCTGCAACGTGCGCGGTTGCGACAGATCAACGGCGGAGCCAGCCGCCTCGCCGGTGGCGAGTCCGGTGACCTTGCCCGTGAGGCTGACGGTCTGATCGCCGGTTGTGAAGTTGTGCACGATAACCGGCAGGTCGAGCGTGTCGCCTTCGGTCAGGAAACGCGGCGTGACGACGCGCAGGATCAGGTCCTTGGTGGTAGTCGTCCGCGCGAGTCCCGCACCGACCTTCGTGTCGGCCGTCACGGCGCGCGCCGTCAGCCGCCACGTGGTGAGTGCGTCGGGGTAGGGCACCTCGACGTTGGCCTTGCCCTGTGCATCGGTGACGAGATCGGCCGTCCAGAAGATCGCGTCGGGGAAGTCCTTGCGCACCTGGGGCCGGGGCTTTTCGCCCTTGAAGTCGGCCAGGGTCAACGGGCGGCGCCGCTGCCGCTGGGTGAGCAGCAACTGCTGCGCCCCGGCGTAGCCGGTAAACGAATAGTCGCGAGAGAACTCCGTGTTGACCCGGCTGTAGTTCAGCCGGTAGAAGAACCGCAGCGGATCCGGCGTGTCATCAGGTTTGACGCCATACACGGCTTCGTCGATGACGCCAACGCTCAATTGCGCCTTCACGGGCTGCCCGACGGCGTCGGTGACGGTGAGCGTGAACCGGCCGGGTTGCCTGGGCTTCGACACGTTCTGCTCGGCAGCGACCGCCACTTGCAGTTGTCGTGACGTGGCGGGCACTTTCAGTCGCTTTTCGGCCCGGTACAGCCGATCCTTGCTGACGAACACGACATTCACGTATGTGTCGCCGAGGTCGCCCTCGACGACCGGGACCTCGATGGTGCTGTCCTTGCCGACGCGGGCTACGCGATAGTCGGAGATCTGCTGGCCTTCCTTGGTGACCAGGACGGGGGCCGTCACCTCGCCCCCTCGAATGATCAATCGTGCGGTGTCTCCAGGTTGGTAGGACTTCTTGTCGGCCACCAGTTCGAGATTGGTGTCGGACTCATCGACCAGGTCCGATCGCGCGCCGGACACCCACACACTCGCCGTGTCCTGCACGGCTCTGCCCTCGCTGTCGCTTGAGACGCGGAATCGATACGTGCCGGGTTCGGCTGGCAGGGTGGCCGCCCATTCGGCCCGTCCGTCCTGGTCGGACTGCACTGTACCGTCCGCGATCGAGGTGACGGTCGGATTGTCCCACCGCCCCTTTTCGTAGACGAGCCGTTCCAGGGCCACGCGCAGGGTGGTTCCTGACTGCGGGGCGCCTAGATAGTCGAGCACCTTCATCGTGACTTGCGCCCGCGTTCCGGGTCGCTGCACGAATCGATCGGGCTGGGCCGTGATGAAGAACTTTCCGAACGTCGCGTGCACGAACGTGTGGCCGCTCACCTCGCGGCTGCTCGCATCGGTGACGCGCGCCTCGATGCGGACGGAGTAGTCGCGGCCCTTGTCGTTGACGGCGAGCGGAATCGACACCGTCACCGTGCCCTTTTCATCGAGCCGCGCCGACTGTTCGCTGGCCTCCTCGCCGCCCCACCACCCGCCGCCTTCCTCGTCGCTCTCGTCACCCCAGCGTAGCGGCGAATAGTACGGCTGCTTGTGGACGACGTACGTCACGATGCCATTGGCGACCGGCTGGCCAAAATAGTACCGGGCCGTGATGGTGGCCGAGGCCTGGCGACCCTGCACCACAAAGCGATCCGGGCTGACGACGGTCACCTCGAACTCGGGTTTCCGGTACTCCTGCACCTCGAAATGTCCGGTCGCCTTTTCATCACCGGATGTGACCGTGATCGTGTAGAAGCCCAGTGCCCCCTTCGCCGGGACGGGGAACGACGTGTTCAGGGTGCCAAACGCATCGATGGGGCGGGTGTCGCGGTACACGACCTTGTCGCTCTCATCGGTAATCGAGACCTCCGCCTGTTTCGCGTCAAGCGGCACCAACTGTCCGTTGGCGCGCCACCGCAGCACGGCCTTGATCCGGGTCGTGTGGCCGGGCCGGTAGATGGGCTTGTCGGTGTAAATGTATCCGGTGAGTTCACGCGCTGGCTCGCGCATCGCCCAGCCGCCGGGGTCGGTGGCCGTCACCTGCGATCCGCACCGCGCGACGGTGACGACCGACTCGGGCCGGACCGCGTCGACCGCCGCCATCACCAGGCCGTCTTGATTGGTCCTGCCGGCGTTGCTGACCTTCCGATCGACGATCGTCTGGACGTCGCAATCCTTCTGTGGTTCACCGGTGATACGGTGCGCGGCGTACACGAGAATCTGCCCGGGCGCCGTCTTCGTGACGAGCCCGATATCCGAGACCATCACGATCGTGTAGGCCCTGAGCGGGGCGCTGACCGCTTCCACGAGATAGACGCCGGGATCGTGCACGTCGAGCGGGATCCGCCGTGTCTCCGGATCACGAGCGAGCGGCAGCAGTTCGCGCCATGACGTCACCAGGCGGGACGCATTCAGCAACGGCACCTGCGCGAACGTGTTGTACTGCAGCGTCTGGCGCTGCACGACCTTCTCCTTGTCCTGCGCCTCGCGCTGCTTGAGTCGGTAGGCGTGGCTCACCTGGGCGCGCAGGAACATCCGCACGTCGGCACGGCGCGAGGCCTTCCAGAGCGCGATGCGCTCGAGCCACGTCCGTTCCTGGGGCACTACCGGCTTCTCGCTGCCCAACTGGTGGGGATCGCGCAAGCCGGCGAAGAAGGCAAGCGGATCAACGACCCGATATACCCGGAAATCCAGATGGTCGACGTTCTGGTAGGTCAGGGAGAACGCCGACTGATCTTTCGTCAGATAGATCTGGCTGCTCCACACGTTGAAGGCCGGCCCCGCATTCTGGTCCAGTGCCTGTGCGGCGAGCCTTGCTGGCGCGAACCCGACGAGCGCCAGGAGGAACAACACGTGTAGTCGTTTCATAGCCAGGCCAGTCGATAGATGCCAACAAACGAAGGGTTCTGCAGGATCGGTCGCCAACGCGCGGCGGGATGGCGCAATAAGTCGGTCAGCCGGGTCTTCCGTACTTCGCCCGGGGTCCCGTCGGTCGGACCTGTATGGTAGACGATCCAGTCCTGTCCGTCCCGCTCAAAAAACGAGGGGCCGACGTACACCATCAAGTGGTCCTGGGCGCGCTGGTTCTCCTGCCTGAAATAGAGGAGATCGGCGGGGCGCAAGGCCCCGGTGTCGCGCCCGACACTGCGGCTGTTCAGCGTAATGATGGTCCGCGCATCCGCGAACTCCGCGTAGCGGTGGTCGTCGACGCGGAATAGCGGCCACCCGTCCGGGCGAGGCTGCGGTCGCGAGCGCACATCCGCGAAGGGCGGAGAAAGGGGGAGGCCGGCGAGCCGGTGCCACTCAGGCGTGTGCACGCGCATCGCCTCGCGAACGGCGTAGCGGACCAGACCCGCGCAGTCGGCGACGTCGGTGGTGTGGCGGTAGAACTGCGTGTCGGCCAGAAACGTGAACCAGGATCGGAACGCGCCGCGGTCGGTTTCGTCGCTAAATCTGATCTGGGCCTGCGCGGCAGCAGCGACCAGCACGAGGCCGACGAGCCCCGTCGCCAGTCGCCCGGCCATCCCGGCGACCATACGCGCTACCTCTCGCTCGACAGCCATGTGGAGGGATCAGAGCCCCGCCCGCGATCGGCGATGAGCGGCGCGTTGAGAAACGCGATGAGGGGCGAGAGTGTCCGAAACGCTGTCAGAATCGACCGGTAGAACCCGGGAGACGTGGCGAATGCGGCCGGCTTCTCACATCCGGCCAGAAACTGCCGGAACTTCAGAAACTCCGCCGCTGGATGATCTTTCGGAAAGCCGAGCGGCACGCGCTTCAGCTGGTCGCCCGTGATCTCACCGAAGACCCGACGGAAAGCCGGGGATTCGACGATGGTGCGCAAGCGCCGGTGGTTGGCCGCGATGTGTTCGCGCACCAGGTGCAGTTGCGAAGTCGACGGCATGTACATTCCACCGCCGTACCACACATGCTGCGGCGCGACCTCCAGGTACAGGCCCGCACACTCGTGCTTGGGCAGCAGCCGGTGGGGAAACACCGCGGCGATATGCGTCTTGAGCGGCGTCTTGTCCGCGCTGAACCTGGTGTCGCGGTAGATCCGGTACATGGACGCGCGCGGCGTCGCGATCAGATCGGGCGCGAAGTCGCGGAAGTCGACGGCCAGTCGCTCTACCAGCGCAGCCATCGGCGCCCGCACGACCTCCTCGTAGCGGTCCTTCCGCTCCTGAAACCATTCGCGCCGGTTGTTGCGGGCGAGGGCGCGCAGAAACGCGAGCGTCTGCGAGGTGAATCGGGCCGGCGAGCCGCCGTCGGCCTGGCGTGCGGTGCGTATAGTCGGTCGTTTCTGTGGCATGGGAGGGGTCTCCGGGAGAAGTGTCCCGAAGTGTACTGCGGTGGCCAGGGAAAGCCAATCAGGTGACGCGGGTGACGCGGCTGATGCAAGTGGCAAGACGGCCCCACTTAGGGGTACGCTGGGGGTGAGAGGCCCCCATGCTCACACGAATAGCGTCACCCATCCGATCTTCCGAGATCACCGACGAAGGTGTTTATCTGCGGCGGCGGGAGTTCATCCTGGCAGCCGCCGTGCCCGCTCTGGCTGCGGCCGCCGGATTCTTGCGCGTCGTCGCACTCGATGCCGCGCAGGACCAGATTCCCAACGTCCGCAAGAGCGCCTACACGGTGAACGAGGAGTGGAATACGTACGGCGACATCACGTCGTACAACAACTTCTACGAGTTCGGCACCGACAAGGCCGACCCTGCACGAAACGCCAGGAACTTCAGAGTCAAGCCGTGGACGGTCAAGATCGACGGCCTGGTCAACAAGCCGGCCGATTACCAGTTTGAGGATTTGATCAAGCCCCACGCCCTCGAGGAACGCGTGTACCGACTGCGCTGCGTCGAGGCCTGGTCGATGGTCGTCCCATGGGTGGGATTCCCGCTGGCAGAATTACTCAAACGCGTCGAGCCCTCGTCACAGGCGAAGTTCGTGGAGTTTACGACGCTGGCCGACAGGAATCAGATGCCCGGCCTGCGATCGGCGATCCTGAATTGGCCGTACGTCGAAGGATTACGACTCGACGAAGCCATGCACCCGTTGACCATCCTCGCGGTGGGGCTGTACGGGCGCGTGCTGCCTGGTCAAAACGGCGCGCCGCTCCGGCTCGTGGTGCCGTGGAAGTACGGCTTCAAGAGCATCAAGTCCATTGTGCGCATCAGGCTGGTCGAGCAGCAGCCGACAACGGCGTGGGAAGCGTACGCGCCGCAGGAATACGGGTTCTATTCCAACGTGAATCCGCAGGTCGACCATCCACGCTGGAGCCAGGGAAACGAACGGCGCATCGGCGAGTTCTCCAAGCGAAAGACGCTGATGTTCAATGGCTACGCCGATCAGGTGGCCGGGCTGTACGCTGGCATGGACTTGCGGCGGAATTACTGACAAACGGGGGCGACGGCCGGATGATTCTGATCCTCAAGACCGTCGTCTTCGTCGCTGCGCTCGGCCCGCTTGCCTACCTCGGCTGGGGGGCGTGGACTCACGCGCTCGGCGCGAATCCCATCGAGACCATCACGCACGAGACCGGCCTCTGGACGCTGCGGTTCCTGCTGCTGACGCTGGCGGTGACACCGATGCGTCGCTGGACCGGCTGGAACGACGCGATCCGATTCAGGCGGATGCTTGGGCTGTACGCCTTCTTCTACGGATCGCTGCACCTGATGACGTACGTCTGGCTGGATCAGTTCTTCGATGGCGCCGCCATCATCAAGGACATCTACAAGCGGCCTTTCATCACGGCGGGCGCCACGGCCTACACGCTGATGCTCCCGCTGGCGTTGACGTCGACCGCTGGGATGATTCGCCGGCTGGGCGGGAAGACGTGGCGGAGGCTCCATCGACTGGCGTACGGCTCGGCGATCGTCGGCGTCGTGCACTACTGGTGGCTGGTGAAGGCCGACATCCGGCCGCCGCGCAACTACGCCGTCATCGTCGGCGTGCTGCTCGCGTCGCGGATTTGGTATGCGATCGCCCGCCGGCGTTCGACAGGTGGTTATCGCATCGGGGGGCGCGGTTGATGGGGTAGATGCCAGGAACAAGGACTGGAGACTCGTCTTCTCCTTCGACAGCTCTCCTGGGGGCTGGGTCTTCAGCACTGGAGGCCGGGTCTTCCGCCTTCGCTGCCTTCGGCAGCTCCGGCGGACCGCCGTAGCCTTGGCGGAGGCGGTCAGACCCGGCAACTCGGCGCGGGTCGATTGACCGCGCCCTTATCACTACGCTTTTGCCGTCCTCGACCGGAGCCAGGCGATCAGCGCCGGCAGCAACGACAGGACGATCACAATCGCGACGACGATGTGGATGTTCTTGTCGATGTTGGGAATCACGCTGCCGAGCAGGTACCCGGTGAGCGTCATGCTCGTAATCCAGATGATCGCGCCGATCACGTTGAACGAGGCGAAGCGGCGGTAGGTCATGTCGGCCGCGCCCGCGACCACCGGAGCGAACGTCCGCACGATGGGCATGAACTGCGCGAGGATGATCGTCTTGCCGCCGTGCCGCTCGTAGAACTCGTGCGTGCGGATCAGGTGCTGGCGGCGGAAGAAGAACGAATCGGGCCGGCTGTAGAGCGCCTTCCCGGCACGTTTGCCGATGTAGTACCCGGTGGCGTTGCCGCAGATGGCCGCGACGATGAGCGCCGGGATCACTTCGTAGATGTTCAGGAGTCCACTGGAGGCGACCACGCCTGCCGTCACGAGCAGGGAGTCGCCCGGCAGGAAGAAGCCGACCATCAGGCCGGTTTCGGAGAAGATGACGAACATCAGACCGATGAGCCCGCCGACCTCGATGAGCTTCGGGACGTTGTAGACGAGGCGGAAGAAGTCCTGGATCAAGTCGAACACGCGAACCCTCTCTCTGCCGTCCAACGGTCGGCGACAATCCTCCAAGTATACAACGCTCTGGTATGCTGAGGGCCGCGCCATGGCTACTCCGACGCTCACCGCCAACGCCCGCTCGACCGCGGGAACCACTGACATGCGCGAGGCGCTCGAACTCGCGGCGCTGCTGCGCGCGCGCATCAAGGGCGACGTCAAGTTCGACCCCGCGAGCCGTGCGCTCTACGCCACCGATGCCTCCAACTATCGGCAGGTGCCGATTGGAATCGTCGTGCCCCGCGATGTCGACGATATCGTCGAGACCGTCGCCGCGTGCCGGAGCATAGGGGCGCCCATCTTGTCGCGTGGTGCGGGCACCAGTCTCGCCGGTCAATGCTGCAACGTCGCGGTCGTCATCGACATGTCTCAGTACGTCAATCACATCGTGTCGATGGATCCAGTGGCGCGCCAGGCGCGCATCCAGCCGGGCGTCGTGCTGGACCGGCTGCGCGAACTGGCAGAGACGCATCATCTGACGTTCGGGCCCGATCCCGCGACGCATCGGTGGTGCACGGTCGGCGGGATGATCGGGAATAACTCGTGCGGTCCACACTCGGTGATGGCGGGCAAAACCGACGACAACATCGACGAGTTGGAAGTGTTGACCTACGACGGCCTGCGGATGCGGGCCGGGGCTACCTCTGATGACGAACTCCACCGCATCATTCGCGACGGCGGACGACGAGGAGAGATCTACAGCGGTCTTCGCGCCCTGCGCGACAGGTACGGCGACCTGGTTCGCGCACGATTTCCGCGAATCCCGCGCCGCGTGTCCGGCTACAACCTCGACTTCCTCCTGCCCGAGAACGGGTTTCATGTCGCGAGGGCGTTGGTCGGGACCGAGGGGACGTGCGTCACGATCCTCGAGGCGACCGCTCGCCTGGTGCCGAGCCCGCCGGCGCGCGCGTTGCTGCTTCTTGGCTTCGAGGATGTGTATCGTGCGGCCGACGCCGTACCGTTTGTGGTCGGCTACGGCCCGATCGGTCTCGAAGGTATCGATGCGTTGCTCGTCGAGCACACGCGGAAGAAGAAGCTGAACGCCAAGGGGCTGGCGCTGCTGCCGCCTGGCGGAGGCTGGCTGTACGCGGAGTTCGGGGGCGAGACGATCGCCGAGGCGGAGGCCCGGGCTGAAGCGTTGATGGAGGGATTCCGCTCGCGTCCGGATATGCCCGCGATGCGGCTGTTCCGCGATCCGATCGAGAGTCAGCAGGCCTGGAGTGTCCGGGAGTCGGCGCTGGGCGCCACCTCGTTCGTGCCCGGCGAGGGCCATAACTGGGAAGGCTGGGAAGACGCCGCTGTGCCGCCGGAGCGGCTCGGCGAATACCTGCGCGAGTTTCGCAAGCTCATGGCGGCGTTTGGTCTGCAGGGCGCGCTGTATGGGCACTTCGGCCAGGGCTGCGTTCACACGCGAATCAATTTCGACCTCAAGTCGACAGAGGGCATCGCCGCGTATCGCCGGTTCGTCGAGCAGGCCGCCGACATGGTGGTCGGCTACGGCGGGTCGCTCTCGGGCGAGCACGGCGACGGGCAATCGCGGGCGGAGCTTCTGCCGCGGATGTTCGGCGAGGAACTCGTCCAGGCGTTTCGCGAGTTCAAGGCGATTTGGGATCCTGGCAACCGGATGAACCCAGGCAAGGTCGTCAACCCGTACCGCCTCGACGAGCACCTCCGGATGCCGCAATATCATCCGCCACACGTGGCGAGCCGGTTCGCGTATCCGATCGAAGGCAGCTTCGCTGATGCGGCCGTGCGCTGCGTCGGCGTGGGGAAGTGCCGCAAGACCGACATCGGGTCCATGTGCCCGTCCTACATGGTGACGCGCGACGAGCAGCACTCGACGCGAGGCCGGGCGCACCTGCTGTTTGAAATGCTCCAGGGCGATGTGGTGAAGGGCGGCTTTCGCAGCGAGGCTGTGCGCGAGGCGCTCGATCTGTGCCTGTCGTGCAAGAGCTGCAAGAGCGAATGCCCGGTGGGCGTCGACATGGCCGCCTACAAGTCGGAGTTCCTGTCGCACTACTACGAGGGACGGCGGAGGCCGTTGCGCGCGTATGCGTTTGGGCTCATCCATCGATGGGCCGCGATGGCGGAGTATGTGCCGTGGCTGGTCAATTTTTTCACGCAGGTGGCACCGTTCAGCACAATTGTGAAATGGGCGCTCGACGTCGCACCCGAGCGGCGCATGCCGGCGTTTGCCGCGCGCAGTTTCAGGCGGTCGTTCACGCCCGCCACACGCGAAGCCGATACGCGCCCACGCGTGCTCCTGTGGGCCGATACATCGAACAACTACTTCCACCCGGAGGTGGCCAGGGCGGCCGCCGATGTCCTCGACGCGGTCGGCTATCGCGTGGAGATCCCGCGGGAGCATCTCTGCTGCGGCCGTCCGCTCTACGATCACGGCCTGCTCGACGCGGCTCGCCGTCAACTGGTCGACATCCTCGAGAGCTTGCGCACCGACATCGAATCCGGCGTGTCCATCGTCGGGCTTGAGCCAAGTTGCGTGTCCGTTTTCAGGGACGAACTGCTGCGCTTCTTCCCCGATGATGCGCTCGCGAGGAAGTTGAGCGAGCAGACGTTCTTCCTCACCGAATTCCTGGAGCGTGAAGGAAAGACCGTGCCCGCCACGCTCACCGGCCGCGCCATTGTGCAGGCGCACTGTCACCACAAGGCGTCGCTTCGGATCGACGACGAAGTCGCGGTGCTGAAGAAACTGGGGCTCGACTTCACGCTGCTCGACGCGGGCTGTTGCGGCATGGCAGGCGCCTTTGGATTCGAGCGCGACCACTACGACGTGTCGATCCAGGTGGGGGAGCGCGGGCTGCTGCCCGCAGTGCGCGCGGCCTCGGACGACACGTACATCGTGTCGAACGGGTTCAGCTGTCGCGAGCAGGTGACGCAGGCGACCGGTCGTCGCGTGTGGCACGTCGCCGAGTTGCTGCGCGAAGGCCTGCGGCGGAGCCGTCGGGAGGAGGCTGTGGCGTCGGGAGACGCGGCGCCCCCGGCAGTCCCGCGCCAATCCTGATCAGGAAGCGTCCGGCGTCACGATGGTCAGCGAGGGAAATACCGGGGCGAAGTCGGTCGGGTTGCGCGTTAGGAGGCCCTGGCGGGTGCTCGCAAACGCGCCGATGAGGACATCCGCCACGGGTCGTCTTGGCATCCGCCGTGTCCCGAAAGAGCTTCGGCGATCCAAGAGAGCACCGGGGCGTCGAGCCGTGACGTGCCTCGGTCCGTCCGAAGTCGGCGCCCGCTCGCACGGGGCGCGGATTTCAATCGTCGCCGAGCATCTTTCAAGGAAGTCTGGATAGAAAAGGCAGACATGACTTACCTGATTATGGACGAATATGAGATTACCGAAAGATTGTCAACATGGCCGTTGTTCAGCATCGCGACAGCCCTGTGAAGGAGAGGGACGTCAGGTCCGAGCCTGACCTGAGTGCCAAGACCCGGAGGTTCTCTCGTCTGCCGTGCCGGGGGGGCCGTCGCCTGTTGACATTATTATCCCATATGATAATATTTCACCTGCGTGTCGACGAAGCTCACGATCCGCGAGTACGTCACGGCGCAGCGAAGCTGTCCGTTTCGCACTTGGCTGGACGCCATGGATCTGCGGGTACGGGCATGCATTCAGGCACGCGTGCTCCGCTTCGAAACGGGCAATCTCGGTGACCACAAGGCTGTCGAGAGCGGCGTCTGGGAGGCGCGCTTCACGTTTGGACCCGGGTACCGGATCTACTTCGGCAAGGCAGGCGCTACGATCATCCTGCTGCTCCTCGGCGGTGACAAGGCGTCCCAGCGCGCGGACATCCGCAACGCTCAACGATTCTGGAACGACTATTTGGAGGCGACCCGTCATGGCAAGGCGTAGTAGGGATTGGAATAGCGGACTCGCAGATGACCTCCGAGATCCGGAATTCGCCCGCGAGTTTCTCCTGGCCGCGATCGAGGAAGGGGTGTCGGTCCAACATGCGCTCGGTAAGGTAATCCGCGCCATGGGTGTCAAGGAGTACGCTGCGAGAGTCCGCATGGCCAGTCCGAATGTTGTGCGAGCGATCAACCCACGGCACAACCCGACCCAGGAAACGCTGAATCGGCTCCTCAAACCTTTCCGATTGCGCCTGAGCCTCGCCGTGCTCGAACCATCGAGTAATCGCCACGCTGCCTGAACCTATCAGGCGACGGCAGCTCTTGTCGGGACCAGCGTCTGGTCCGCCAAACGAGATGGGCCTCACCCGGGGCGGCTGATTCTCGTGTCGGCCGCCGTCGGCTGCAAGCCGACCTTAGCCGGTGACCTCTTGCACCTTTGCAGCCGTTCTCAGGAACTCCGCGATCTGTGCCGACGTGGCATTCCCGACCAGCAGGCGGTGATTGGCTTCCAGGACCGGAACGCTGCGCAGCCCCTTGGCCCGAATGATCTCCGGGCGGAACGTGACGTCGACTTCTTCGACCTCGAACGGCCATTGTCGCTGCAACTCCGCCAGACGCCGCTTGATGATTGGGCAGAAGGGACATACGTTGGCCGTGTAAAACGTCACGCGTGGGAGCTCTGTCGGCATTCGCGCGGGATCGGGGGGCGTGTCGGCGACCGACCCGTAGCCCATCCAGCGCGACATTTGCGGAAACCACCGGAGGTAGAGCACCTGTGCGACGATTCCAACCACCAGCACCGCCACCGCGGTCACCAGTCCCACGCGAAGTCCCACCACCACCGCCAGCAGTGGCAGCCCGAGCCATGTCAGCCAGATTGCCGAGAGGTAACAGCGTTGTTCCATATCTCTATACTGCCTTCAGGTTCATTCCCTGTTGTCCGCCCGACTGGTCGTGGCCCGTTCGGCGGCCCGGCCACGCGGCGACGGACGTCGCAAGTATACGCCTGTCGATCAGCAGCCGCGCGCGGTTCTGCCGTCGCGAGCGCCGTACTCGCACCACCATCTGCGACGGTGTTTTCGACCAGCCCCAACTAGTACCAGTTGCCGTAGTGCCCCGACGTGATTACGCTTGCGTCCAGGAGTTGCACCATGATGTTGAGCCGCACGAGAGTCCATCTTGCCGCCGTGGGGATTGTGGCCATCCTGGCCGGGCCGTTCGCGGCGCGCAGCGTCGCACAGCAGGGGACGTCAACACAGGCGCCGGAGACCCAGGCGGTGCCGGCCGATCTGCGTCCGCTGCTGGCGGCTCCGGACAGCGAGATGCGGCTCGTCACGCAGCGCTATACGCTCGATAGAGCCACGCTCTCCGGCAACTACGCCGGCGGCGGCCGCGCAGGCGGACGTGGTGGCGGCGGTGGACGTGCCGGCGGGGGGGCGGCGGCCGCTCAGCCAGCGCCGGGCGGAACGGGTGCTCCGACCGGGGCAGCCGGAGGAGCACCGGCCCAGCCACGAGCTCCATCAGCAGCCGGAACCGTGGCGGCCCCACCGATTGTGCCGCTTTCGACGAATCGGATCGCTCGGCTGAAACGCTTCGACGTGAATTGGCAGGCGGCCGTTGGTCGACTCGACGCCACGAAGCTCACCGTCAAGGCGCGAACGGATCTCGAAGCGCTCCACAACCTGATTCGGACGAATCTGCAGACGCTCGAGGCAGAGACGGAAGCGCTGGCGGCGGTCATGCCCATCGTACCGATGGCGACCGAGATTGTGCATTTGGCCGAGTCGCGCATTCGGATCGAGGACGTCAACGCGCAACAGGCCGCCGCCGCGATCACGGGCGTAATCCGCGGGATTGGGGAGATTCGCGCGAAGCTCGAAGCGGGCCTGGCTGCCGCCGGTACGGCCGACGCCATGCGCCCGGGCCGGGAGCTCGCGCTTCGCGGCGCCGTGGTCACCGACGCGCTCCGTAGCATCACCGCCGAGTGGTACGGCTTCTACAACGGCTACGACCCGCTGTTCACGTGGTGGATGGGCCTTCCCTACAAGCATGTGGACGAAGCGCTCTCGCGGTACGCGGCATTCCTGCGCGACAAGGTGGCGGCGTCGGATCTGCCATCCACGCTGCCGGCCCCGCGGGCGACGCCCATTCCGCCGGCGGCGGCCGTTGACGATGTGCCAAACCTGCCGGAGATCATTGCCCTCCGTCAGGACGAGATGCGCGATGTTGTCGCGCGCTTCCTTGCGGGCACGGGTAGCGGCCGCGGGGGCCGAGGCGGCAATGCGGCGGCACCGGTTGATCCGAAGTACTACGTGGACTGGCTGGCCGCGCTGAAGACGCTGGACTTTGACACGCTCAGCCGCAACGCCCAAGTGGACTACCTCTACCTGAAGCGCACGAGCGAGGCGCGTATCGCCCGTGCGAGCGTGACACTGCCACCGAACCCGCCGCGCAAGATCGACAACACCGGCATTGCCGGGTCTGCGCGTGGTCGGGAGGGTCTCATCCTCGACCTTACCGAGGAGATGATCCCGTACACGCCGGAGCAGTTGATCGCGCTGGCCAATCGGGAGTTCGCCTGGTGTGAAGAGGAGATGAAGAAGGCCTCCCGCCAAATGGGCCTCGGCGACGAGTGGAAGAAGGCGGTCGAGAAGACGAAAGAATCGTACGTGCCGCCAGGCGGCCAGCCGGCTCTGATTCGCGACCTGCTGTTCGAGGCGATTGACTACCTGCGTGCCAAGGACCTCATCACGGTGCCCCGGGTGGCGAGCGAGTCGCTGCACATGGTCATGATGTCGCCGCAAGCGCAGCTCTCGAACCCGTTCTTCCTGGGCGGATCGCAAATCCAGGTGTCTTATCCGACCGACACGATGGAATACGAGGCGCGCCTTCAGAGCATGCGGGGCAATAACCCTGGTTTCTCGCACGCCACGGCCTTCCACGAGATGATTCCCGGACACAACCTCGTGGGCTACCTGGGCGCACGCTTCCGTGGCTACCGTGCCAATCTTGGCATCAACACGCCGTTTTTCGGCGAGGGGTGGCCACTCTACTGGGAAGTGACGCTCTACGACCTGGGCTTCGACAAGACGCCGGCGCAGAAGGTCGGCGCGCTGTTCTGGCGCATGCATCGCTGCGCGCGCATCATCTTCTCGCTCAAGTTCCACATGGGCCAGTGGTCGCCGCAGGAATGCATCGACTTTCTCGTGGACAGAGTCGGGCACGAACGCGACAATGCCACAGCCGAAGTCCGCCGGTCGTTCTCGGGCGAATACGGCCCGCTCTACCAGGCGGCCTATCTGCTCGGCGGCCTGCAGCTGCGCGGCCTCCGCAAGGAACTCGTGGACTCGAAGCACATGACCAACAGGCAGTTTCACGACGAGGTCCTTCGTCAGGGGAGCATGCCAATCGCGCTCCTCCGGCTTGCGCTGACCAAACAGACGCTGACGCGCGACATGAACATCGACTGGCCGTTCTACGGCGAGCTGGCCACGCACTGATCAGCGCAAAGGGCCCTCGTGCGTCAGCAGGGGTGCGATTCCGGGCAAGCGACCCGCTCGTCGACGGGTGAACTGACGCGTGTGGCACGTCGCCGAGTTGCTGCGCGAAGGCCTGCGGCGGGGCCGGCGGGAGAATGAGCCGCCGCGACTGAAGCGCGATCGTAGGCGCCGGCAGATCGATCTCTGCGCGTGGTGGCCGCCCTTCGGGGGCAACAGAGGAGACCACATGTTTATCCCTGCGAGTCGAGTCTTCCGAATCGCGGCGTTCGTAGCCATTGATGTCGTGGCGGTCGGTCTGGGCATGGGCGTACCGATCTTCGCAATCCTTCTCGGGTTTCCCGTCGGCTGGTTTCTCCCCACCTTCCTTCGAATCCGCAACCCGTACAATGTCCCGGTCTGAAGCGTCCTTGACCTTCACGCCTCGTCGTGCAATCCACCGGCAGCCGCGGGCCAGCCGCTCGAATATCGAACGCCAGATGACCATGAGCAACGAGCGGCGTCGTTCTTCGGTGTCCACTGAAGCGAGGGAAGATCCCACCGGTAGTATCATGCGCGCCGGCGGGTGAGCGCCGGCCGTCAGGCATCCTGTCCTGACTCCCCAGGAGTTGTCCCGTGCTCGAGTACGTTCTCCTCGGAATCGGCTTCGCATTCTCGGCAGCCATACAGCCGGGTCCCTTGCAGGCGTTCCTGCTCTCTCGCGTTGTGGCAACCGGTTGGAAGCGAACGCTTCCTGCCTCGTTGTCTCCGCTTCTCAGTGACATTCCAATTGCCGTGCTCGTCCTGCTCGTGCTCGGACGGCTTCCCGCCATGGCGCAACTGTGGCTGAGGGCGGCAGGCGGTTGCCTTCTCATCTACTTCGCCTGGTCGGCTTTTCGCCAGTTGCGCCGCTCGTCCCAGCCTTCCTCTGCAGACTTCGGTTCTGCTCCGCGCACGCTGCTTCAAGCGGCTCTCGTCAATGTGCTCAATCCCAACCCGTACCTCGGCTGGGCTCTCGTGCTTGGTCCAGCCGTCGCTACCGCGTGGCATCACTATCCTGCCAGCGCCGTCGCGCTCATCGTCGCGTTCTACGGAACGATGGTCGCGACGCTCGCTGGTTTCGTGTTCCTCGTCGGCACGGCTCGCTTCCTGAGTGCTCGCGTTCAGCGCGTGCTCGTTGGTTTCTCCGCCCTCAGCCTCGCTGCTCTCGGGGTCTATCAGCTTGTCGTGAGCATTCCCAGACTCTGAACGGCTGGGGAAGCCAGGTAACAGAGGCTGGCGGGGAAGAGCGCGGCGCAAATGGCAACGGCCGCAGGCTGTTCGACCTGCGGCCGTCATGGTTGCGGGCAGCTCGCAACCAACGATATTTGCAGTTTTGTGGACGGGCGCTGCCTGATGGAGGCGCCAGGTAGGGTTTAAAGTCGCGTTCGCGCGACTGGACGACCGGCGCTGTCCATGTGAGTGCTGGCATTAGTACTCAAAGACGTTATATTATTGCCATCGACTACTGCCATGCACAAACGCCAATGGGACACCGTGCTCTACGAAATCGCCGAGGGACAAAGCGGCTTCTTCACTGCGGCCCAGGCGAGAACGGCAGGCCTGCACCAGGTCCGCTTGGTGCAGCTCGCCAAACAGGGAGACATCGCGCGCGAAACGCGAGGCGTGTACCGCTTCACCCGATTCCCCGTGACTCAGTTCGGGCACTACATGGCGGCGGTCCTCTGGCCTCAAGTCCGCCGCCCTGACGTCGTCGGTGTGGTGTCCCATCAAACGGCCCTGTCCATCCATGAGCTGTCTGATGTGAACCCCGCGCGAATTCACCTGACGCTGCCGGCCACCGTTCGCCTTCGACGCCAGGTTCCAAAGGTGCTGGTCATCCATTACGCAGACCTCGCGCCGGACGATGTCGAACGTGTTGAAGGTGTGCCCGTCACCACTCCCGCCAGGTCCATTCGCGATGCCCACGCCAGCCACCTTGGATCCGAAATCGTCAGCACGGCGATCGCCGATGGGCGACGATCTGGGGCTCTGGGCCTGGCCGAGGCTGACGCCCTGGAGCGAGAGCTGCTGGGGACGACGCCAAGCCGCCGCCCGCCCACGGCCAGACGCCGAGGTGCGAGGTGACGCCAGGTCGGAAGCGCCCCGCCGGGCCTCCACCGTCGGCCGGAGTGCTGGCGCGGTACGCGCAGGCATACGCCCGGGAGGTCGGCGTCGCCGAAGGCCGGGTTCGCGCGCGTGTGCTCCTACGACCGCGCCGGCTACGGGTGGAGCGGGCCCGCGATCGAGCCGCGCACGAGCTTACAGATCGCCAGGGAATTGAAGGCGCTACTGAACATGGCGGGGGAGAAGGGGCCTTATGTTCTGGTCGGGCACTCCTTTGGTGGATTCAACATCCGCGTGGTTGCCGGCCAGCAAGGGTTCAAATCCGCTGGCCACAAATGAAAACGGCGGCAGGCTGTTCGCCTGCGGCCTTTATGGTTGCGGGGACCCGCAACCAAAGATACTTGCAGCTGTGGTGCGGGGCGGCGTGAGAGGCCAGACGGTCAGTGTTCAGGCCGCCACCACGCTGATGCGAGCTGAACGCCGGGAGCGGGGCTTCCGGCTGATCACGATCCTCACGTCCTGGTCGAGCGCGGTCAGGAAGGTCATCAGCCGTTCGACCGAGAAGCCGGCGATCTTGTAGTTCCGAAGGGCCGACACCTCGGGTGTTTCATGCGACTGGCCGGGACCGTTCGTGCCCAAGGGAATTGGCCCGGCGAAGATTCATGCCGCCTCCTGGCAAAGCCACGGTGATGGAGGCGGTTACTCGGCCTGCATTCTCCTGCCCCATGCGCTGGATTGCTGGATTGGTCCGAGCAGCTCGGACTTGCTGAACTGCTTCTCGACCAGCCAATACATTCCCATCACGGGCACCACGGCGGCAGTGGTCACGAGCAGCAGGTTGTTGGGCAAAAGGTTGGACAGCTGGAGCAATGCGGCATGGACCAGCGCCGTTCCCATTGGGAAGGAATAGAACCACAGGACGATACCATCGATTGCGAAGACTACGAGCAGTGACACGAACGGGAGCGCACCTCGTAAGGGATCCGAAAGTCGGCGCAACCGGTGCCACCGTGTCCACTCGGTTAGGTATACCAGCAACAGCACCGCCAGCAGGGCCGCCGACAGGATGAGGATTCGCATTCGGGGCCGCGCGGTTACGGGTACCAACTCGGCTTGGCTGGCTGCCCCATACTGTAATAGAGGGATGACCCTCCCATACACGGCTTCCGTTGCCCGTTCGAATTGCCACTCAACGAAGCGCTTGCTGTTCCGCGGGCCCACCGAATAGGGATTGTAGAACGTGATTCCTAGAACCCGAAAAGTGGTGGCGTGAACGGTCTCTCCCCACGGAGAACTGATGACGGGCGCGTTGCCGGCCGGCGCACGGTGCCAGAACTCGAAGTCTACGTCTAAATCCACATGATCCACATCGGTTGGCGACTGGCTCCTCGGCCCCCCCACCAGTGAATAGTCCGGTTGCAGTGTTTTGTCGAAGCACATGCCGATGGCTATGCCTCCGAGAAGAAGAGCCAACGATGGAACCAGGATGATCAGCCCGAGGGCGCGAAACGAGAGCGGCAGGGCGTACAGCCAGCGCGTCCGCTGACGAACATCGACGTTCGCCAGGATCGCAAACATGGCAACAAAGGGAACGGACAACTCTCCCGACCAACCCAGAAAAATCCCCACGGGGAAAAGCAACAGCGGCATCCCGAAACCAGCCGACCGCAAGATCGGCCACCAGGCGAGCGGCTGCGCATCTCGTGTTGATCGGGGACTCGCGATCGAGTCGACCGCATTCATCGGAGCGACCTGGAAGGACGCAGGGATGGCAAACCACGTTCTCAGGAGGACCAGCGCGCCGGCGAACGCGAACACCGACAGGAACATACCCGGCGGGAGGAAATGCCAAGCCAAGGCGCCTGCGGCCGCGAGGCCCGTCCAAAGCACGGCTAAGAGCCCTGCGGGGGCGGCGCACTCCCGCACGCGGACCGAAAGCGGCAACAGGTACGCGACCGTGTAGAGGGTCCCGCATTCCAACATCCCCAGCACCTGGGGCCAGCCCGTGTCCCGACCAAGAAGGATGACGAGGATAGCGGCGAGAACCGGTAGCCAGACCATTGCCAGACGCGAGAGGAGACGCGCCAGGAACAGCTGTCGCCCCTCAATCGGCAGCGCTGCTTCAAAGAGCGTGGCGCGCCGATGAGGACACATGAACCCCGATGTGATCAGAAGAGCCTGCACCTCGAGCAGTCGGGTCCATTGCGGATCGGGGTCACCCGGATCCATCAACAGCAGCACGACCGTCACAGGGGCCAGGGCGAGCCCTATCTTCCACGTATCGTCACGCTTCATCAACTCGAGAATCATGATGCCTCCGGCAGGCGGTGACGGCCCACGAGTTCGACGAACAACTCCTCGAGTGGGACGCGCACGCAGCGGATGCCGCCGAGGCCGAGCGATTCGTTCAATTGCCGTTCAACCGCCTCGGGTGTGCCCTCAAAGACCGCGTGCCACTCAGAGAGGACGGGCCGCACGCGAATACAGCAGGGCAAGCGTTCCAACGCTGCGGCATCGGGGATCGAATCGTTCGGGATCAGGGCGATGCAATAGCCCTCATGGAGGTTGTCCAACTCGCGGTCGAGCCAGACTTTGCCCTCGTCGAGCAGGACGACCCGACCGCCCAGACGTTCCACGTCGTTCATATAATGCGAGGAGAAGAGGATCGCCGTGCCTTCGCGGTTCAGCAATTGAATGGAGGTTTCCAGGAATTCGCGGCGCGCGGCGGGATCGAGTCCACCGGCCGGTTCATCGAGAATCAGGAGTTCGGGTCGGTGGCATACCGCACAGAGCAGCGCAACCTGGCGCGCTTCGCCCTTGCTAAGCTGACCGATCTTGGCGCGGACGGCCAAACGGAACCGATTCACGAGTTCGCGTTCCAGGTCCTCGTCCCAACCGGGGAACAGGTAACGGTGCAGCGCGATCAACTCGGCGATGGACGATCGCGTGGGAAGCACCTGCTCTTCAGCCACGTAGCCGATGCGCTTTTTCACGGCGACAGGGTCGGCGGTCGGAGAAGCGCCGAATACCCGCACCGAGCCGGCATGGGGAAAGAGCATGCCCATGGCAAGACGGATCAGCGTGGTTTTGCCCGCGCCGTTGCGGCCCAAGAGGCACACGACTTCGCCTGTGGACACGGTGAACGTCACGCCGTTCAGGATCGGTACCCCTTTCTTGAAGGACCTCTCGATATCGCGGAACTCCAAAATGGGCGTCATGGTGTTTCCCTTCTTTGTTGCGCCTGCGGACCTTGGGTGAGTTCGCGGTCGGCCTCTTTGAGCGCCTTCACCACTTCCCGAAGACTGAGTCCCGCCAGGTAGGCTTGCGAGAGAAGTTTTCGCGAGGCCTGCTGGATTTGTTCGAGCTGAACGCTGCGGTCGGCTTGCGGTCGTCTGGCACATACGAAGGTGCCTCGACCGCGCTGCGTCTCGATGAAGCCGAGCGCTTCGAGTTCGTCGTAGGCCTTCTTCACGGTGAGCGGGGCGATGACGAGTTGCTCGCTCAGATCGCGGTGCGAAGCCAGTTTCTCGCCGCTCGTGACCCTTCCGCCGGCGATGGCATCCATGATTTGCCGCATGATCTGGCGGTAAAGGGGGAGCTCATCGGAGGGGTTGATAATCAACTGCATGACAGAGTGATATATATCACTATATCACGTGAGCCTCAAGCTGATCTTCTGCACCACGGATAGCTCCCGTGCCATGAGCGACTTGCGAAGCCAGGAGACCGTCTGGCCGAGCGGAACTCGTGGGCGGCGAGGCAACGCCCTCCGACCAGCTCAGGATGGTTGCCGGCCACCAGGGGTTCAAATCTTCCGCTCGCGCAAATGAAAAAGGCCACAGAGTTTAGCCCTGCGGCCTTCATGGTTGCGGGGGGGGCGAGGCAACGCCCTTCGACCCTTCGACCAGCTCAGGGTCGCCCCGAGCCGCGTCGAGGGGCGACAAGCTCAGGATGGTTGCCGGCCAGCAAGGGTTCAAATCCCCCGGGCGCAAATGAAAAAGGCCACAGGGTTTAGCCCTGTGGCCTTTATGGTTGCGGGGGGGGGATTTGAACCCCCGACCTTTGGGTTATGAGCCCAACGAGCTACCGGACTGCTCCACCCCGCGTCACTGGTGCTTCACTCGCGTGCACCACATCAACTGATAATACCACGCCAGACGAGAGCGGGGCAAACGCGAGGGGGAGGTTAGTGCTTCTTCGCGGCCGGCACGTCGCGGATGATGAAGAGCTTCTCGCCCGGCTTGATGAGCCCGAGCTCGCGCCGCGCGATTTCCTCGATGGCGGCCGGATCGGTCAGCAGGCGGCGAGCCTCTTCCCGCAGTCGCGCATTCTCCGCCCTTGCCTTGTCGACGGTGAGCGCCAGTTCCGCATACTGCGCCCGCGCCTGCATCAGTGCGAACGCGCCGTGCTCGCCGACGATGCCGTTGACCACCAGGAAGCAGACGACGAATCCGAGGCCAATCAGAAGGCGACGACGGCCACGATCACCCTTCCGGATATTCGCAAGACCAGCCGTGGTTATGCGCGTGGCAGTCATCAGGCAACTGTTGTACCCTAAGTCGCGACGTTTGTACATAGGAAAACGCAAGAGGATCTTCATCGGATCCGGGGAGCCGTACCGTGGAGCCGTCCGACGTCGTGATCGTGCTCACCACGCTGCCAGACGGCACCGACGCCGGCGCATTCGCCCGCACGTTGGTGGACGAACATCTGGCAGCATGCGTCTCCGCTTCAGGCGAGATGCGATCGGTTTACCGATGGGAGGGCGGCGTGACGGAGGATGTCGAGCGGCAGGTGATCATCAAGACCACCGCAAGCCGTGTCCAGGATCTGCAGGCCAGGCTGACGAGCCTGCATCCCTACTCGGTGCCCGAATTCATCGTGCTCACGGCGACCGACGGCAGCGCGGACTACCTGGCGTGGGTTCGGCACTCCGTCGTTGCCTGAGTTATCATTCCTGACACCTCCGATGGCACCGCCGTCAGCACCCGTCCAATCGCCATTAGGGCCGCCACCGACCAGGCTCGGCGCGGTCCGGGCATTCTTCCTGACGAGCATCGCCGGGTACCTCGTCGCCATCGGCGCCAGCGTCAAACTCATCGTCGTCGCCCTGGCCGCCGCGGGCGTCCCAACCTCTGGCGGTCTCCAGGTCCTGAGCAGCCTGGGCGGACTCGCGCTCGCGACCGGCGCCGGAGTCATCCTCTACAAACTCGCCCAGGTGGCCCGGCGTCACCTGCTCTGGCGCGTGCGCCGCAAGTTGATTGTCTCGTATCTGCTCATCGGGTTCGTGCCGGCGGTCTTGATTGTCGTCTTCTTCGTGCTGGCCGGCTGGCTACTGTTCACGAACGTCAGCTCGTACCTGGTGCGTTCGTCGCTGGCTGAACTCGGAAGCAAGACCTCCATCGTCGCCACCAGCGCGGCCATCGAACTTGAGCGCGCGTCGGACGCGGCCGAGGCTGAGGCCATCCTGGAGCGTCGTCAGGCGTCAAGCCAACTGGTCCTGCCCGGCGTATCGCTCGCGGTCGTGCCTATCGATCCAAAACGGTGCGGCGACCAGAACGTTCCGCGATCGCCCCTGACCGCTGTGATGCGATCCACGCCCATCAAGGTCGGCGACTGGGAGCACATCGAGCCTCCAGAGCAACTGCCAACCTGGATTCCGTGTGAGGGGTTCGCGGACGCGCTGGCGTACAAAGACGAGGGATCGGCAAGCGCCACCGATACAGAGGCGCAACTCGTCATCCGTGCCGTGGCCATATCCCAGCGATCAGCCGGGTACGCGGTCGTCGTCGATCTGCCGGTGTCGGAGACTATCAAGACGCGGATGGAGGAATCGACCGGCATCGCGGTGGGCAGTGCGAGCCTTGTCGACCCGGCCAACTCGGCGCTACAGGGGCGGTCGCGGGCGTCGGCCCGCCGTGTCGCCGCGCGCGCAGCCGGCCCTGGCGAGACGACACTAATTCCGTCGGTGGCGCTGCTGGACGTCTACGACTGGCCGTCCGGAAAAGCGCAGAGGCTGTCGCTGAATATTGGCATGAACGTCCGGGGCATCTATCACCGGCTGTCTGTGACGCAGGCCTCGATCGGGAAGCCGGCGCCCGGCGACCTGCTCATCATCGCCCTGCTCATCGTGTCGGCGCTGTTCCTGATCATCGAGGTCGGCGCCGCCGTCACCGGCATGGCGCTGGCCCGATCGATCACCGGGTCGGTGCACGAGTTGTTCGCCGGGACTGAACGCGTGCGGCAGGGCGATTTCGGCCATCGCATCGCGGTCCGCGCCAGAGACCAGCTGGGCGAACTGGCCGATTCGTTCAACCTGATGACCGCCAGCATCGAGGACCTGTTGCGGCAGTCAGCGGAAAAGAAACGACTCGAAGAAGAAATGCGGCTCGCCAGGGAGAGCCAGATGTCGCTGCTGCCGCGAGGCCCGCTCGAGATCCCCGGCATGCGGGTGGCGGCCGTCTGCGTTCCTGCCCGCGAGGTCGGCGGCGACTATTACGACGTGCTGCCGCTGCCTGATGGCCGGGTCGGCATGCTCATCGCGGACGTGTCGGGCAAAGGCATGTCGGCGGCCCTGTACATGGCGGAGTTGAAGGGTCTCATCCTCTCGCTCAGCCAGATCCATCAGTCGCCGCGCGAGCTGCTGATCGCGGCCAACCGCCTGATCTCGGAACATCTGGACAGCCGGAGCTTCATCACCATGACGTACGCCGTCATCGATCCGGCTGCGCGGACGATGACCTATGCGAGGGCCGGCCACACACCGCTGATGTACCTGCCCAACAGCGCATCGACCGACGGGAGGGCGAGGATTCTCGTGCCGGATGGAATGGTGCTCGGACTGCGCCTCGACAATGGCGAGCGTTTCACCTCGCTGCTGGAGGAAGCCACGCTCTCACTCGACTCTGGCGACCTGCTCGTGTTCTTTACCGACGGCATCAGCGAGGCCATGAACGATCAAGCCGAGTGCTTCGGCGAGCCACGGCTCGGACAGCTCATCGAGGAACATGCTCACCTGTCGGTCGAGGAGCTGCGCGAGCGCATTCTGCGCGAGATCGAGGCCTTCGTCGGAGGGGCGCCGCAGCACGACGATATGACGCTCATCCTGATCGAGGTGGATGGCGACCAGCAGATCGAGCAGGTCCATGGCTGAACCGGTCGTGGTCTTCGTCACGCCGTCGGACATTGAAGCCAGCGTGGTCAGAAGCCTGCTCGATGCCCACGGCATACACGCCGCGATTCAATCTGACGTGCCCAATGTGGTGTTGCCGCTCAACCGGGACGCGCTCGGCACGGTCCGCGTGTCGGTTCGCGCCGAGGACGCAACCCAGGCGCAACGTCTGATCGCCGACTACCGGAGCACCGAGCCCGATGGGCAGACGGTTCGCCTGCGGGACGAATTCGAGAAGTTGTCGGCCGTCCTCGGGCACCGATTTCGCGATCCCGGCCTGCTGGAGCACGCGCTGACGCACCGGTCGCGCGCCAATGAGGATGTGACCGGCGGCGTCCTGGACAACGAGTCGCTCGAGTTTCTGGGAGACGCCGCGCTGGGCTTTGTGATCGCGGCCATGCTGTTCGAGCGATATCCCGACCGCGACGAGGGCCAGAAATCGAAGATGAAGGCGGCGCTCGTGTCCACGACGATGCTGGCGCGTCTGGCGGAGCGGCTGCGGTTGGGCGACCATCTGCTGCTGGGCAGGGGTGAGGAGAAGACAGGCGGCCGTCGCAAGCAGGCCCTGCTGGCCGACACGTACGAGGCGGTCATCGCGGCGCTGTACCTGGATGGCGGGCTTGACGCGGCACGCACCTTCATCGTCCGCGAGTTCGACGACATCATGCGCGAATCCGCTGTGGATGGTGGCATGGGCGACGATCACAAGTCGGTGCTGCAGGAGTTTTTGCAGTCGCGTGGCGACCCGCTCCCCGAATACGTCGTCGTCGCCGAGAGTGGGCCGGCCCACCGGCGGGTCTTCCTGATTGAACTTCGCGTGCGCGGCGAGGTGATTGCCGTGGCCGAAGGCCGCACGAAGAAGGACGCTGAGCAGGAAGCGGCCCGCCTCGGACGTCAGTCACTGTCGGACTAGATTCGATGTCTCCCGATCACGCGGATTCTGGTGCGGCCGAGAGGCGGGTCACCGCATATCGCTGCACGAGGTCGGCTACCCGCGCGTCGTCTGGCGGATCGCACTGTGTGTGCAACCTCACCCAGAGGCGCAGAACCGGGTCGGCGAAGCTGTAGCGCTTGCGATGTGAGACGACCAGATCGACGTCCTCGAGCCAGCCGAGGTAGTCCTTGGTCGACCCCGGCGTGCGCTGCATCCGCACCGCGATGTCGGTGAGCGTAATCGGCTCGTCTTCAGACAGGATACTGAGAATGGCCTTGAGCGCGCCATAGCCTCGCGCCCGATGCAGCCGGAACTCATAACTGTGCTGGACACGGGCGCAGACCGCGCCTCCTGGCGAGAGCAGCGCCGCGAAGGCCGAAATGGGATCGTGAACGCGCAGAGTCAGATCCCCGAGTGCGCGAACCACGTCGGCCGCGTAGGCCAATCGACCGCCGGTGAGGGCAACAATCACGCGGGCCGCCTCTTCGGCGGAGTCGGATCGGAATCCCGGCACGTGCAGGAGATCGGCGGCGACATCGGCCATCGTCAATGGCGGCACGTGCAGCACCACGAAGCGCTCGTGTGCATCGCGCAACGCGCGCAGCGTCCGCGAGACGAAACGCGACGTCATCACGAACCGGTTGTCGCTGGCTGTCAGCACATCGAGGGCCTCGCCGACGACGTGCCGCAGGCCCGGGAAACTCTCGAACGTCTTCAGTTCGAGAAACTCGTCGAGCAGCCACGTTGCCGGCGCCCCGTTGGTAGACCGGGCGCTGGCCAGATACGCCGAGATCCAGTCGAAGGCCTCCCTCGGGCTCTCCGGAGATGCGCCTGGGCGCACCCACGCGAACGGTGACGCCGCAGACAATTCGGCGAGGAACCGCTCCGGTGTCGACACCGCGCGATCAATCGCGACGTACTGGCAGAACGGCTTGCCGAGTCGGTCGCCTACCCGCCGCAGCAGGGACGAGCGGCCGGCTCCGCAGGGTCCCACTACCACAGGGATTCGCGACGGCGTCGAGTCGAGCACCGCGACGACGGCGGATTCGAAGTTCTGAAATGCCGTACTCATCGTGGCAGCATCGGGATGTGCACGCCGCGCGCGATGGCCGTTTCGATCGCCTTCGGATAGCCGGCATCGGCGTGACGCGCCACGCCGGTCCCCGGATCGCACGTCAGGACGCGTTCGAGCCGCTCGTCGGCGTCGCGCGTGCCATCGGCGACGATCACCATGCCGGCGTGGAGCGAGTAGCCGATGCCGACGCCGCCTCCGTGATGAACCGACACCCAGGTCGCCCCAGCCGCCGTATTCAGCAGCGCGTTCAACACGGGCCAGTCAGCAATCGCGTCGCTGCCGTCCCGCATGCCCTCCGTCTCCCGGTTGGGCGAGGCCACCGAGCCGGCATCCAGGTGATCCCGTCCGATGACGATGGGCGCCTTGATGCGGCCGTTGCGAACCAGTTCGTTGATCTTGAGGCCGAAGCGCGCGCGTTCTCCGTAGCCGAGCCAGAAGATTCGGGCGGGCAGGCCCTGGAAGGCCACGCGTTCGCCGGCCAACTTGACCCATCGGCAGAGCGCCGCGTTGTCGGCAAACATCTCGAGTGCGGCCTCATCGGTGGCCGCGATGTCGGCTGGGTCGCCCGAGAGCGCCGCCCAGCGGAACGGCCCCTTGCCTTCGCAGAACAGCGGCCGGATGTACTCGGGGACAAAGCCCGGGATGTCGAACGCGTTGGTCACGCCGCCTTTGACCGCCTGGGCGCGGATGTTGTTGCCGTAGTCGAAGGTGATCGCGCCACGCTTCTTCAGGTCCAGCATCGCGCGGACGTGCGCGGCCATGGCGGCCACCGATCGCTCGATGTAGTCCCGAGGTGCACTGCGCCGCAGCGACTCGGCGTCGGCCAGGCTCATGCCATTCGGCACGTAGCCATTGAGTGCGTCGTGCGCGGAGGTCTGATCGGTCAAGACATCGGGCACGAACCCCCGGGCAACCAGTGCCGGCAGGACGTCGGCCGCGTTGGCACACAACGCGATTGATCGCGCCGTGCCGTCACGTTGCCAGCGCGTCACCGTGGCCAGCGCGGCATCGAGGCTGTCGGTGGCCTCGTCTACGTAACGGGTCGCCAGCCGGCGCTCGATCCGGTGCGGATCGACTTCGACGACCAGCGCCGCGCCGCCGTTCATCGTCGCCGCGAGCGGCTGGGCGCCGCCCATCCCGCCGAGGCCAGCCGACACGAACACCCGCCCCGTCAGCGTGCCATTGAAGCGCTGACGCGCGACTTCGGCCAGTGTCTCGTACGTGCCCTGCAGGATGCCCTGCGTGCCGATGTAGATCCAGCTGCCCGCCGTCATCTGCCCGTACATCGTCAACCCGCGATCCTCGAGATCGCGGAAGTTCTCGAAGGTGGCCCAGGCCGGCACGAGCAGCGAGTTGGCGATGAGCACGCGCGGCGCGCCAGGGTGGGTGCGGAACACGCCAACCGGCTTCCCTGACTGCACGAGCAGGGTCTCGTCGTGGCCAAGCGCTCGCAACGATGCCACGATCGCGTCAAACGCGTCCCAGCTGCGCGCAGCCCGGCCTGTGCCGCCATACACGATCAGGCGGTCGGGGTCCTCGGCGACCTCGGGATCGAGGTTGTTCATCAGCATCCGCAAGGCGGCTTCCTGCTGCCATCCCTTGCAAGACAGGACCGTTCCGCGGGGGGCGCGCACCGGACGAGCAGACGATGAGTTCATAATGGCACCTGGATGAGCTTCTCGGGCATGAGCCCTAGAACTTACGAAGACCGGGGGCCTTTGTCAACCCACTCATCCAAACCGGTGCGATTCCGGGTCCTGTGCTAACATCGCCGGTTGGCTTTGTGCTTCGACTCGCAAGTACGGTTGCGGATGCTTGTGAGCCGATGCGGTGAAAGATGCTCGCTCAGCACTAAGTCCTGAGTGAATGAATTCGTCACCGAATTCATGAATCGAAGGACTTTGGACGGGGGGGTTGACCCGAGCAGGAGCAGGAAGGTCCATGAATATCGCCGTAGTCGGGGCGCAATGGGGTGACGAAGGCAAGGGGAAGGTCGTCGACCTGCTGGCACCGCGGTTCTCGATCGTCGCCCGGTACCAGGGAGGCCACAACGCCGGGCACACCGTGCACGTGGGTGGCAAGCGATTCGTGCTTCGGCTGATCCCGTCCGGCATCTTGAATCCCGGCGTGGCCTGCGTCATTGGCAACGGGCTCGTGGTGGATCTGAAGGCCTTGTTTGATGAGGTTGAGGAACTGCGGCAGGCGGCGATCTCGGTGGACGGCCGGCTGTTTGTGAGTGACCGCGCGCACGTGATTCTGCCGTTCCATCGCGACCTCGACAAACTCAACGAAGCCAGCCTGGGGAGCCGGAAGATCGGTACGACCTCGCGGGGGATCGGGCCTGCCTACGAAGCCAAGGTCGCCCGCCGCGGACTTCGTACCTGCGATCTCGCCGATGCGGAATTCGTTGAGGAGCACATCCGCCAGGGGCTCGACACGCTGAATCTGATGAACGAGGACGCTCACTACGATTGGCGCGAGCTGGTGGCCAGTACACTGGCGCTCGGCGAGCGCCTCCAGCCGATGCTCACCGATGTGTCGGTGCTGCTGGCCGACGCGATGAAGGCGGGGCAGTCGATCCTGTTCGAAGGGGCGCAAGGCACGATGCTCGATGTGGACCATGGCACGTATCCCTACGTCACCTCTTCGAGCTCGACGGCTGGAGGGGCGTGCACCGGCCTCGGCATTGGGCCCGGGACGATTGGGGCCGTGATCGGCATTGCGAAGGCGTACACCACGCGGGTGGGAGAGGGGCCGTTCCCAAGCGAACTACACGACGACTCCGGAGCGGCCCTGCGCGAGAAGGGTCAGGAATTCGGCGCCGTGACCGGCAGGCCACGCCGCTGTGGCTGGTTCGACGCCGTCGTCGTGCGTCACGCGGTGCGAGTGAATGGGCTCGGTGGGCTCGCCCTGACGAAACTCGATGTGCTCGACGGGCTCGACAAGGTGGAGATCTGTGTCGGCTACCGGATTGACGACACGGCGGTAACGGAGTTTCCTGCCGATCTTCGCCGCGTGCAGCGTGCGGTGCCCGTGCTTGAAACGATGCCGGGCTGGAAGACGCCAACGGCAGGTGTGCGCGACTTCGCCGCGCTGCCCGCCGAGGCCAAGGCCTATGTGGCCCGCCTCGAGGCGCTGACCGGTGTGCGGGTGTTACTCGTGTCGACCGGCGCCGCGCGCGAGGACACCCTCATTACGGACGATCCGCGGGCGATCGAGTGGTTTGGGACTCGTCCTGCCTCGCAGGGCTAATACTTTACGTTAACCAGCCTCGGCGCACCGCGATCCTGAAGCGTCAGCGCGTAGATCGCGGCCAGTTCGGAGGTGCGGGGCTCGGCGATCGCGCCATCCACTTCCGACAAGAACTCATCGTCGTTTGCCTGCGGCTGACTCGTGCCGACGGCGCGCATCACTGGCACGGAGCGTTGCGCACCCGGGGCCACGGCGACCGTGTTGCGCGAGGTGGATCGGCTGCCGGCGGCGAAATCCAACACATTCAGGTAGCGGCCGGCCGTGACGCCGACCATCACGCCGGCAATGGCAGCGGCCGCGACCCAGCGCATCACCGGCCGGGCGTGCAGGGGCGCACGCACGGCGGGTGCCGCTGCGGGGAACGCCAGAATACGGGCGCCGTTCTGAGCCTCGATGCGCCGCATGATGCGCTCACGCTGATGCGCCAGCCGATCGGCCGTGAAGGCGGCATCGACGCGTTCGACCGCCAGGTCGCGGCTTTCATCCAGCGCGGCGCTGAGCGCGCCATAGCGAGCGTGGCACGACGAACAGTGTGCGAGATGTCGCAGCAACGGTTCGTCGGCCGCTTCGAGCACATCGAGACCTCGTTCGGCCAGGTAGCGCCGAACCAGTGTGTTGTCGTCCAGATGTCGCTTAGCGGCGAACACGGCTTGCCTCCAGCGCCGCCCTCAACTTGCGCAGCGCTCGAAAGAGATGAACTCGCACCGTCGATTCATTGAGCCCCGTCAAAGCTCCCACTTCCCGCGGCGACTGGCCTTCGGCGTGGCACAGCAGGAGCACCGTCCGCTGGCGTTCGGGGAGGGCGTCGATCGCCTGCATCACCATTCGCCGCTTCTCCGCACCAAGTACCAGGTCTTCCGGCGTCGGCGCATTCGACACAGCCCGCTCTACGCGCGAGCCGTATTCGGGATGATCGTCAATCCCGCTCAGTTCCCACCGCTCGCGCCGCCGCCGCGCCTTCTTCCGATCCCGGCAGGTGTTGGCCAGGATGCGCGTGAACCACGCCTCGAATGACAGGTCTTCGCGATACGACGTGATATGCGTGAAGACCTTGACGAAGGCGTCCTGTACAGCTTCATCGGCATCCGAGACGTCCCTCAACAGGTACAACGCCAGCCTGGACGCCTGCCGCTGCTGGGCGGCCACCAGATCGGCAAAGGCCTCGTGGGCCTTGTCCATCTCGCCCGCCAGAACCAGGGCCTTGACCCGACGGGCTTCTTCCGAACTGCCCGGCTTGGTCCGATCGACCGCGGGGATCGGGTGGCGAGACGAATCTCCAACCAGGTCGCCGCCTGGAGGCCCCGACTTCGCGCCGAACCAAGACCCCCGTGTGACAGCCACTGGCCTCCATACCTGTTTTACGCCTGAAGCGTAGGCTTCGTTTACCGTTTCTTGTAGATCGCCGCAACCAGCACATGCGATCGGGTCCATCCTACCCGATGGCGTTGCTGCCGCGCCAACATATTGAGCGGGAGAATGTTAGGGGATTTCGCCGATGTAGACAGGCTGGCTGGGAACCCGTAGCGCGACGCCAGAACCCATTCGGGCGAAAGTCGTGTCGGCTATACTCGTGGCTGGCGCGTCGCCCGACTCCGAGGTTGTGGCGCGTCGGGCCCACCATGTACGAACCAGTCATCGGCCTCGAGGTGCATGCCCAGCTGCAGACAGCGTCCAAGCTGTTCTGCGGTTGCGCGACGGCCTGGGCGGCTTTGCCCAATACGCAGACGTGCCCGGTGTGCCTCGGGCTGCCGGGCGCCTTGCCCGTCCTCAATGCGCGTGCGGTCGATCTGGCGGTGATGGCCGCCCTCGCGCTCGGGTGCCGCGTGCAGCGCGAATCGGTCTTCGCGCGCAAGAACTACTTCTATCCAGACCTGCCGAAGGGCTATCAGATCACCCAGTACGATCGTCCGCTCGCGCTCGACGGGCACCTGCAGTGGATCGATGACGGACAGCCGTACCAGGTCCGCATCGTTCGCGTCCACCTGGAGGAGGACGCCGGCAAGTCGCTCCACGAGGGCTTTGCGGATGCCGATCGCGCGACCTGCCTCGATTTCAACAGAAGCGGGCTTCCGCTCATTGAGATCGTGACAGCGCCCGATCTCGGTTCCGCGCACGATGCCGCAGAGTGTTTTCGCCATCTCCGCGCTTTGCTTGTCGCCACGGGCGTGTCGGATGGCAACATGGAGCGGGGCAATCTGCGTTGCGACGCGAATGTGTCGGTCCGCGTCCGGGGCGACGCCACGCTTGGCTCACGGACCGAAATCAAGAACCTGAATTCGTTTCGCTTCCTCGAGCATGCGGTGGCGCACGAGATTGATCGCCAGATCCGGGTCATCACCCACGGCGGGTCGGTCGATACCGAGACGCGGCTCTGGGACGAGCGCGCGGGCGAGACGGTATTGATGCGGGGCAAGGAAGACGCGCACGACTACCGGTACTTTCCGGAACCCGATCTGCCGCCGCTGGTCGTTGGCGACGAATCGATTGCGGCATTGCGGGCGTCGTTGCCGGAGCTGCCCGGTGCGCTGCGCGAGCATCTCGCGTCGCGTTACGGCGTGATGGGCGACGACCTGGACTTTCTCACCGGGTCGCCGGGGCTGGCGGCGCTGTTTGAACAGACAGTTGCCGACGGAGCCGACCCCGCCGCGGCGGCCACCTGGATTAGAGGTGAGTTGGCCCGCCGGCTGCACGAGAGTGGGTGTCCGATCCAGGCTCTGAAGGTGACCCCCTCCTCACTGGCGCACCTGATTGCGATGGTGTCGTCGGGGACGCTGTCGAACTCGGCCGCCAAACAGGTGCTGGCCCGCATGTGCAAGACCGGTGAGACGCCTGATGCGGTGGCGGCCGCTGAGCATCTCGCGCAGGAATCGGATGTCGACGCGCTTCGGCTGTTGGTCGACGACGTCCTGGCGAAGTACCCCGAGCAGGTCGCCCAGTTCCGGGCGGGGCGCCATGGGGTTGCCGGCTTCCTGGTCGGCCATGTGATGAAAGCCAGCCAGGGTCGGGCCAACCCGAGGCTGGTCGACCAGTTGGTTCGCGAGCGCCTGACCGGCACCGGATCGTCTTGATGACGAAGCACCCCTGGCGGCTCGCCGTCCTCGTCTATGTGGCGGCCACCATCCTCTACACGTGGCCCCTGGCCGCGATGCCCACACGCGTGCTGGCCGCGCCTCAGGGCCCCGGCGATCCCTACCTCAATGCCTGGATTCTCGGCTGGGATCTGCACACGCTGGTGTCATCGCCGCGGGCGATCGTCACCGGGCGCGTGTTCGATGCGAACATCTTCTACCCGGCGCAGAAGACGCTCGCGTACTCGGACCACTTCCTGCTGCCCGCCGTCGTCATCGCCCCGGTCTTCCTGCTCACGCGATCTGTCGTGCTCTGCTACAACCTCGTGCTGCTCCTCTCGCTTGTCGCATCGGCGCTCGCCATGTTCGCGTTGGCACGGGCGCTGACCGGGTCGACTGTGGCGGCGATTGGCGCGGGACTGATTTGGGGATTCTGGCCGTTCCACTTCGCGCATCTGATTCACCTGCAGTTGCAGGGGATGTACTTCCTGCCACTCGCGTTCCTGTTTCTTCATCGCCTGATGGCCACGCTGCGGCGGATGGACGCTGTGTGGCTCGGCGTCGCCGTGGGGTTGCAGGCCGTCGCCTCTATCTACATCGGCGTGATCGGCGCGGTCGGATTGGCCGTCGGCGGCATCGTGCTCGCCGTCTCGGTCGGACGCTGGCGGAGTGCCGTGCTGCTGCGGCGCATCCTGCTGGCCGTCGTGCTGGCCGGCGTGATCGTCGCGCCGTTCATGTGGCCCTACCTCGACGTCCAGCGCAAGGAAGGTTTCGTCCGGAACTTGTACCAAGCGGGACTCAACGCCGCGACCCCTCGTCACTACCTTCGCGTCCCGCCCGATAACGTCGTCTATGGGCGCACCGGTCTGTTGCGGCCGGCGGCCACCGCCACGAACCAGGCTGAGAAGGGCGGCCCCGAGCGCGAGCTGTTCGTCGGATTTGTGGCGATGGGGCTCGGCCTGCTGGCGCTATGGCACGTCGGGTGGCGCCAGCGTCGCTTCGTCATCTGGCCGTTCGCGGTGCTGGTGGTTGCGGGCTTCGTGCTGTCGCTCGGGCCCGACGGCGTTCGCCCGCTGTACGCCTGGCTCCACGAGCATGTGTTCGGGTTTCAGGCGATCCGCGCACCGGCGCGATTTGCCGTCCTGCTGGCGTTTGGGTGTGCGGTGCTGGCCGCGTTTGGATTGGCCGCCGTTGCAGTGCGCCGGCCTCGTCTGGCCTGGACGTTGGTCGCGTTGATGGCGATCGAGTACGCCAACGCTCCGCTCCCGTATGTTGATGCCCCGCCAATGAGCACGCCAGTGGGGCAGTGGCTCAAGGACGAGCCGGGGCCGGGAGCCGTGATTTACCTTCCGCTCGGCCTCGACGCCGAGAACACCCCGTTCATGATCGAGTCGCTCGAGCATCGGCGGCCGATCGTCAACGGCTACAGTGGACAGCGGCCAGCGTTCTTTGCGGGCCTGGTCGATACGCTTCGTCAGTTTCCCTCGGCCGACGCCTTGTGGACGCTGCGCGATTTCAACGTGCGGTTCGTCGTGGCGCCGGGCCGCCTGACGTCCCAACCCAACCCCACCCCGCTGGTGGAGCGCGCCAGGTTTGGCAGCCGGACCATCTACGAGTTGGTGTGGACGCCGGAGATCGAGGAGCGCCTGGAGCGTGCCGATCTGCCCGCGCCCCCGCCCGCACCTGCGACGCTGCCGTTCGACCGAGGCGAGACGGCGCGTTACCGGGTGTTCTGGAGCGGCGGATCGGCGATGTCGCTCTCGGCCGGCGACATCGTTTTCAGCGTCACGGCGCCATCCGGGCCTCTGGCGCAGTCGGGCGAGACCTTCCAGTTTGAGATGACCGCCGTCACCGCGCCTTGGGTGTCGGGGTTTTTCGAAGCTCGTGATCGCTTCTTCAGCTTGACGCGTGCGGATCTGTTGCCGACGATGCACGTTCAGGAGCTGCGGGAAGGCAGGCGCATCCTCGATCGCGCGGCGTGGTTCGATCCGGCTCGGCGCGTCGTACGGACGGCGAACGGACCCGCCGAGGCGGCCAGGACGGGCACGGGGCTGCCGCTTTCCGCCGGCGCGCGCGATCCGCTGTCGGCGTTCTACTATGCGCGTGCTTACCCGCTGGCGGCCGGATCGACGCTGCGCTTTCCTGTCAACGACCTCGGTCGGAGTCTCATCGTCGAGTTGCGGGCGGGCGGACTGGAAACGATCGCGGCCGAGGGCAGGACCCAGACGGTGCTTCGTGTCGACGGCCGCATCGAGTACCGGGTCGAATATCGCCGGAGTCCGCGTGCCACCCTGTGGATGACGACCGACGCGCGGCGTATTCCCGTCGTCATCGATATCGATGCGCCGTTCGGATCGTTCCGGGCTGAACTGGTGGAGTATCACGCGGCGCCGGCCCGCTGATCGGCCTGAGGCGAGCCTGAGGCGGGGCCCGGGAGCCCGTCAAGCCGTATGCTATACTCGCGCAACCTCGCGCGAGGATGTGTGGTGCATAACCGCGCGTCGGCCGCTCGCCAACTGCCGTGATTGAAACCTCGAATCTCTCGAAGATGTACGGCCGGGGCATCTACGCGCTCCGCGATCTTTCCGTCTCGATCGGCAAGGGAGAATTCGTGTTCCTGACCGGACCGAGCGGGGCCGGCAAGTCGACATTTCTCCGATTGCTGCTGCGCCAGGATGTGCCCTCCGCAGGGGTGGTGCATGTGGGCGGGCGCGATCTGGCCTCCCTCTCGCTCCGCCAGGTGCAGACGTACCGGCGCACCCTCGGGTTCGTGTTTCAGGATTTCAAGCTCATTCCCACCAGGACCGTCCTCGAGAACGTGTCGCTCGTGCCGCGCGTCCTCGGCGACTACTCGGTGCAGCAGCAGCGCCGCACCTACCAGGTACTCAAGTGGGTGGGCCTTCAGCACCGCATGAACGCGTATCCGATTGAACTGTCGGGAGGCGAGCAGCAGCGCATCGCGATCGCGCGCGCCCTGGTGAACGAACCGGCGCTCGTGCTGGCCGACGAGCCGACCGGTAATCTCGATCCTGATCTCTCGCTCGAGATCATGAACCTGTTTCGGGACATGAACGCCCGGGGCACAACCGTGGTGGTCGCGACGCACGATCGGGAACTGATTGGGCGGGTCGGGCGGCGTACCCTCACGCTGGACCACGGCCGGCTGTTGTCATCCACGTAAAGAAGAGCCGTCGATGCACGCGTTGCAGTACTGCCTGAACGAAGCGTCCCGAAGCCTCTGGCGGCAGCGCGGCTCCTCCGCCCTGTCGATGTTGACCATTGCCGCTGCGGCGCTGGTGGTCGGCGGGTTCCTGCTCGTGACGGTGAACCTGAATCGCGTGCTGGACCGCTGGAGTGCGACCGCCGAAGTCTCGATCTACCTGCGCGATGACATCACCCAGGAGCAGCGCGTCGAGCTGAATCGCGTGCTGGTCGCGAGCGACGTGGTGGCCTCGCGGGTGTTCGTCTCGAAGGCGGATGCGCTGGCACGCTTCAAACGCGACTTCCCGGACCTGTCCTCCGGGTTGGACGGGATACCCGACAACCCGTTGCCGGCGTCGCTCGATGTCCGGCTGCGGCCGCAAGGCGCAGACAGCGGGGCTGTCGAGGCGCTCGCCCAGCAGGTGCAGCGCATGCCGGGCGTCGCCGACGTCCGGTTTGATCGCCGGTGGCTGGCCCGGCTGTCGTCGATCATCCTGGCCGTGCAGTCGGCGGGCTGGGTGCTCGGCTGCGTGCTCATCGTGGCGGCCGTGCTGACGGTCTCGACCGTCGTCCGGCTGGCGCTCCATGCCCGGCGCGACGAGATTGAGATCATGCAGTTGGTGGGGGCGCCGCTCGGACTCCTGCGCGGGCCCCTCGTGACCGAAGGCACGCTGCACGGTGGCGTCGGCAGCCTGGTGGCGCTGGCGGCGCTCTACGGCGCGTATGTCGCCGTGAAGGCGCAGGTGGGACCGGCACTGGCGATGGTCGTCGAACCTGAGATGCTGGGGTTTCTGCCGGCGTCGACCGCCGTGGCGCTCTTAGCCGGTGGGATGGCTGTCGGATCCTGCGGCGGCTGGCTGGCCGCCCGGCACGTCAGGTGACGGGTTTGACACCACCCAGAGGTCGCACTACACTGGAATTGTCTTGCAAACGCATCGTCTGAGGATCCGGATGCATAGCGCTCTTCCTGGACAGTTAACCGCAAGCTCGTTCTCGCCGCCTACCCTGATCTCCAATTTCTACAGAGAAGAGTTTCTCAAGCACCGCGAATCCCTGCTATTGCAGCGCGAGTCGTACTCCGAGCGAGCCATGGCCAGCGCCGAGGCCGCGCTCGGCCGCGTGCTCGGACAGCTGGACCACCTGTGCACGCAGCATGACGGCGTCCAGGTCGTCAGCCGGCTTCTACGTTCTTTTGACGTCGTGACAGGCGTCTCGGCCTGCTCTTGTCGTAAGCAACCATACTGAGCCTGACCCTTACCAACCTCCGGGAACATGCGCTCGCGATTGCGGCGGCGGCCATTGGTTCGGCCGACGCGGGCGTGCGGGTCGCGCAGGCGATGCCGTCTGCCGCGGAGATCATCGCGTCCGCGCGTGAATGGCACGTCGTCGCGGCAGGGAAGGCAGCCGGGCCCATGCTGCGCGCCTGCCTGTCCGCCGTCGGGCGGCGGCCCGCCACCGCGATGGCCGTGGCGCCGAGCGGGCTCGAGGGCTTGCCAGCGCTGGTCCGCGTGTTCGCGGGCGGGCATCCCGTTCCCAACCAGGCCAGCCTTGACGCTGGCCGGTGTGCCCTCGACACGGTGGCCGCCTCCGGTGCAGACGATGTCGTGGTCGTGCTGGTGTCAGGCGGCGCCTCGGCGTTGCTGGTCGTTCCCATCGAGGGGGTGTCGCTGCAGGACAAACAGGCGGCCACGGCCCGGCTGTTGCGTGCCGGCGCGGACATCCATGCGCTCAACACCGTGCGCAAACACCTGTCGAGGGTGAAGGGCGGGCGGCTCGCGGCCGCGACAAAGGCGCGCGTTGTTTGTCTCGCGGTGTCGGATGTGGTCGGCGATGACGTTTCGGTCATCGGCTCGGGGCTGACCGCAGGGGACCCGACGTCGTTCGCGGACGCGCTTGGACTTCTCGAGCGGTACGGTGGTTGGGACGCGTTTCCGCCGAGCGTCGTCGCCGCGTTACGCGACGGGGTGGCTGGGCGGCACGCCGAGTCGCCGACACCTGGTTCCCCCGCGCTCAGCCGGACCGAGACCCGGATCATCGGGGGCCGAAGAGACGCGATGGCCGGTGCCCGGGCGGAAGCCGCACGTCTAGGCTATCGCACTCATGTCATCGACCAGCCCGTGGTTGGCGAGGCGCGCGCTGCCGCCGCGACGTACGCCGCGACCCTGCGCGATATGGCCTCCGCCGGCGGAACCCCGCTGTGCGTGGTGTCGTCGGGTGAGACTACGGTACGAGTGACGGGCGGCGGCAAGGGTGGGCGTAATCAGGAATTCGCGCTCGCGCTGGTTGAGGCGCTTCCGACGATGGGAGGCGCGGTCGTCGTCTCGAGTATCGGCACGGATGGCATCGACGGCCCAACCGACGCGGCTGGCGCCATCGTGACCTCCGACACTCGCGCCCGGGCGGACGCGCGTCAACTCAATCCACGGGCGTTTCTCGACAACAACGACGCCTATCATTTCTTTGAAGCGTTGGCCGACGTGATTAAGACGGGGCCAACACGCACTAACGTAGGAGACATTCAAATCGCACTCATCGTTCCCGGAACAGGACCGGTACACCTGTGACCAAAGAAGACGTACTTCGTGCGTTCGACTCGCGCGTCATCCATCCCGCGTCGGGGCGGGAACTGATCCAGTTACTGAAGATTCCCCGGGAGGCCCGGGTGACGTTTCGTCGCCTGCTGCGCCAGCTTGTGGCCGAGGGCGCACTCGTGCAGATTCGCGGCCATCAGTACGGGCTGCCCGGCAAGATGGACCTGGCCGTGGGCACCCTGACCATGAATCCTGGCGGCTACGGCTTCGTCGTGCCCGAGCACGCCCGTGAGGGTGAGGGGGACGTGTACATCGCCGCGCCGCATCTGAACGACGCCATGCACGGCGACCGCGTCACCGTGCGGGTCGAGCGCCGCCGCGACGAGCGGAAGAGGGAAGGCAAGATCATCCGCGTGCTCGAGAGAGGCCAGGCCACACTGGTGGGTCGGCTCGACATCGATCGCGCGGGTCACGCCCGAGTCGTCCCGCATGAGAAGCGGGTCGTCCAGGACATCCAGGTGTTGCCCGCCGATGTGCGAGGGGCCAGCGCTGGCGACATGGTCGCGGTGGAGATCACGCGTTGGCCGACGGCCACGCGCCCACCGCTGGGCCGGGTGGTTGAGGTGTTCGGCTCCCTCGACGAGCCGGGCGTCGATACGCGCGTCATCATCCGCAAGCACGAGCTTCCCGATGCCCACAGTGAACAGGCCGTCATCGAGGCGACGCGGCTGGGCGACCATGTTCAGTCGCGCGATCTCGATGGACGCACCGATTGCAGGTCGTGGCCGACCGTGACGATCGACGGCGAGGATGCCCGCGACTTCGACGATGCGATCACGCTCGAACAGTTGCCCAATGGGCATTACTGGCTTGGGGTGCACATCGCCGACGTGGCGCACTACGTGCGCGAAGGCACGGTGCTCGACGAGGAGGCGTACGACCGAGCGACCTCGGTCTACTTTCCGGAGCGCGCCCTCCACATGTTTCCGGCCGAGCTGGCCACCGGGCTGTGCAGCCTGAAGCCGGATGTCGACCGCCTCGTGCAGTCGTGCGTGATGGAAGTGGATGAACGCGGTGACGTGGTCCGGTACGAGTTGCACGACGGCGTCATCCACAGCGATGCACGCATGACGTACACAGCCGTCAACGCGATCGTCACCGATCACGATCCTGCCGAGATGGCGCGCTACGAGCCGCTGGTGCCACTGTTTGTTCGCATGCGCGAGCTGTTTACCATCCTGAACGAGCGGCGGCATCGCCGCGGGTCGATCGACTTCGACCTCCCTGAAGCTGAGCTGGTGCTCGACGAAGAAGGTCTCGTGGCGGACATCACGCAGGCCAAGCGGAACGTGGCGCACCGCATCATCGAAGAGTTCATGCTGCTGGCCAACGAGACCGTCGCCCGCCACCTCGAGCAGAGCGGTGTGCCGGCCCTCTACCGAATCCACGAGCGGCCGGACCCGTTGAAGGTGGCCGAGTTCGAGGCGTTCGTGTCGAGCCTCGGCTACAGCCTCGCCGCGGAACCTGGCGGCGTACGCCCGCGCGACTTCCAGCACCTGATCGAGCGCATCGCGGGACTGCCGGTCGAGCGGCCGATCGCGTTTCTCATGCTCAGAACGATGTCCCAGGCCCGCTACAGCCCTGACAATGTCGGTCACTTCGGCCTGGCGGCGCCCACCTACACGCACTTCACGTCGCCCATACGCCGGTATCCGGACCTGGTCGTGCACAGGTTGCTCAGGGAGGTCAGGCAGGGCGTGCCCGACGCCGAGCGCCGCGAGGAGCTTGGCGAGCAGATGCCCGAGATCGGCCGTCACACCTCCGAGCGGGAACGGCGCGCGATGGACGCCGAGCGCGAGCTGGTGCAGTGGAAGAAGGTCCGCTTCATGGCGGACAAGGTCGGCGAGGAGTACGACGGGTACGTCACGGGCGTCAGCGCGTTCGGGCTGTTTGTCGAATTGATCGAACATTTCGTCGAAGGACTCGTGCACGTGTCGACGATGGCCGACGACTACTATCGGTTCGTGGACACAGCGCACGTGCTGAAAGGCGAGCGCTCCGGCAAGGTGTTCCGCCTCGGGGATCGCATCCGCGTGCAGGTGTTGCGTGTGGATACCGAGCGGCGGCAAGTGGATCTGGGACTGGTCGAGGTGCTGGAGCAGATGCGATCTGGCCGCGTCGGTCCCGACGCGCGTCGCAGCCGGGCGCGGCCGAAGAGCGAGCGGCGCCGTCACACACCGCGCCAGCCAGCCCGGCGGAAGCAGCGAAGGCGTTAGCCATCCATGAAACACATTGTCGTTGGAACCGCCGGCCACATTGATCACGGCAAGAGTGCGCTGGTGCTGGCGCTCACGGGCACCGATCCCGATCGGCTGAAGGAAGAACAGGCGCGCGGGATCACGATCGACCTGGGGTTTGCGCACTGGCAGACGCCCGACCTGAGCGTGGCGTTTGTCGATGTGCCGGGGCACGAGCGCTTCGTCAAGAACATGCTCGCCGGTGTTGGCGGCATCGATGCCGTGCTGTTCGTCGTGGCGGCCGACGAGTCCGTGATGCCCCAGACGCGGGAGCACTTCGAGATCTGCCGCCTGCTCCACGTGCCGGCGGGCATCATCGCGCTGACGAAGGCCGACCTGGTGGATCAGGATGTCGTCGATCTGGTGCGCCTCGAGACGCGCGAACTGGTCCAGGGGTCGTTTTTGGAGCACGCGCCCATCATCCCGGTGTCGGTGCGCACGGGCGCCGGATTGGACGCACTCAAGCAGGCACTTGTCGATCTGGGCCGCACGACCCGCAGCCGTTCGGCTGATGGTCCTGTGCGTCTGCCAGTGGACCGGGTGTTTTCCGTCAAGGGCTTCGGCACCGTCGTGACCGGGACGCTCGTGTCGGGCACGCTTGCCGCCGACCGTGATCTGATGGCGCTGCCCGCAGGACGCAGCGTGAAGGCGCGCGGCATCCAGGTGCACGGCGCGAAACAGGCCGCCGGTGAGGCTGGTCAACGCGTAGCCGTCAATCTGGGTGGCGTCGAGGTCGCCGACCTCACGCGCGGCGAAACCCTGGTCTCGCCCGGCGACTTTGTCGCGACGCGGGTCTGCGATGCGCGTGTCGAGGTGCTCATCTCGGAACGGCCGATTCGGCACGGGGCTCGTGTGCGTTTGCATCAGGGGACCAGCGAGGTACTCGGGCGCGTGGCGATTTCGTCGCTGGTCGCCGACCAAGCGGGCGGCGACCAGACGTCTGTTGCCGAGATTCCCCCTGGCCGCGCCGCGTACGTGCGCCTTCGCCTCGAATCGCCGCTGGTGCTGGCGCGCGGCGACCGGTTCATCCTGCGCGCCTACTCGCCGTCGATCACGATCGCGGGCGGCAGCGTGCTCGACCCGATCGCCCCGAGGACCGGAATCCGAACGACAACTGGCCGCGAGCGATTCAGGAGACTGGATCCGTTGTGGGCGTCGTCGGACGCGCTGATTCCGGAGATGCGCGCACTTGCGGTGTTGATTGACGAGGCGGGGATGGCAGGGGTGCCGATCGCGTCGCTCGTCTACCGCCTTGGTCTGTCGCCCTCCACCGCCGAGTCCCTTGCCGCGCACATCGAAGAGCAGGGCCGGGCGGTCCGCGTGGAGCGGAGCCTGGTGGCCACCGCCACGCTGGCCGGCCTGTCCGACGCGGTCGTCGAGAGCCTCGCCGAGTGTCATCGTGCACAGCCGCTGGCTGATGGTCTGCCGCGCGAGCAAGTGCGGGAGCGCCTGTTTGCGCATGCGGCTGCCGGGGTGTTCGACCGCGTGATCGCCGATCTGGTTGCTTCGGGACGCCTTGTGGCGCGCGACCGGCTGGCCCTGGCCTCGCATCGCGTGGAGGTGACTGGCGAGGAGAAGGTCGCGCGCGATGGGATCGAGCGGCTGTATCGCGAGGCGGGCCTGAAGCCGCCCGACATCAAGGAGACGGCAGCGACGCTGGCACTCCGTCCGGATGTGGCGGAATCAATGGCCGTGCTGCTGGTGCGGCAGCGCGTGCTTGTCCGTGTCGATGCGTTTCTGTTTCACGAACAGGCGCTGGCGCGGCTCAAGCAAGACACCAGCGCGCTCAAGCAGACCGGGAGCGGCGCGCCGGTGAAGCTCGACGTGGCGATGTTCAAGGGTCGCTATGGGATCTCGCGGAAATACGCGATCCCGCTGCTGGAGTATCTGGACCGGGAACGGATCACGCGGCGCGTTGGCGACAGCCGCGTCGTCATCTAGCCGATCGCTGGGGGCTGCGACTAGCGCCTACTCGCGCTTGTCGTTGACATCGCCATTCTGCGTGGCATCCTTGAAATTGCGGATGGCCTTGCCGATGCCGCGGCCCAGCTCGGGAAGCCGGCTGCCTCCAAAGATCAGGACGGCAATCGCCAGGATGATCAGGAGTTCTGGAACGCCAAGTCTCATGAATGAATTGTAGCACCGGATTGCGCCTTGATGCCATGCCGTATCAGGCGTACAGTTAGGTGAGGCCCCTTGGTGTGACTGTTGCCGGATCGGGACCGGGTCCTAACGTGGAGTAGTGGGATGACGAAGGTCGAACAGACGTTGTTCACGGTGGGTGTGTTCAAGGATGTGACCTGGGCGGAGCGGGGCATCGACGCGCTGCGCCAGCAGGGCTTTCAGCCGTCCGTGATGACCGTTATGGTCAAAGAAGGCCCCGAAGCGGCGTCGTTCGTCCAAAAGATGACGGGGGCCGACCCCGAGCGCCTGGAACTGCCGAAGGTGGGCGCTTTGCTTGGAGCCGGGAGTCTGGTGGGCACGCTCCAGGGCGGCGCGCGCGACCTGGGCCGGGTCGGGATCGCCGCCGCGATGCGCCGGGCGGGGTTCCAGCCCCACGACGGGCTCATCTACGAGACGCTGACCGAACGGGGCGGTGTGCTGGTCGCCATCGAAGATCCGGCCAGGGCTTCCGATGCGCTGGCGGTGATGCTGTCGTTCGGAGGGGGAAACGCTGCGATCGGCGCATGGGCCGGCCGCGTCTAACAGGGTAGACGCGGTGTCACCCCTGGGTGACGGCCGAGCCTCCCCGGAAGGAAACAGATCGGCGAAGGCCGGCGTAGTTACTGGATGAGTGCCTGGTAGCGGTCTTGCATTTGCAACCGTGACCGCTGTCGCGCGACAATGAAAGAGGCGGGTTTCCAGTCCATGTCCGAGCCGAAGGCCAGCAATCCGGTACCGACGGGATCCGTCGGCCACGTGTCGGTGCAGTTGGACCATCTGCACGCGCGCCAGGTCCAGTTTTCGTTCGAGAAACAGGCCCCCCGCATGGGCGGATCTCTGGGGTTTTCGTTCGTTTTCCACGCTACCATCGTCGCCGCGGTCCTGTACATTGCCCTGGCGCCGGGGCCGCCCGTCGACCTCCGGAACTCCCCGACGATCAAGGATGTCGTCTGGCTCGATCAGCCGGGGCCTGGCGGGGGCGGCGGAGGTGGTGGAAACCGATCCGTCGAACCGCCTCGCAAAGAGAAGCTGGTCGTCCCGGAGCAGAAGAAGCCCGACATTCAGCCTGTCAAGGCGCCCGAGGATGCCCTTCCGGTGCCGGACTTCCTCGTGCCAATCAAATCCCAACTCGACGAGTCGTTGGTCGGGCTCAATGACATCGGTTCGTCACGCGGCAGCGGGACGGGCGGAGGCATGGGGGGCGGCACGGGCACTGGTATCGGAAACGGTTCGGGTTCTGGTATCGGAGACGGTTCGGGCGGTGGCACAGGAGGCGGCGCTTACCGGCCCGGGAACGGCATCGAGATTCCGGTGCTGAAGAAGGAAGTCAAACCGCAATACACGGCCGACGCGATGCGCGCCAAGATCCAGGGCATCGCCGTACTCGACTGTGTGGTCAAGGCGGATGGGACGGTGGGGGAGTGCGGCGTGGTCCGCTCGCTCGATTCGACCTTCGGCCTGGATCAGGAAGCCGTCAAGGCCGCCCGGCAGTGGCGCTTCTTACCCGGCAAGCGCCTCGGCCAGCCGATTTCCGTTTGGGTGACCATCGAACTCACTTTCACCCTGCGCTAGTCAGGGTGAATAGCGGATAAACACGAACGGCCCGGCGGGCGTGATGCCCACCGGGCCGTTGCACTATCTATCACGATCGGTCTCGGGAGTGGTTCAGACCGAACCCCGACTCCCGCACCCCGCTTGTCCGCCGAAGCCCTGCGAGAGGCTCATGGCGAAGGCGGGAATCCCGAGCTTAGTACATCCCGCCCATGCCGCCACCGCCGGGGGGCATCCCCGATTCCTTCTTCTCTTCAGGAATATCCGCCACGATCGCCTCGGTCGTCAGCAACAATGACGCGATAGACGACGCGTTCTGGAGCGCCGAGCGCACGACCTTGGTCGGGTCGATGACGCCGGCCGCCACCAGGTGCTCGTACTTGTCGGTCAATGCATTGAAGCCGAAGTCGTCCTGGCCGTCCTTGACGCGCTGCACGACGATGGAGCCTTCCTGTCCGGCGTTCTGCGCGATCCACCGCATCGGCTCTTCGACCGCACGCTTCACGATGTTGATGCCCACCTGCTGGTCGCCCTCGGCCTTGAGGCCGTCGAGCGCGCTGAGTGATCGGATCAGCGCTACGCCGCCGCCGGCCACGATGCCCTCTTCGACGGCCGCCTTGGTGGCGTGCATCGCATCTTCGACGCGCGCCTTCTTTTCCTTCATCTCGGTTTCGGTGGCCGCGCCGACCTTGATCACCGCCACGCCGCCGACCAGTTTCGCCAGCCGCTCCTGCAGTTTCTCGCGGTCGTAGTCAGACGTAGTCTCCTCGACCTGGGCCCGGATCTGCTTCACACGGCCCTGGATCTTCAAGGATTCGCCGCCGCCCTCGACAATGGTCGTGTTGTCCTTGTCGATGGTGATCTTCTTCGCCTGGCCCATGTCTTCGACTTTCACGCTCTCGAGCTTGATGCCGAGATCCTCGGTGACGGCCTTGCCGCCGGTCAGGATCGCGATGTCCTCGAGCATGGCCTTGCGGCGATCGCCGAAGCCGGGCGCCTTGACGGCGGCGACGTGCAGCGTGCCGCGCAGCTTGTTGACGACCAGCGTCGCGAGCGCCTCGCCCTCGATGTCCTCGGCGATGATGAGCAGCGGACGGCTCAGTCGGGCCACCTGCTCCAGGATCGGCAGGAGGTCCTTCATCGAGCTGATCTTTTTCTCATGGATGAGAATCATCGGATTCTCGAGCACGACTTCCATCCGCTCAGGATCGGTCACGAAGTAGGGCGACAGGTACCCGCGATCGAACTGCATCCCCTCGACGACCTCGAGCGAGGTCTCGAGCGTCTTGGCCTCTTCGACCGTGATGACACCGTCTTTGCCGACCTTCTCCATCGCCTCGGCGATGATCTTGCCGATGGTCTCGTCGTTGTTCGCCGAGATCGTCCCGACCTGCGCGATCATGTGGCCCTTGACCGGCTTCGACCGCTTCTTGAGGTCGGCGGTGATCGCCTCGACCGCGCGCTCGATGCCGCGCTTGAGGTCCATCGGGTTCGCGCCCGCCGCCACCATCTTCGCGCCCTCACGGTAGAACGCCTGCGCCAGCACCGTGGCCGTCGTCGTGCCATCACCGGCCACATCCGACGTCTTGCTCGCGACTTCGCGCACCATCTGCGCGCCCATGTTCTCGAGGGGATCGGGCAGCTCGATTTCCTTCGCCACCGTCACGCCGTCCTTGGTGATGAGCGGCGATCCGAACTTCTTGTCGAGCACGACGTTCCGACCCTTGGGACCGAGCGTCACCTTGACGGCATCGGCCAGCTTGTTCACGCCGCGCAGGATCGCCTGGCGCGACTGCTCTCCGTATTGAATCTGTTTTGCCATTAGTCAACTCCTTGATGGGCCAGCCGTCGCCTACTCAATCACCCCGAGAACCTCATCCTCACGCATGATGAGGAATTCCTCGCCGTCCAGCTTGATTTCCTGCCCCGAGTACTTGCCGAACAGGATCTTGTCGCCGTCCTTGACGTCGAGCGGCGTACGCTTGCCCTTGTCGTCGATTTTGCCGGCGCCGACGGCGATAACCTTGCCCTGCTGGGGCTTTTCCTTCGCGCTGTCGGGGATGATGATGCCGCCGACCACCTGTTCACCTTCCTCGATACGCTTGACGATGATGCGGTCGTGAAGTGGCTTGACCTTCATAATGTTCCAACTCCTCCCACGTACGAGAATGAACCATGTCCAGCGCGCAGTTCCACTGCTCGCTAGCACTCACACTCATGGACTGCTAATTATCGCTCGAACCGCGGGGCCTGTCAAATAGGGGCACGTTAGCACTCACCTTTATTGAGTGCTGGACCCGCTGGGACTGTCAATTGAGTCTACAAAGGTGTGGAGTCCGGTGTGATTCGGGTGTCACTCCCGTGTGGGAAGGCCTATTCGAGTGTGCGCCCCGACAGGCGCTCATAGGCTTCGACGTACTTCTGACGCGTCTTCGAGATGACGTCGGGGGGGAGCGCCGGCGCCGGCGGCTGCTTGTTCCAGCCAATCGCCTCGAGGTAGTCCCGCACGAACTGCTTGTCGTAGCTTGGCTGACCGCCCCCGGGTTTGTACGAATCCGACGGCCAGAACCGGGACGAATCGGGCGTCAGGACCTCGTCAATCAGCATCAGGTGCTCGCGGCCGTCGGGGCCGTCGATGATGCCGAATTCGAACTTCGTGTCGGCGACAATGATGCCGCGCGTCTCGGCATGCTGCGCGCCGCGGCTGTAGACGCGCAGCGACAGGTCTCGCAACTGCGTGAAATGCTCGCGGCCGACCATCCCAATGGTTTCCGCGTCATTGATATTGATGTCGTGCCCGCTTTCCGCCTTCGTCGACGGCGTGAAGATCGGCGTCGGCAGCCGGTCCGATTCCACCAGGCCCTTCGGCAGTACGATGCCGCACACGGCTCCAGTCATCTGGTACTCCTTCCAGCCGGATCCCGCGAGATATCCACGGACCACGCATTCGACCGGCAGGGGCCGGGTGCGGCGGACGAGCATCGATCGCCCGCGCAGCACGGCGGCATGGCGGCGAGCCGGTTCCGGGTATTGCAGCGGGTCGGTCGTGATGACGTGATTGGGGATGATGTCGGTCATCAGGCCAAACCAGAAGGCGGAGAGCTGGTTGAGGACCTTACCCTTGTCGGGGATGCCCGATCCCAGGATGTAGTCGAAGGCCGAAATCCGGTCGGTGGCCACAATCAGCAGGTCGTGACCCACCTCGTAGAGGTCTCGCACCTTGCCGCGGCGGAACGGGGTCAGGCCTTCGAGGGTGGACTCAATCATGGGCTTGGACATCGGTGGACCTCACAGGGCTCGTCGGGCAGGCTCATGTTACCGGCGCACCCAGCCAAGTGCAAGAGAGGCGTAACTTGCTGCGGACCATAGACTTGCCGCCGTGCTTGTAGTAGAGTTCGGAGCGGATGCGTACCCATCTTCGCACCCTGCTCGTGGTGGGGCTGGCCTTGGCTCTGCTGGTGTGGTTTCTTCGACACGCCAACCTCTCCTCGGTTTGGGGCGAACTCCAGCAGGGGCGGATCGACTTCCTGCTGTTTGCGCTGCTGGCCACGGGATCGACCTACGTGCTGCGAGCCTTCAGGTGGCAGTACCTGCTGCTCCCGCTCGGTCGGCCGCACTTCATCGAGTGTCTGAAGACGACCGTGATCGGCTTCGCCGCGTCGACGCTGCTGCCGGCCCGACCCGGGGAAGTGATTCGTCCCTATCTGCTCGCCAAGCACGAGGGGTTCAGCGCCACTGCGACATTTGCGTCGATTGTGATTGAGCGACTGCTCGACATGCTGGCCGTCTTGTTTCTGTTTGCGACCTTCGTCGTCTTTTTTTCGTCCGGGTTGACCTCCACTGATCCCGCGGTCTACTCGGCACTCAAAGTGGGTGGGCTGACGGTGTTCGCGGCGACGCTGGTTGGTCTGGTGGTCATGATGGTGCTCGCGGGGCACCCCGACCGCCTCGAGCGGTGGGCCCTCAAGATCGAACGGATCCTGCCAGCGCGCCTGGCTCGATCGGTGGCCGGCGTCGTGCGAGCCTTTGTCGAGGGCCTGGCCGTGGTCCGTCAGCCCCGCCGGATGGCGATCGCCATGCTGCTGTCATTCCCGCTGTGGCTGTCGATTGCGCTCGGGATTTGGGCGACCAGCCGCGCGTTCCACATCGAGATGTCGTACCCGGGTGCGTTTCTCATGATGACCATCCTCGTCGTTGGCGTGGCGGTGCCGACGCCGGGAGCGGTCGGCGGGTTCCACGAAGCGTTTCGCATCGGCGCGACCGTGTTTTTCGCGACGCCGAACGATCGAGCGGTCGGGGCGGCCATCGTGCTGCACGCCATGTCGTTTGTGCCGGTGACGATCGCCGGGTCGATTCTGATGGCCCGGGAGGGCCTCAGCTTAAGCGGGGCGAGCGGGCTCGCCGCCAAGCGGTCAGACGAGGAGGTCCCATGAAGTGCGCGTACTGCGGCCACATGGGCGACAAGGTCGTGGATTCGCGCGAGAGCCGCGAAGGCGATGTGATCCGCAGGCGCCGCGAGTGCCTGGAGTGCGGGCGCCGATTCACCAGCTACGAGCGCGTCGATGAAGTGCCGTACATGGTGATCAAGAAAGACGGGCGGCGCGAACGGTTCGAGCGCCAGAAGTTGATCGCCGGCCTGCTCAAGGCCTGCGAGAAGCGACCGGTCACCGTCTCGGCGCTCGAGGCGATTGCCGACCGCGTCGAGGCGACACTGCAGGACCGGCCGGAGAAGGAAATCTCGACCGACGAAATAGGCACGTCCCTGATGCTGGAACTCAAGCAACTCGACAAGGTTGCCTACGTGCGGTTCGCCTCGGTCTACCGCGACTTCCGGGACATCGGCGAGTTCATGGCCGAACTCAAGGATCTGGTCAGCGCCAAGGAATGACATCGGGACGGCTGCTTGCCATCGTGCTGGCTCTACTGGTGCTGGAGAGTGCTGATGCGCCGCGGAGCATCGACGTCTCGGCCGTCGCGCGCGACGGCCGGGTCTACGTGTCGTGCACGTTCGCCGCGAGCACCCTGGACGAACTCGGTGAAGCCATTCACGCGGGACTCACCACGTCGATCACGTACGACGTCGATCTTCGGCGTCCGCTCTGGTGGTTTGATCGGACACTGGCCTCGTCGACGGTCGTGGCCTCCGTGCAGCACGACACGCTCACGGGCCGCTACCAGTTGACCCGCACCATCGACGGCCGCAACGAAGATACGCTGGTGACCGATGATCAGAACGCGGTCAAGAAGTTCCTGACCACATTCGCCAGGCTGCCGCTGTTCAGCGCCGTGGAGCTCGAGGCCAACGTCGAATATACCGTTCGCCTGCGGGTTCGCACGCGACCGCGCGTGACGTGGTTCGTCTGGCCGTGGGAGCCGAGCACGGCGACTGGAACGGCGCGGTTCACGTTCATCCCCTGATCGACAGGAGCTGGGACACTTCATGGCTGAGGCCCGCCGGTCTCACACCTCGCTTCGCCTGACGGTGCCGCCAGCGTCGCCGCCGGCGCCGCCCCTGCGGCGGCGGCCATTGCGTGACAACCCGTGGATGGTCCTGCTGGGCATTGTGGGGCTCATCGCGCTGTTGGCCGGCACGATGACGCTGGCCAACCGGTCGAGTCGCCTCGCGCCGGACTTCCTGAGCGAGTTCGTTCTCTATGCGCTGTCGGTGGTGGACCTCACCATGCTGGTGGCGCTCGGGTTCGTGCTCGCGCGCAGCGTCATCAAGCTGCTGGTCGAGCGCCGCCGCGCGCTGCCGTTCGCCAGATTCCGCGCGAAGCTGGTCACGGTCCTGCTGGCCATGACGCTGGTCCCCGCCGTGCTCGTGCTGCTGGTGGGCAGCGAGCTCATCCGGAACAACGTCGACCGTTGGTTCACCGTGCATTTGGACGAGACGCTCGCCTCAGCGCAGCGGATTGCCAGCGACTATTACCACGAACGCCAGCGGCAGGTGAGTGATGAGGCCGCCCGGGTTGCCCGATCGCTGGCCACCCTCGATCTCGCACAGCCTGACGTGCGTTTTGTTCGTGACGTGGTTGCCCCGGTCGTCAACGACCAGCGCGCCGGCCTGATCGAGGTCTATCGGCTGCCGCGCGGCAATGAACCGACAGGCGTCCTGGTCGCGGTGGTTGACGTCGCCTCGCCCACGCTGCCGATCGGCGCGATTCGGGCGTCATCGGATCGACTGGCGATGCGGGCGACCACCGATCAACCCGACGTCTGGCTGCGTGAACCGCTCGAGAGCGGGGGCGAACTGATCCGCGCAGCCTCGCCCGTGCGCAGGCCCGATGGTGCGGTCTCAGGGGTGGTGGTGGCGAGCGTGCACCTGACCGGCGACATGGCGGTCCGGGCGCGAGGGGTGACCAAGGCGTACGAATCCTACAGCCAGCTCCGCGTGCTGAAGCAGCCGCTGACGGGCGTCTACCTGTCGTTCTTCCTGATGGTCACGCTGATGATTCTGGTCGGCGCGACATGGATGGGGCTGTATCTGGCCAAGCGGATCACGCGACCCGTACAGGCACTGGCCACGGCGGCCCGTGAGATCGGGGCCGGTCATTTCGAGCACCGCGTGGAACGGGAGACCGCCGACGAATTCGGCTCGCTGGTCGACGCGTTCAACAGCATGGCCGACGAGTTGGCCACCAACAGGCGCCGGCTGGAGCGCTCAACGGTGGATCTCGAGCAGAAGCACACGGAGGTCGAGGAGCGGCGGCGCTTCACCGAAGCCATCCTGGAGCGGGTGGCCACCGGTGTGGTGACTATTGACGAGGCCGGGTTTATCACGACGATCAATCCCGCAGCGCTTCGGCTGCTCGGTTTGGGCGCCGCGGTCGTTGGCCAGGCGGCAGCCGTCGTCTTCAACGAACCCGATCTGCAGCCGCTCGCCGTGTTCGCGCAACCACGTGGGGTCGGCGCCAAGGATCCGCCGGCCCAGGAACTCTCACTGACGCGTGACGGCCGGGAGGTGGCGCTGGCTGTCGCCTCCACGAGGCTGCACAGCGACGATGGCGGATCGGATGGACGCGTCCTGGTGGTCGACGACATCACCCCGCTGATTCGCGCGCAGAAGGTGGCGGCGTGGCGGGAAGTGGCGCGCCGGCTCGCCCACGAGATCAAGAATCCGCTGACGCCCATCCAGCTCTGCGCGCAGCGCCTGCAGCGGCAGTTCTCCACGGCGCCGGATCACGTCAAGGCGCTCGTCGACGAGTGCACGACCACGATTGTCGGCGAAGTCGAGTCGCTCAAGTCACTGGTCGACGAGTTCTCGCAGTTCGCCCGGATGCCGGCTCCACGCCGCGAGTCCACCGACGTGCACGAGTTGCTGCGCCGCATCCTCGTCCTCTATGACGGGTTGTTCGAGCACGTGCGCCTCGAAACCCTGTTCGCGGTCGATCTGCCGCGCGTCCGGCTCGACCCGGACCAGATTCGCCGGGTGATCATCAACCTGGTCGACAACGCCATCGAGGCGATCAATCAGCAGGGGCAGGTGGTGGTCGAGACCCAGCACGATCCCGGGACCAACCTCGTGCGAATCGTGCTGGCCGACGACGGTCCGGGCATCGCACTTGCTGATCGGGAGAAACTGTTCATGCCGTACTACTCGACCAAGAAGCGGGGCAGCGGGCTCGGGCTCGCGATCGTGCGTCGCATCGTGGCCGAGCACGGCGGCGCCATCGAGGTGGGCGAGAATCAGCCTCGGGGCACGCGCTTCACCATCGAGCTGCCGTGTGAACCCGAAGGCGCGATCGCGACGGGGGCGGCATGAAGGCTCGGCTGCTGGTCGTCGACGATGAACCGGGCGTGCGCACGGCGCTCACCGGTGTGCTGCGCGACGAGGGCCACGAGGTGGAGACCGTCGACAGCGGCGAAGCCTGCCTGGATCGGTTGCTTCGTGCCACCTATGACGTGATCCTGCTGGACATCTGGTTGCCGGGGATCGACGGGCTCACCACACTCCAGCGCCTGCGGGATCGCCAGGTTGATGCCGCCGTCGTCATGATCTCGGGGCACGGCAACATCGAGTCGGCCGTCCGCGCGATCAAGATGGGGGCATTCGACTTTATCGAGAAACCGCTCTCGCTCGACAAGACCGTGCTCGTCGTGGCCAACGCGCTCAGGCAGCGGCACCTCGAGACCGAGAACCGCGCGCTCCGGGCCAGGGTCGACGAGGAGTTGACCATGGTCGGCGAGAGTTACGCGATGACCCAACTGCGCGAGCAGGTGGCGATGGCGGCGCCGACCAACGGGCGCGTGCTCATCTTCGGCGACAACGGCACGGGCAAGGAGCTGGTCGCGCGGTCGGTCCACGGATTGAGCCGTCGCCGGGGCGGTCCGTTCGTCGAGGTGAACTGTGCCGCGATTCCCGAAGAGCTGATCGAGTCGGAGCTGTTCGGCCATATGCGGGGGTCGTTTACCGGCGCGGTCGCCGATCGTCGCGGCAAGTTCGAAGCCGCCGATGGCGGGACGATCTTCCTCGACGAGATCGCCGACATGAGCCTGAAGACCCAGGCCAAGGTGCTGAGGGTGCTCCAGGAGCAGGTGATCGAGCCAGTCGGCAGCACGACCCGGATCAAAGTGGACACCCGGGTGCTGGCGGCCACCAACAAGGACCTGCTCGCCGAGATCAAGAACGGCCGCTTCCGCGAGGATCTCTACTTCCGGCTCAACGTCATTCCGATCTTCGTGCCGCCGCTCCGGGATCGTGGCGAGGACATTCCGCTGCTGGCCGTCCACTTCACGCGTCTGTTCGCACGCGAATACGGACGGCGTCTCAAGACCCTGGATGAGGGAGCGCTGACGGTGCTCGCGCATTACGGATGGCCCGGCAACATCCGCGAACTTCGGAACGTCATCGAGCGGCTGATGATCATGGTGCCGGGCGAGGTCATCAAGGCCGAGGATCTCACGTTTCTTGGTCCGACGCCGGCGGGACCAGTCGCCGCCGGCGCCGCACCTGTGCGGCCCCTCCACGAAGCGCGAGACGAGTTTGAGCGTGACTACATCCTGAAGACGCTGGCCTCGCAGCAGGGCAACATCTCGCGCACCGCGGAGGTGCTCGGCGTCGAACGCAGCAATCTCTACCGCAAGATGCGCGGGTTGGGGATTGCGCCGGCAAGGCAGGGTGATCGCGACGGCGAAAGCTTGTCGTATAATCACGACACGCATTCCTGAATCGCCCATGACTGATCCGCGACCCACACCAACGGCGCTCCCCGGTGACGCTGATACCGTCGCCGACCGTGATGTCCGGATCGACGAGTTGCTGCTCGCCGGCCTCGACCACTACTTCGCCGGACGGTATCAGGATGCGACCAACGTCTGGGGACGCGTGCTGTTTCTCGATCGTACGCACGCGCGGGCGCGGGCCTACATCGAGCGGGCTCGTGGCGCGATGGCCGAGCGCCAACGCAAGTCGGAACAACTGGTCCAGGAAGGCATGGACGCGCTCAGCCGCGGCGACGAAGGGGTCGCCCGGGAGTTGCTCAGTTCAGCCGTGGATCAGGACGATGCGCACGAGACGGCGCAGTCCTACCTCGACCGGCTCGAGCGTCTCTCCGGCGAGCGCGCCGCGCAGGTGCGCGAATCGCGCGCGAGGCGCCTGCAGACCTCGAGGCGTGCCGTCACCGCGCGATCGTTGCTGACCGCCTCGCGGCGTCCGGTGCGGGCGTGGCCGATTATCGGACTGGCCCTGGTGGCGGGCGCGATCATGCTGTTTGCCACCTCGAAGGATCCGCTCAAGCCGTTTCTGGACTTGAAGCTCGCGCGTCCGGCGAACGTGAGCACGGTTGCCCGGCCTCCGGAACCGCTGCCCGTGCCGCGCGCGGCCGAACTTGCGCTCTCGCGGGCCCGATCCATGTTTGGGTCCGGCCAGTTGAAGGCGGCGCTGGCCGCGCTTGACGGCATTGCCGACGCCGATCCGCTCTCAGGTGAGGCCGACCGCCTGCGCGCCACGATCCAACGGGCGTTGCTCGGGTACCCGCAACCGCAAGGCGCGGGGGGCGACGCCGGGGCCGTGGTGCCGCCAGGGTCGACAGGCGAGCGCCGCTGATGAAGTGTCCCAAGTGTGGCTATCTCGGATTCGACAGCGGTGACCGCTGCAAGCACTGCGGATACGAATTCTCCCTGATCAACCAGGAGACGACAGCGCCGGCCGTCCCGGGTGCCCACCTGACGCGAGGGGCGCGATTCCGGAAAACGCCGGGGGGCGCCACGCCTGCTTCGGGTGTCGACCGCCGGCTGGCGCCACTGCCGGAAGGCACGCCCATGGATCTGCCGCTCTTTGGTGATGGCCTGCTTCCGCCACCTCGGGCGCCTCTCTCTGTCAGGCGAGCCACACCGACGCCGTCGCGCGTTCGCGTGCGACCGGAGGTGCGAAGGCCCGTTCCACTCGAACTGAATCTCGAAGCTCCGGTGGCCGTGCCACCGGCAGAGGTCCGACCGGTGGCCTCGCCGCCCGAACCGGTCACCTCCGCAGGCGCCGACGCTCTCGCACCTGTCGCGCCGCCGTCACGTCGCTTTGGGGCCGCCGCCATAGACGCGTTGCTTCTGGCCGGCATCGACGCGGTGCTGCTGTCATTCACGCTGCGACTGTGCGGATTGAGTCCGTCGGAGATCCGCGTGCTGCCCCTGGTGCCGCTCCTGACGTTTCTGATCCTGCTCAATGGCGGCTATCTCATCCTGTTTACCGGAACGCTCGGTCAGACGCTGGGGAAAATGGCCGTGGGCATCCGCGTCGTTCCCGTCAACCGGGAGGCCATGGATCTGCGGCGGGCCACGTGGCGGACCCTCGCCATGCTGCTCTCGATCGGCCCGGCCGGCCTCGGATTCCTGCCTGCGGCGTTCGGCGACTTTCGTGCCCTGCACGATCGGCTGGCCGGGACACGCGTGATCCAGCATGCGGCGACCTCGTGATCTGTCTGACTTCATGAAACCACACACCGTCGGTTCCCGTGTCGCGCTTGCCGTTTCTACGTTCGGATACTCCGGGTACTCACCGATTGCACCGGGCACGGCTGGGTCGGTCGCGGGGTTGCTCCTGATTGTGCCGCTTCGAATGCTCGGGTACCACTGGCTCGATCTCGCCGTGGCCGTCGGGCTGTTTATCATCGGCGTCTGGAGTGCCACGGTCGTCGAGCACCATCTTGGCGTCGAAGACCCCGGGGTGGTCGTGATCGACGAAGTGGTCGGCATGCTGGTCAGCCTGTTGTGGCTGCCGTTGTCGTGGCCGGTTGTGGTGGCCGCCTTCCTCGTGTTTCGCGTGTTTGACATCATCAAACCATGGCCAGCAGGCCGGTTCGAGCACCTCGGGGGTGGCCTCGGTATCATGGCCGATGATGCGATGGCCGGCGTGTACGCGAACCTGGTCGTGCAGGTCCTCGTCTGGTGGCGCCCGGAGTGGATGAGATGACGGAGACGGCCGGCACGATCGGTCTGCGCTGGGCGGAGATTATCGCCGTCGGGTCCGAGTTGCTCGTGCCGCCGCGCGTCGACACGAATTCCCTCTTCATCACCGGATGTCTCAACGAGCTGGGCATCGAGGTACGCGCCAAGACGGTGGTGGGCGACCGGCGGGACGATGTCGCGGCAGTGCTGCGCGTGGCGCTGGACCGGGTCGAACTGGTCGTGATGTGCGGAGGGCTCGGGCCCACCGACGACGATCTGACGCGCGATGCCGTCGCCGGGCTGCTGGCGATGAGGCTGGTTGAAGACGAACTGGTGCTCGATCGCATCCGCCAACGCTTCGCGTCGCGTGGCATGCGCATGGCCGAGACAAACAGGCGCCAGGCCCTGGTGCCAGTTGGGGCAGAGGTCCTGCCCAATCAGAACGGGACCGCACCAGGGTTGTGGATCGAACGCGATGGGCGAATCCTGATCCTGCTGCCGGGACCGCCCGGTGAACTCGAGCCGATGTTCACGCGGGTGGCCGCCGAGCGGCTCGCGCCGCGGGCCGGAGGCCGGAAACTCTGCCGGAAGGTGCTGAGAATCTGTGGCCGGACCGAGTCCGAGGTCGAGGAGATGGTCTTTCCGACCTACTCCCGCTGGGCGCGCGAGGCGCTGCCCATCGCGACCACGGTGCTAACGGTATCCGCGCAGATCGAGTTGCACCTCTCGGTGCACGCCGACACAGAAGCGATCGGCATGGCCAGGCTCGATGATGCCGCCAGGCAGGTGGTGGCGGTCGTTGGTGCCGATACCTTCAGCATCGACGGGCGGGCGCTCGAGCAGGTCGTGGGAGACGCGCTTCGCCAGCGGGGCTGGCGAATAGCCGTTGCCGAATCCTGCACGGGCGGATTGATCTCGTCGCGGCTGACCGACGTGCCCGGCAGTTCAGATTATGTGTTCGTGAATGCGGTGTGTTACAACAACGAATCGAAGACCACCTGGCTCGGGGTACCGACGGCACTTATCCACGTGCACGGCGCCGTGAGTGAGGAAGTGGCCCTGGCCATGGCGGATGGCGTCCGCGAGCGGGCCGGTGTGGAAGTGAGCGTCGGCGTGACCGGGATCGCCGGTCCGACCGGAGGCAGCGAGCGCAAGCCGGTGGGGACGGTGGCCATTGCGGCCGTCACCCCGACTGCCCGCATCGTGCGGACCTTCCGTTTTCCTGGAGGCCGGCAGCGCGTCAAGCAGTTTGCCGCCCAGATGGCCCTCGATATGGTCCGTCGCGTGCTGATCGGCGCGGACATCGGCGGGGCGTTTGTCGTGTGTGGGGCTCCTGAGTCCTTCGGGTCATAAGTTCGGCAACGAACTTATTCACGTAGGACTCAGTGCTGAGCGAGCGTTAATTGCGGATCGCCTCGCAGGAATACGCAACGGTACTTGCGAGTCGAAGCACTGAGGCGTCGAGATGAGACTTTTCGTGGCCGTCGATCTGGACGAGCACGCCCGGCGTGGCGTGGCGGTGGCCATCGGCCGGCTTCGGCAGCAGTGCAAGCAGGCCAGCCGGGATCTGGCGTACGCCCTTCGATGGAAATCCCCAGACACCTTGCATCTCACGGTGCATTTTCTCGGCGAGGTGAAGCTCGGCCGCCTGCCGACGCTGAGGGCCGTGATGGCGCAGCCGGTTCGCCTCGCGCCGTTTGATATCGAGTTTGGTGACCTCGGCGTGTTTCCGACCAGGGGCGAGTCCCGCGTGATACGACTCGACGTGGCATCCGGGGCCGGTGGCCTTGGGGCGATGTATGTCGAACTATGGAACCGGCTGACCCGCCTTGGCCTCGAGCTGGAAAGCAGGCGATATATCCCCCACTTGACGTTGGCTCGGCTCAAGTCGCCCGTTTCGGTTGATCTCGGGGCCTTGCTCGCCACGATGTCGATCGAGCCGGTCGGATCCTGCCGTGTCGACCATGCGACCCTCTATCGCAGCAAGTTGTCTCCCCTCGGATCGACGTACGCCGCCGTCCTGAGAATCCCACTCGAGCCGTGAACGCCGTCCTGCTCGTCGCGTTCGCATACCTGGTTGGTTCGGTGCCGTTCGCGTTCCTGTTCGCGCGGCGCAAGGGCCACCTTGATATCCGGCTTGTGGGCAGCGGCAATGTCGGAGCGACCAATGTGTTCCGGGTCGCCGGGTCGAGCGCCGGACTGCTGACGGTGCTGTTCGACGTCGCGAAGGGTGCGGCCGTGGTGGTGGCCGCGCAGCGCCTCGGCGCAGGACAGGGTGTCTGCGCGTCGGCGGGTGTGGCGGCGGTTGCCGGGCACATCTATCCGGTGTGGCTGGGTTTTCGGGGTGGAAAGGGCGTCGCCACCACCTGCGGCGCGTTTGCCGTGCTCGCACCGCCGGCGACGTTGCTGGCGGCGGCCGTGTTTGCGGTGGTCGCGGGACTGAGCCGCACGGTCTCTCTGGGATCGATGGTCGCGGCGGTGTGTCTCGGGCCCTTCGCCTACGCCGTTGGCACGCCTGTCTCCATCGTGCGCGCCGCCTTCTTCGCCGGGTGCCTGGTGCTGTTCAACCACCGCAGCAATCTGATCAGGCTGGCCGGCGGAGCCGAGCGTCGTTCCGGCAGCCGGGCCGTTCCGCCAGGAGACCAACCGTGACCGACATCGCGATTCTCGGAGCGGGGAGTTGGGGGACCGCCCTGGCTGTCCACCTCGCACGGATCGGCCATCCCGTTCGCCTGTGGTCGATCGAGCCCGATGTGGTCGAGGCCGTAAGAGAACGACGCTCGAACGCGGTGTACTTGCCCGACATCGCATTACCCTCTGGCATCGACGCGACACTGTCGCTGGCGGAGGCCGTTGGCGGGGCTGGTATCGTGGTGGCCGCCGTGCCGTCGCATGCGCTGCGCGCCGTCCTGGTCGACGCGAAGAGGCTGCTCCAGCCGGGAGCCGTGCTCGTCAGCGTCGTGAAGGGCCTCGAGACCGGCACGCTGCTCCGCATGTCGCAGGTGGTCGAGCAGGAATGTCCAACCGGCCATCCGGTCGTCGTGCTCTCAGGGCCCAGCTTCGCGATTGAGGTCGCGCGAGAATTGCCAACCGCCGTGTCGGTGGCGAGCGGGGACGTGCAGGCGGCCGAGCGCGTGCAGGAGGAGTTCCGCGGAAAGTTTTTCCGGATCTACACGACGCCGGATGTCGCCGGGGTCGAGATCGGCGGAGCCCTCAAGAACGTGATTGCGATCGCCGCAGGCGTGGTCGACGGTCTGGGCCTGGGTCATAACGCCAACGCCGCGCTGATCACGCGGGGCCTCGCGGAGATCTCGCGCCTGGCGATTGCCGAGGGCGGACGGCGCGAGACGCTGGCCGGACTGTCCGGGCTTGGCGATCTGGTCTTGACGTGCATGGGCTCCTACAGCCGCAATCGGTACGTCGGGATGGAATTGGCGAAGGGCCGTCCGCTTGCCGAGATTCTGGCGGGCATGAAGATGGTCGCCGAGGGCGTGAAGACGACCGAGGCGGCGCTCGCGCTCGGCGCCCGCCGCGACGTCGAGTTGCCCATCACCGCGCAGATGGCCGAGTTGCTCGCGGGACGCACGACGCCGGCCCACGCGGTCGCCGAGTTGATGCTCCGTCCGCAGCGAATCGAGGTCGAGACCGGATGATACAATGCCGGGATGGGACTCCTCAGCCGCGTCCGTGAAGGTCTGCGTCGCACGGCGCAGCAACTGCTCGGACGCTTCGACGAGATCGCGAAACGCGCCGATGCTCCCGAGCGGCGCCTGGCGCCGGTTGATGCGGAGACGGCCGAGGCGCTCGAAGAAGTCCTGATTGGCGCCGATGTCGGTGTCGCCGCGGCCGAGCGGATCGTCGGCGCCGTCACTCATCGCGCGCGACAGGGTGAATCGCTCCGGGACCTGGTCAAAGACGAATTACTCGCGATTCTCTCTGGCGCGGATGCCGCTCCTCCCCGGTCTGGTACGCCGACCGTCATCCTGATGGTGGGCGTGAACGGCACGGGCAAGACGACCACAGTCGCCAAACTGGCCAGCCTCTACAAGACGCAAGGTGCCGATCCGCTGGTGTGCGCGGCCGATACGTTTCGCGCGGCGGCGGTCGAGCAATTGGAGATCTGGGCGGCGCGCGCCGGCGTCGATGTCGTGCGGGCGAGGGAGGGCGCCGACCCCGCCTCGGTCGTGTTCGACGCGCTGGCGGCTGGCAAGGCCCGGCACCGGAATCCGATCATTGTCGACACGGCCGGGCGGATGCACACGCGGACCAACCTGATGGAGGAACTGGAGAAGATCCGCCGCATCGCCGCTCGCGAGGTCGAGGGAGCCCCTCACGAAGTGCTGCTGGTGCTCGATGCCACGGTTGGCCAGAACGGCCTGGTACAGGCACGCGAGTTCATGGCCGCCGCCGGCGTCAGCGGCATCGTGCTGGCCAAACTGGACGGTACGGCTCGAGGCGGCGTGGCGGTCGGCATCGCGCACGACCTGAAGTTGCCCATCCGGTACATTGGCGTCGGCGAAGGCATCAGCGACCTCGTCCCGTTCTCGGCACGAGAGTACGTCGACGCGCTGTTCAGCGAGAGTTGGTAGCTGTCATGCTGAGCGACGCGGAGTACATGAACCGCGCGCTCGCGCTGGCCGCACGTGCGCGCGGCTGTACAACGCCGAATCCTCTGGTCGGCGCCATCGTCGTCACCGGCGAGGGGGTCGTGGTCGGGGCTGGATACCACACCCAGGCGGGCGAGCCGCATGCCGAAGTACACGCGCTTCGCGCGGCGGGGCCATCCGCACGAGGAGCGACGCTCTACTGCACGCTGGAGCCGTGCTGCCACACAGGCCAGACGCCGCCGTGTGTCGACGCGATTATCAAGGCGGGGATCGCGCGCGTCGTGATGGCGGTTGAAGATCCCAATCCGCGGGTGGCTGGCGGCGGCGCGCGTAGACTGCGAGAGCAGGGCGTGCAGGTGCACGCCGGTGTCGGCCGCGTTGAGGCTGTGCGGTTGAACCAGGCGTTTTTCAGCGCCATGCGGCGACAACGCCCCTTTGTGATCGCGAAGGTCGCCACGAGCCTGGATGGCCGCGTTGCCTCTGGCCCGGGCGTGCGTACGCACATGACCGGTGCGGCTGCTGACCGGCGCAGCCAGTTGCTGCGCGCGGAGGTGGACGCGGTCGGGGTCGGCTCCGGAACCGTGCTGATCGACGATCCGCTGTTGACGGTCCGCGATGTCTATCGTCGCCGTCCCCTGGCGCGGGTCGTCTTCGATCGACGGCTGCGAACGCCCACGTCCGCGCGGCTGTTCAGGACGCTGTCGTCAGGACCCGTGTTGATTGTCACCACGGCGGTCGTGGCCGACGCGCACGCGTCGCGTGCGCGAGACCTGGAGTGCGCCGGCGCCACGCTCGTTCGATTGCAGACGGGCGGGATCGAGGCCGCCGTTGCGGCGCTCCTGCCATTCAGCATCCAATCGTTGCTGATCGAGGGAGGGCCGGCGCTGCACGAATCGGCGTTTGCGGCTGGACTGGTCGACGCCGTGCGCGTGTTGGTAACCCCTCGCGTGCTGGGCCCGTCCGGATTACCATGGGTGGCGTCGTCGCGGCTCTCGCTCCCGTCGTTGTTCAATCTGCGCGTGGAGCCGTGCGGACCTGATGTCATGATAGAGGGCGATGTTCACAGGCTTGATTGAGCATATCGGTGTTGTGGCGGGGCTCGAGCCGATTGAGAGCGGCTATCGACTGGTCGTCGATACCGATCTGGCGGCCGAACTGAAGGCAGGCGACAGCGTCGCCGTCAATGGCGTGTGCTTGACGGTCACCAGACAGTCGGGGCGCCACGTCGAGACGGAGATCGGCCCGGAGACCGCGCGGGTCACGACGCTTGGCGCGTGTGGTCCGGGCACGCTCGTCAATCTCGAGCGGCCCATGCGCCCGGACGGCCACATGGGCGGGCATTTCGTGCTGGGCCACGTGGATGCGACTGGCGTGCTGACGGAGGTGACGCCCGATGGCGAGTTCTTCTGGATCCGGGTCGCCTTCGATCCGTCATTCAGCCCGTACTTCATTCCCAAAGGGTCTGTCGCGGTCGACGGCATCAGCCTGACGGTCGCGAGCCTGCACGAGCGCGACTTCACCGTGCAGATTATTCCGTTTACCTGGGAACACACGAACCTTCGGGGACTCCACGTGGGCGACCGCGTGAATCTCGAGGTCGACGTGATCGGCAAGTACGTCGTTCGTGTGGCCCAACTCTCTGGCGCCTGGCCAGGCGCCACGGCGCTGCCGCCGATGGCATCATGAGCACACGACCGAGCCGACGCCCGGGACCCACGCGCACGCGGCCGCGCCCGGCGTTGCAGGGTCCTTTCGCGCGGATCGAGGACGCGATTGCTGCCATTCGCGCGGGCAAGATGATCATCGTCATCGACGACAAGGACCGCGAGAATGAAGGCGATCTGACGATCGCGGCGTCGGCGGTAACGCCGGACGTGATCAACTTCATGGCGACGTACGGCCGCGGCCTGATCTGCATGCCGATGACGGAGCAGCGGCTCGATGAGCTCGAGGTCCCGCTGATGGTCACCCAGAACACGGCGTTGTTCAATACGGCCTTCTGCGTCTCCATCGAGGCGCGTCACCGGACGAGCACGGGCATTTCCGCCGCTGACCGGGCGAACACCGTGCTGGCGTCGATCGATCCGTCGACTTTGCCTGCGGACCTGTCGCGGCCCGGTCACATGTTCCCGTTGCGGGCGCGGGACGGCGGCGTCCTGGTGCGCGCCGGGCAGACCGAGGCGGTGGTGGATCTGGCCCGCATCGCAGGGCTGTACCCGGCGGGTGTCATCTGCGAGATTATGAACGCCGACGGATCGATGTCGCGGGTGCCGCAGTTGACCAGGTTCGCGCGGCGGCATGGTCTGTTGATGATCACGATCGCCGATCTGATCAATTACCGCATGCGGACAGAGCGCATGGTCAGGAAGGTGGCCGATGCTGACCTGCCCACCCGGTACGGGCAGTTCCGCGTGTTTGCCTACGAGAGCGTGCTCGACAAGGAGACGCACGTCGCCTTGGTGCAGGGCAATCTGGGCGACGGCCGGGACGTGCTGGTGCGGGTGCATTCCCGCTGCCTCACCGGCGATGTCTTCCATTCCGCCCGCTGCGACTGCGGCGAGCAGCTCGAAAAGGCCCTGCGGCGCATCTCCACTGAGAAGCGCGGCGTGCTCCTGTATCTGAACCAGGAAGGGCGTGGGATCGGCTTGGCCAACAAGATCAAGGCGTACGCGCTGCAGGACCAGGGTCTCGATACCGTCGAGGCGAACGAACGGCTCGGGTTCAAGCCCGACCAGCGCGACTACGGCATTGGCGCGCAGATCCTGCGGGACCTCGGCGTCACGTCCATGCGCCTGCTGACCAACAATCCCCGGAAATTCGTCGGCCTTGAGGGGTACGGCCTCTCGGTGTCAGAGACGGTGCCGCTCGAGATTCCCGCCTCCGACTCAACCCGCCGCTATCTCAAGACGAAAAAAGAGAAACTCGGGCACCATCTGACGTCGGTCTGATCCGGGTCGGGCCTCCTTTCGGCGCGTTGACAGTCGCTGCCAACTGACGCTACGATAAGGGTTTGCGCCGCAGGATGTTACGCGTTCCTGTGGGTGCCATGCTGGCAATCAGCTTGTCATACGACGCGCGTCACGCGATTCGACTGTACGCATGCTCGACGCTCTGAGTCATCGGCTCCAGGATGTGTTCCGCACGCTGCGCGGCGAGACGCGGCTGTCGGAATCCGTCGTCGAGACGGCGCTGCGCGAGATCCGCATGGCGCTGCTCGAGGCCGACGTCAACTTCAAGGTCGTCAAGGCCTTCGTCGACCGCGTCCGCGAACGGGCAGTGGGGCAGGACGTGCTTCGCAGTCTCACGCCGGCGCAGCAGGTCGTCAAGATCGTGCGCGACGAACTGGTGGCGCTCTTTGGCGATATGCCCGGCGGTTTGCGTCCGGACAAGGGCACGACGCCGAGAGTCATTCTGTTACTGGGGTTGCAGGGATCGGGCAAGACCACCACGGCGGCCAAGCTGGGCCGCTGGCTGACCAGGCAAGGCCGTCACCCGTTGCTCGTGTCGACCGACGTCCGGCGTCCGGCCGCCATCCAACAGTTGAACGTGCTTGGACGTCAGGCCGAATTGAGGGTGTACGACCCGGCCGGAGAAATGGACCCGCTGCAGCGTGCATCCGGTTCGCTCACCGAGGCCCGGAATCTCGGGTTCGATGTCGTGATCGTCGACACGGCAGGTCGGCTCCATATCGACGACGAGTTGATGCAGGAACTGACGTCGATTCGCGATGCGGTGGGACCGACTGACGCCCTGTATGTCGCCGACGCGATGACAGGACAGGACGCGATCAAGAGTGCCGGCGAGTTCAACCGGCAGGTCGGCGTGAGCGGGGTCGTGCTCACCAAGCTTGATGGCGATGCACGCGGAGGCGCGGCGCTGTCGGTGGTCGCGGTGGTCGGTGTGCCGATTGCCTTTGTCGGCCTCGGCGAGCGGCTCGACGATCTCGAACCGTTCCAGGCCGAGCGGTTTGTCTCGCGGCTGCTCGGAATGGGCGACGTGCTGTCGCTCATCGAGCGGGCTGAATCGGTGATCGGTCGTGAGGACGCGGCGCGCATCGAACAGACGATGCGCGGCGAGGAGTTCACGCTCGAGGACTTCCAGGCCCAGCTGCGGACGCTCAAGAAAATGGGCCCGCTCGAGCAGGTGCTTGGAATGCTCCCCGGCATGGGCAACCTGAAGCAACTCGGGGCGGCGCAGCCGGACGAGAAGGAAATGAACCGCGTCGAGGCGATCATCGGATCGATGACGAAAGGCGAGCGCAGAAATTATAAGGTGATTGACGGCAACCGTCGCCGGCGCATCAGTCGGGGCAGCGGCACCAGCGTTGAGGACGTCAACCGCCTGCTGCGCCAGTTCACCCAGATGCGGAAGATGCTGAAGGCGGTCGGCGGGATGGGCGGGGGCACCGGCAACCGCAAGCGGATGCGACAGGCAATGGCGATGCTCAAGGGACGGGGCCTGCGGGCCTGAACGGAGAGGGGCCCATCTGGCCCCCTTGTGAAGGAGAGACATGTTAGCGATTCGTATGACCCGGATTGGCTCGAATAAACGACCGACGTTCCGTATGGTCGTGACCGAGGCGCGCTCGCCCCGTGATGGCCGCGTCACGGAAACCCTGGGGTTCTACAACCCCAAGACCAAGCCCGCGACGCTCAAGGTGGATCGCGAGCGGCTCGCGCATTGGCTGAAAGTCGGCGCGCAGCCGAGCAGCACGGTGAAAAGCCTGATGAAGAAGTACCAGGAGCCGCCGGCCGAGGCAAAAGCAACGGTCGCGCCGACCGCGCAGTGAGCCGCGCGCGCGACGTCGCCGACATCGTCATCAAGGCGCTCGTCGATGAGCCCGACCAGGTGCGCGTCACCGAGACCGATCAGCGCGGCACCGCGGTCATCGAGGTGTTCGTCGCTGATGGCGACATGGGGCGCGTCATCGGCCGGCAGGGCCGGACCGCGACGGCCATTCGCACGCTGGTGATGGCCACCGCCGATCGCGACGCCCAGCGCGTCTCGGTGGAGTTTCGCGACGGACACGGTCGCCGGTAGGCCAGAATGGCCAGCGCCGAATGGGACAACCTGGTCGTTGTGGCCCGTGTGGGACGCCCCCACGGTCTGCGTGGCGAGGTGGTCCTGCATGCTGAAACCGATTTCCCGGACGAGCGGTTTCGGCCAGGCGGGCACGTGCTGGTGCAGGACGCGGGCGTTGTGCGCACCTTGACGGTTCGCTCGGCGAGGTTTTACAAGGGGCGTCCGATTGTCGGGTTCGACGGGATCAATTCGATCGAGGCGGCCGAACCATTCGCCGGACGCGAATTGCGTATCGGGCCCAGTGACCTCGTGGCACTTCCGCCAGGGTGTTTCTACCACCACGACCTCGTGGGGTGCCGCGTCGAGACGGTCGAGGGAGACGAGGTCGGCACGGTGACCCGGGTCGATGGTGCGGGCGGCGCGAGCCGGTTGACCGTCGAAGGACCGGCGGGTGAGCAACTGGTACCGCTGGTGGATGAGATTTGCCGGCAGATCGATCCTGGTGCGAGACGGATTGTGATTGCCGCGCCTGACGGGCTGCTGGGCCTTAACCAGGTTCGCGGCCACCGGCGGGTGTGGCGTGGCGGGCGACGGTGAGATTCGACCTCGTCACGATTTTCCCGCGCTTGTGCGACGGGCCGCTCGGCGAGGGGATCATCCGCCGCGCGATTGAACGCGGCATCGTGGATGTGCGGGTGCACGACCTGCGCGACCACACGACCGATCGACACCGGAGCGTGGATGATGTGCCGTATGGCGGCGGTCCGGGCATGGTATTCAAGCCCGAGCCGCTGTTTGCCGCCGTCGACGCCATCCGGGCGCAGGGCGGCGAGCCTGACGCGGTCATCTTGACCTCGCCTCAGGGAAAGACCTTCACCCAGGCCGAGGCCGCGAGGCTGGCCGGGATGCGCCACGTGGTGCTGCTGTGCGGACGGTACGAAGGCGTTGACGATCGCGTCCGCACGGGCCTGGCGACCGAGGAGTTGTCGATTGGCGACTACGTGCTCTCGGGTGGCGAGTTGCCTGCGCTGGTGATCGTCGATGCGGTGGTGCGACTGCTGCCGGGTGCGGTGGGCGACGAGGAGTCGGTCGAAGCGGATTCGTTTACGCGGGGGTTGTTGGATTTCCCCGTGTTTACGCGGCCGGCGGGGTTTCGAGGGATGGCGGTGCCTGACGTGCTGATGTCAGGACATCATGCCGAGATCAAGCGTTGGCGCAAGCGTGAGGCGCTGCGGCGGACGCTGGCGTCACGGCCGGAGTTGCTGGCGGACGCCAAGTTGGACAGCGAAGAGCGCGAGATGCTGCGCGCGTTGATGGAAGAGAGAGGAGCCGAGTATGGGCGCGATTGAAACGGTGGAACAGGGGCAACTGGTGGAGCGGCCGAAACTGCGGACCGGCGATACGGTGCGCGTGCACGTCAAGGTGCGTGAGGGCGACAAGGAACGTATCCAGATCTTCGAAGGTCTCGTGATCGGGCAGCACCGCGGCGGCACGCGTGCGACCTTCACCGTGCGCAAGGTCTCGTTTAGCCAGGGGGTTGAGCGAATCTTCCCGGTCCACTCGCCGATCATCGACCGCGTGGAGGTCATCCGCTCGGCGAAGGTACGGCGGGCGAAGCTGTACTTCCTGCGCGAGTTGAAGGGCAAGGCCGCCCGCATGAAAGAGACGAAGCGGTCAGTCTGAGATCCTCTTCAACAGGACCAGGTGATGCGGCGGACTCGGGCCAGACGGACTCTCGAGAACGCGCTGCGGCGAGTTGGCTTCGTGCACGTGGCCGGAGTCGATGAAGTCGGGCGCGGGTGTCTGGCTGGTCCGGTCGTCGCGGCCGCGGTCCTGCTCGACCCCGCCCGACATATTCCCGATCTGGCCGATTCGAAGCTGGTACCCCCTGCCGAGCGCGAGCGGCTGGCCGTCCGCATCAAACGGGACGCCATCGGCTGGGCGCTTGGCGAAGTGGCGCCGGCCGACATCGATCGCCTGAACATCCATCGCGCCTCGCTCGAAGCGATGAGGCGTGCCGTTGCCGGGCTCGTGCCGCAACCCGACGTCGTGCTGGTCGACGGATTCCGCGTGCCAGGTCTGGAAATGGCGCAACGCGGGATCATTCACGGCGACCGGCTGGTGGCGTCCATCGCGGCGGCCTCGATCGTCGCCAAGGTCTATCGCGATGGCCTCATGAGCGACCTGCACGCCGCGGATCCGCGGTACGGATACGATCGGCACAAGGGATACGCGACACCGGCCCACCTGGCGGCTGTCGCACGCTACGGGTATTCATCCATCCATCGGCGCTCGTTCCGGCCGCGCAGCCTCTTTGATACGATTGATCCGGCCACCGTGGATAAACCCAACTAGATGGACCGCGACGATACGCTTCGAAGGGCTGAGAAACTGCTGCGTCAGGGGCGACTCGAGGCGGCTATCACGGAGTACGCCTCGGTCGTTGAGGCGTATCCAAAGGACTGGGCCACAGCCAACCTGCTGGGCGATCTGTTCATCAGGGCTGGCCGAACCGACCGTGCGGTCGCGCAATACGCCCGTATCGCCGAGCAACTGGCGGCCGATGGATTCCTGTCGAAATCAGCCGCGCTCTACAAGAAGGTCGTCAAGATCTCGCCCGATGACGAGCAGGCGCTCTTGCGCATGGCCGAACTGGCCTCGCAGCAGGGTCTGCTGGCCGATGCACGCCACGTGCTCGACACGCTGTTCCAGCGGCGCGTGAAGGCGGGCGATCGTGACGGCGCCGCCAGGATCGCCACACGACTGGCGGTCCTTGATCCCAATAATCCGGTTAGCCGGCTGGATGCGGCACGGATGCTCGCCGAGATTGGCGACGCGCCCGGGGCGGCCGACCACCTGCGTCTGGCCGGCGATACGCTCGCCGAGCAGGGACGTGAGGCTGATGCGCTTCGAGCCTGGCGCGAGTCCATGCGCTTGAATCCGGCCAATACACTCGCGCAGGAGCGGGTGACCAGCGGCCTGGTCCGCCAGGGCGACCTGGACGGAGCGCTGGCGTCGGCGCAGTCGGTGGCCGAACGACGGGTCGTCGCGCAGGCGATGCTCAAGGCGGGACGAGACGAGGCGGGCCTGAAGGTGCTCGGCCAGGTGCTCGATGCCGAGCCAGACCACGTGGACACCAGGCTCCAGCTGGCCAGGATGCTGATGTCCCGCCAGCAGTACCCAAGGGTGCGCGATCTGCTGAAGCCCGGTCTCCAGTCTGGCGATACCCGCGTTGATCTGGCATTGGCTGAAGTGGACCTGCGCTCGGGGATGACGCCTGCTGCCGTCACCATTCTCAGGCATCTGCTGGAGAAAGACCCGGGAAGCGTTGACCACGTGGCGGCACTTGGCGCGTCGTTGACCGGTGAGCAGCCCGATGCCGCCTTTGTCGCGATCGAATGCGCGCTGAATCACCTGATGGGACGCGGCGAGGTCGACTGGGCGCTGACAATCGTCGAGCGGTTCGTGGCCGCCGCACCACGTCATGTGCCTGCGTTGGAGCGATTCGCGCAGTTGTGCCGGGACGGTCGTTATGAGGATACCCTCTACCAGATCGAATCGGAGCTGACGGAAGCGTATCTGGCTCATCGTCGATTCGCGGACGCGCTCCCGCTCGCCGAGCGGCTGGCCGCGCTCCGTCCGGATGTCGACCGCCACGCCGAGCAGGCACGCGAGGCTCGGGCCGGGGTGGGCGAGTCGACCCCGCGGACTCCTGGTGAATCCGACGGGGATCCATCGACGACCGAGTCGATTGACCTTGCCGGCTTTGCCGCCTCGCTCGGCCTGCCCGTCCACCGCGATGCGGAGACCGAGGCGGGCGATGAGGTGGCCATGCCACCCGTCGTGGCAGACGCTGAACGCGAAGCAGCGGCTGCTGACGAGGTTGTCGAGATCGAGTTGGCCGATGCGCTGAACGCGCTGGCTGGCCCGGACGCGAGTGGGACGGTCGCTGAGGGACTGGAGCGTCAAGCTGGGCCGTCTCGCGAGGAGCCCGACTCGGCCGGCGACCTCGACGATCTGTTTCGCCGGATGCGCGAGGAGTCGGGCCGTGGCCAGGCGGAAGCCGACGCGATGCGCGCGTACGACGAAGCCGGCGTACACTATAACGAGGGACGGTTCGACCAGGCCGTCGTGTGCCTACGTCGCGCCGGCCGGGATCCGAGCCTGCGGTTCAGGGCGACCGTGATGCTGGCCCGGATCGCGACCGACCGCGGCCAGCTCGATGAGGCGATCATCTGGTTCGAGCGCGCCTCGGAGTCGCCAGCGCCGTCGGTCCAGGCGGAGCGGTCGCTCCTTTACGAACTGGGCGTCGCGCTGGAACGGGCGGGAGAGCCCGCGCGGGCGCAGGCGGTGTTTCTCGAGTTGAGCGCGATGGAACCTGGATATCGGGACGTGGAGGCACGGCTCGACGCGCTGGCCGAACGGCGGGCCGACTGGTTGCCAGGCTCGTAAATCGAAAGGATCGGCATGAGCGTCGTCGCTCGCGTGATCTTCATCGCGTATTTCCTGGAAGTCGGGGTCCTGCTGACCCTGGCGCCGTGGTCCGCGCTCTGGGATCGCAACTACTTCATCCAGGCCTGGCCCGTCATCGCCGTGGTGGCCGGCAACGACTACGTTCGAGGAGCCATCTCCGGGCTCGGCCTCATCAACCTGGCGGCTGGCTGCGCCGAGGTGATCGGGTTGTTCCGGCGCGGAGTCAGGCCCGGTCACCCCGTCGTTTGACACTCGTGGTACCCTCTCCTAACATTGAGAGCCGTCCGGGCATCGCACAGCCATCGCTCGGGCTTTTGGGATCACAACCATGCCAGAGGAATCTCCGGTCGACTTCGGCACGATGTTCCGGCAGGCGCGGGAGCGACGAGGCGTGTCGCTTCAGCAGGTCGCCGCCGTGACGAAGATCTCGGCTCGCGTCCTCGGTGCGCTCGAGCGCAACGATGTGTCAAAGCTGCCGGGAGGGATCTTCTCGCGGGCATTCGTACGGTCGTACGCGCGCGAAATCGGGCTCGATCCTGAGATGGCCATCCAACGATTCACCACGGAATTCCCGGACGAATCAGGCAAAGAGCAGCTGCCCTCCGCGAAAGAAGCCGAGGACATCGAGGCGTTTGAGAGCGGCCGCCGCGTGGCGACCACCGTGCTCCAGTTGCTCCTGCTCAGCATCGTCGTGATCGCCGCGGTGGTGTTCGCGTTGAATTCGCGCGGCTGCCGCAAGCCTGCCGCGACGACGCCGGCGGCCTCGGCACCCGCCGCATCCGCGCCGGCGTCCGTCACGCCATTGCCTGCGACACAGCCGCCACCACGTGCCGAGGAGCCTGTCGCAGCGCCCAAGGAGACGACGGCCGTTGTGCCGGCTCCGACGCCGCCAGCACCGGCTAGCGGTCCCGGCTCCACGTCGCAGGCGACCGCGCCCATTCGGCTCACTATCGCCGCGCAGGCCGAGTGCTGGTTGATGGTGAAGGTCGACAAAGCCGTCGTCTTCGAACGGGTCCTGCGCGCCGGCGAGCGTCTCTTCTACCAGGCCTACGCCAGCGTGACGCTCAGCGCCGGAAATGCGGGGGGCCTGTCGCTGACCATCAACGGCAAGCCGGCCCGTCCGCTCGGGACACCCGGCCAGGTCGTCACCGCCACGATCACGCCCGACACGCTCGCCAGCTTCCTCCAATAGCGGCCGTATGGACGCCCTCTACCAGACGCCGCTGCTCGATTGCGTGCGGCGCGGCGAGGTGGCCACTGACATCCGCCTGTTGGCCGCGCAGGGTATCCTGGCGCCGCGCGCGCTGGAGCAGCTGGCGTTGCTGGCCTGGCTCGTGCACGATACCGACCCGGCCATTCGTGTGGCCGCCGAGACGACGCTCGGCCGCATCCCGCCATCCGTGCTCGCCAGGTTTCTCGCCAACCAGGATGTGCCGGACGATTTGCGGGAGTTCTTTGCCCGGCGGGGCATCGTTCCGGAAGGATCTGGGACCGACGCGAGCGAACCCGAGCTGTTTGCTGCTGAGGATCAGGGCGACGACGACGAGAAACCTGCTCCGGATGAGCCTGCGAAGGGAGCGCCTGACGGGGACGAGCGACGGCTCTCCACAGTGCAGCGACTGTCCGGGATGACGATTACCCAGAGGGTGAAAGCTGCGATGCGCGGCAATCGCGAGGATCGCGCGCTCCTCATCCGCGATCCCAACAAACTGGTGTCGATCGCCGTGCTCGCCAGCCCGCGCCTCACCGAACAAGAGGTGGAGAACTACGCCAGGATGGCCAGCATTTCTGAGGATGTCCTGCGCGTGATCGGCACGACGCGCGCGTGGGCCAAGAACTACGCGGTCGTTCGGGCCCTGACGTTCAATCCGAAGACGCCGATTGCCATTTCGATGGGAATGGTCAACCGGCTGATTGAGAAGGACGTGAAGGCGCTGGCCTCCGACCGCAATATCGCGGAACCCGTCAAGTTGCTGGCCCGAAAGATGATGCATGCGGGCGAGTCCCGCAAACGCTGAGTCCGCGTCTACTGAATCAGCAGCCCCTCAGTTTCGATGCGGTAATCCAGGATCCGCGCGCCGCCGGCCGCCAATGCGGCCCGTACGCGGTCGGTGGCGTCTGGCTCCGAGAAGCAGAACAGGCATCCGCCTCCGCCGGCTCCGCAGACCTTGGCTGCGACCGCGCCGGCGCGGCCCGCCGCGGCCATCAGGTCGTCAATCTGACGCGTGGTCACCCCGGGCGCGAGGCGCTTGCGGTTTTCCCATTCCTGCGCGATCTGGCGGCCGACCTCGGGCCAGTTCTCTCGCTCGAGCGCCACCCGCATCTGCACGGCGGTGTCGCGGATGCGATCGAAACAGTCGATGACCTGGCGGTCGCCGTCCAGATGCCGCTTCGTCATTTCCCAGTTGTTGGTGCCTGAGTTGCGCGGCACGCCGGTGTACGCGAGCACGATGCGGCGTTCGAGTTCGACCGGATCCACGCTCAGCCCGACCCGGCGCACGCCTTCGACGCCGAGTTCGACCGCCGCGATGCCGCCATACATCGCCGGCCGGTAGTCCTGGGCACCAGTCGGGCACTGGATGGCCTGGGCCTCGATGTTCTGCGCGATGTCGAGCAGCACCTCGGGATCGTACGTCACGCCCGTCCACCGGGCCATCAGGCCGCAGACGGCCACATTCAGCGCCGAGGAGCCGGCGATGCCGGCGCCGGCCGGCGACTTGGCGGTCGTGGTCAGCGTCAGGTTCTCAGCCTGGAAGAAGTGGAGCAGTCGGCCCAGCAGGTCGAGTTCACCGGGCTTGCCGAGTTCCGACCAGTGCGACACCTCCGTCACGCGGCCGGTGTCAGTCGAATGGATCGCGACGCGGCCGTCGGTTCTCGCCTCAACGATCGCGTGCGCCCGGAGACTGATCGCGGCATTCAGTGTCACGGCGCCGGGATGGAACAGATACAGCGGCCAGATGTCGATTGTGCCGCCGGCCAGGTCGATTCTTGTGGGAGCAGAAGAAGTGATACGCACGCGGCCATTATAATGGGATTCCATGTCGCCTTCAGGGCTCCGCCGCCAGATCGGCCAACTCGCATTTCTCGGTTTCAAGGGCACGATCATCCCTGCCGAGTTGCGGGCCCTTGCTCGCGAGTTCGACATCGGCGGCGTCGTCTTGTTCGCGAGAAACGTCGAGGGGCCAGAGCAGGTAGCCGAGCTCGCGTTTGACGCGGCGCGCCTGGTGCCGGACCTGCCTCTTTGGGTGGCGGTCGACCAGGAGGGCGGTCGCGTCGCCCGGATGCGGCGGCCGTTCACCGAATGGCCGCCGATGGCCACACTTGGACGGTCGGGCAGGGCCGACCTCGCCGGACGATTCGGCCACGCGCTCGCGCGTGAGATGCGCGCCGTCGGCATCTCGCTCGATTTCGCCCCGGTCGTCGACGTGCTCACCCAGGAGAAGAACTCCGCCATCGGGGATCGGGCGTTGTCGAGCAATCCCGAGACGGTCGCAACGCTTGGCGCGGCCATCATTGACGCGCTGCAATCGGAAGGCGTGGCTGCCTGCGCCAAACACTTTCCCGGTCACGGTGACACGTCGGTCGATTCTCACCACGAGTTGCCGCTCGTCGAACATTCACCGGATCGGTTTGATCAGGTCGACTTCGTGCCGTTCCGCGCGGCCATCAGTGCCGGTGTCGCCGCCATCATGGTGGCGCACCTGCTCGTTCCCGCGTTTGACGAGGACGTCCCCGCGAGCCTGTCGAGGCGCGTGGTGACCACGGAGCTTCGAACCCGACTTGACTTCGAGAACCTGATTCTCACCGACGACCTCGGGATGAACGCCTGCTCAGCGCGATTTCCGCCCCCTGTTGCTGCGGTCAAGGCTGTGGCCGCCGGCCACGACGGGGTCCTGCTGTGCGATCCCGATCCGGATCAGCAGGCCGCCGCGCTCGAGGCCCTGGTCCACGCACTTGAAGACGGGACGCTCCCATATGCGCAGGTGGAATCCTCTGTGGCGAGGCATGCGCGGCTGAAGGCGACGTTCGTGCGACGCGGAGACGAGGCGCGGAGGCCAAGTGCGACCTGGCGCGAGATCGTCGGATGCGAGGCTCACCAGGGCGTCGCGGCAGAGATGAGAGCATTCGCATGACGATGGTGAAGCCGCCGGCCCTCAAGCAAGGTGACCGGGTTGCCGTCCTGGCTCCTGCCAGTCCATTTTCGCGCGAGGAGTTCGAGGCAGGACTCGCCGAATTGACGACAATCGGCTTCGAGGCCGTGTATGACGATCGGGTATTCGAACGCGACGGGTATGTGGCCGGCAGCGCCGAGACGCGCGCTCGTGCCTTCATCGATGCCTGGACCGACCCGAGCGTGCGAGCCGTGCTGACCGCGCGCGGGGGATATGGCAGCGCCCAGATTCTGCCGTTCCTGTCGCGCAACACGTTGCAAGCCACGCCCAAGTTGCTCGTTGGCTACAGCGACATCACGGCCCTGCTCAGTTTCGTCACGACGCGCTGCGGAATCGTGACGGTACATGGACCGACCCTCACAGGGCGATTCGCGCGAGGGGGGGAAGGTTACGATCGGTCGTCGTTTCTGCGTGCGGTGTGCGAGGCTGAGCCGCTTGGCGAACTCAGATCGCCTGCGCTTGAAACGATGCGAACGGGAGAAGCCGAAGGGATGCTGGTCGGAGGCAATCTTACGCAGTTGGCGGCCACGCTCGGCACGCCCTTCGCCTTCGATCCGCCCGACGGATGCGTGCTGTTTCTCGAAGACGTCAACGAACGTCCCTACCGCGTCGATCGTCTGTTGACCCAACTGCGCCAGGCAGGCGTGCTGTCCCGGGCGACCGCCCTGGTCTTTGGCGAGATGCCTGGCTGCGACGAGCCCGATGGCTCGTTGTCGGCGAACGACGCGATTGCCAGGTGTGTGCGCGACTTTCCCGGTCCGGTGGTCGTCGGGCTGGCGTCCGGCCACACGCCGCATCCGGCCATTACGCTCCCGCTGGGTGTGCGGGCCCGGGTGCTGGGCGGGGCGCGGCCGGCGCTGGTGATTACTGAGGCTGCGGTGTCGCCGCGATCGGCCTCCTGAGATTCTGCGAGGATTTTGTGACACGAGTGCATCTGATTGGGATCTGCGGCACCGCGATGGCCACGCTCGCCGCGATGCTGGCGCGCAAGGGATTGGCTGTGCGGGGATCCGACCAGGACGTCTACCCGCCGATGAGCACGTTTTTGGAGCAGGAGGGGATTCCGATCCTGACGGGATACACGCCCGATCACATTACGGGCGATCTCGACATGGTCGTGGTGGGGAACGCCATCTCGCGGGGCAATCCTGAGCTGGAAGAGGTGCTCGATCGCAAGATCAGATATTGCTCGCTGCCGGAGGCCGTGCGCGAGCACTTTCTGTGGGGGGCTCGGTCAATCGTCGTGGCCGGCACTCATGGCAAGACGACGACTTCCGCACTGGCGGGCTGGCTGCTCATCCACGCCGGCCGCGATCCGAGCGTGCTGGTGGGCGGCGTGGTCGGCAACCTGGCGCCGGGCGGGTCGAGTTATCGACTCGGCAGCGGGCGAGAATTCGTCATCGAGGGCGACGAGTACGACAGCGCGTTTTTCGACAAGACGGCGAAGTTCCTCAAGTACCTGCCCGACATCGCCATCGTTGGCAACATCGAGTTTGATCACGCCGATATTTACAGCGATCTCGATGCGGTCAAGCTGGCCTTCCGGCGCCTCGTCAACCTGGTGCCCCGGCGGGGACTGCTGGTGCTCGGCGCCGATAGCGCGGACGCGATGGCGCTGAAGAGTCTGGCCCGGTCGCGTGTCGAGACGTTCGGGCTCAGCGAGTCGGCAGACTGGTATGCGTACGACGTGACGCCCATCGAAGGCGGGACCAGTTTCCGCGTGCAGCATCACGGCGTGGGCGTGGGTACGTTCCAGGTGCCGTTGGTGGGCGCCTACAACGTGAGAAACGCCCTCGCCGCCATGGCGGTGGCCGCCGATGTGGGCGTGAGCCCGGAGACCATGCGCGAGGGGCTTGCGAGATTCGCGGGCGTGCGTCGACGCCTCGAAGTAGTGGGAGCCGAGCGAGGGGTGACGGTGTTCGACGATTTCGCGCATCACCCGACGGCGGTGCGCGAAACCCTGGACGCCGTGCGCGCGGCCTATCCTTCGAGCCGGATTTGGGCGGTGTTCGAGCCGCGATCGGCCTCCTCGTGTCGAAGAGTCTTTCAACACGAATTTGCCCAGTCGTTCGGATCGGCCGACGAGACGGTGATTGCCGGCGTGTATCGGTCGAGTCTGCCACCTGAAGAACGATTGTCGACCGACGCGCTCATCGCCGATCTCCAGTCGTCCGGACAACACGCGCGCTACATTCCGACCGTCGACGGAATTGTCACGACCATTTCGAACGAGTCCCGCCCCGGCGATCTCGTGGTCGTCATGTCGAACGGGGGCTTCGGCGGCATCCACGCCAAGCTGCTCAGCGCGCTGAAATGAGGAGAAGGCGCCTGATCGCGATTTATCGCGCTCGCTACGGTGTCCGGTAGACAACGTCCACACCGCGCGGGACGGCGAACTGGAACTGCGAGTCGGGAATTCCGGCATTCTGACGGATGTTCGAGAAGACAAACGTCGACTGACCGCCCTGCGCGTCGACCGTCACCAGCGTGCGGATCTGGAGCGTGGTTCGGTCGACCACGAGGACCATCCAGTCGTACTCCGCCTCGCGGCGCCGGGGTGTGAACTTCAGCGTGTACGTGTTGGGCGTGGGATCGGCGACATCGGGAATCGAGACCACGAAGTCGCGTGTCAGGTTGCCTTTGCCGGTGAGGAACAACGCCGGTGTCGTCGCTTCGTCCTCTGAAGGGACCTCGCTGATGATGACCTGCCGGTCCTCGGGAATGTACGAGTAGATCCGGCGCCCGTCCGCCACGAACACCTTTCGTTCGGGGCTCTCGTAGGTCCACCGCATGCGGCCCGGTTTCTTGATGAGTACTGTGCCGCGTTCGAGGGCTTCCTTCTTCAGCACACCCCCGCGGTACTTGTGGACGAAGCTGGCCGAAAAGTCCGTCACCGCGGCGTATTTTGTCTGCAGGGCCGCGGCGAGATCGGTGGCCGATGGCGCAACCTGCAGTGCGGCCACCGAGGCGGCCGCGAGCAGGAAGGGGAGGAGCATGACGCGCACGGGAATCCCGTCCGCCGGTGCTATGACTTCGCCGCAGCGGCGGGCGGAGGCGCCGGTGCCGGCGCGGGCGCCGGGCGGATGGCCTCTTTCGGCTCGGTTGGGAGGTTGGCCGCGGCCCATTCGGCAAGGCCGCCCTTCAGCACGCTGACCCGATGCCCCGCTTTGAGCAGGCCGGCCGCGACGTTGACGGCGGTGATCTCGTCAGGGTCGGAATCGTACACGACGAGATCACGATTCTTCGGCAGCGCGGGCGGCTGGTCGCCCGACGGGGCAAACCGCACCGCGCCCGGCAGTTTCACCGTGCTGTGCTCGAACGGGTACTTCAGGCGGGCGTCGACCAGCACGGGCCGGGCCGACTCGTCGGCCGCCTCGATCTTCTGTTTGAGTTCTTCCTTCGCAATCCTCTGTACAGCCATGCACGTATTGTGGTCGGGCATCTGGAAACGTGTCAACCCGGAGGCGTGTCTATCCGCCAACCACGCCAACGCTTCGTGGACACGCGCCGTCGATGCGTTGACGCCCCGCGCGAAATCGTGGCTAAATGCGTGTCTACCGTGTTGTTGTCCTCATGGCTCAACGTGCGGCGGGAGCCCGGTGCAGGGCGCGCCGCCAACATCCTGCTTGCGTTACTGGCCGGGTTGCTCGTCTTCGCCATCTACGTGCTGACGCTCTATCCGGGGCTCGGCGACGGCGACGGCGATTCGGCGAAGTTCGCGTTTCTAGGGCGTGTGCTCGGCACGGCGCACCCGCCCGGTTATCCCGCCTACGTGCTCATCTCCCACCTGTTCTCGTACCTGCCACTCGGAACCCTGGCGTACCGCATCAATCTGATGTCTGCCTGCTTTGCGGCGCTGGGCGTGGTGGCGGCCTACGCGTCGGCCCGTGCGCTCGGATGCGGCAGGACGGCGGCGGTTGCCGCCGCCCTGGGCCTGGGCTTCGGGCAGACCTTCTGGGCAAAAGCGGAGTTGGCCGAAGTCTACTCGCTCGGCGGGTGCCTGGTGGCTGCTGCGGTCGCATCGTTACTCTGGTGGCGCCGAACGGGACGTGCCAGCCTGCTGCTTGGATCGGTCGCCTTGACATCGCTGGCCTTTGGCAATCACCTGACCGTTGTCGCGGCCATTCCGGCCTTCGTACTCTACGCGCTGGTGTCCGACTGGCGCGCGTGCCTGCGAGGTCGCGTGTTGATGGCCGTTGCCGTCATCGTGGCGCTCGGTTTCGCACAGTACGGATTCATCATCCTGCGGACGCTCATGCACGCGCCCTACCTCGAAGCCAGGGCCACGAACCTCCGGGAGTTGTGGGACGTCGTGACCGCCCGACACTATGCGGGCGCCATGTTCCAGATGGGGTGGTGGCAGATCCTGACCGTCCGCGTGCCCGAGGTGGCCGGACTGATCTGGCGCGAACTGGGCGTGATGTCGGCCGCGTGGCTTGTCGTTGGGGTCGTCGCGCTCGCTCGTCGGCAGAGGCGGGAGCTGTTGCTGCTTGGGGTCGGTGCACTCGGCGTGACGTGTCTCACCCTTAATATCGATGCCGACATCGAAGGATTCCTGCTCCCGGTATTCGTCATGCTCTGGCCGGCGGTGGGTGTCGGGCTCGATCGGGCACGTCGTGTCGCCGGCTCGCGTTGGCCGCGGTTTGGGCCCGTGGTGATCGTCGGATGCGCGCTCGCGATTCCGGCATCGCAACTGTGGACAAACTTTGCGCGCAACGATCATCGCCGGGCGACAGGAAAGAGCGCGTACTATGCGGCGCTGTTCGAGATGCTGCCCGCACGCGCGGTCGTCGTGGCCGAGGATTATCCGACCGATATGGCGGTGCTCTACAAGTTGCTGGGAGAGCGCGCACAGCAGGATCGCGATATCCAGCACAGCCGTGCAGACCCACAGTCGCTGTTGAGTTTCAGTGACCGGGGCTATTCGGTGTTCGCCTTCTCCGGTGGCCGGGCTCTGCTTCAACGGTTCGGATTCGCGTTTGAAAAGGTACCGCTGCTGGGGCCTTCGCTCGAGGATTATCTTCGCGGGCTGAAGCCCGGCTGGATCGTGGCCATCGGCGGCACGCCTGGCACATTGCGATCGCTGCCCATTGAGTCGGCACGCCTGTTTGGTCATATCGGCGCGACACTCACGTCCGCCGGGCCCACCAGCGGAGCCTTTGGAGTCGTGGGGGTCCGCGGCGCGACCGCGGGCGCGCTGGTTGTGCGCGGAACTGACGTGGTCGATATGGCAGCGCCATCCGGCCTGAGGATAGGGGAGACCGGTGTCACCAGCGGAGCGTCGTTCAGGCTCGTGGCCGCGGGATCCGGAGCCTCGTTCACGCTCGGCGACCGCGAAGTGGTGCGCGTTGACGCTGGCCTGGTCGTCGCGGTGTTCAGGTCAGATGGTCTCCTGGTCGATGCGGCCTCGATCGATCCATCAAGAAACCTTCGCGTACCGCTCAACACCAGGCAGCGGCCCGTGTATCGTGCGACATTCGCGGCCCGGTGTGAGGCGATTGGCAATACCGGGTGGACCGATGTGTCGGCGTCGGCGACGACCGGCCGGGTGACCATGCGCGTCGACAATGTGCGGCCCTTCGACTCGCGGCTCTCGGTGTATGTTGGGACGGATGAACCACTGCCGCCGCGGATAGTCTCGACCGGAGGGTCGGGGCACCCTCGGATGACCAGCGAGACGTTCAGGATGAACGTACCTGGCGATGTCCGCGCGCTAGGGTCGCGAGTGGCCGATGACGGCATCCGGGCCAAGAACTGGGTGGGGCTCGTTGAAGTGGTGTCGAGGATTGAGGTGCAGGTGAATGACGGCGGCGACTTCGCGTCGATCACGCTCGATCTGGGCGGACGGCCACGGAGCGTGATTGCACAAGCGCGCGTCGACCGCGACGACCCCTGGCGGGCGACCTTCTGCAGCGCTCCGCCCGCACGGTGAGACCGACAATCGCGCAGTACGGCGATGGTCCAGCGTGGATTGACGCGACGATTCAATTGTGAGTTGATGGCAGCGGCTGGCAATTATGTCTTTTCGCAGGACGGTCATGGCTTTGCCGACTGGGATCCGGTGGACCGAGTGGCTCACGGGCGCCGCCGTCGTGCTGCTCACGCTGGCGACCTACCTCGTCACGATGTACCCGGGGCTGGGTGGTGGGGGCGATGCCGCGAAGTTCCGGTACCTCGGGCATGTCCTGGGCACCGCCCATCCACCGGGTTATCCGCTCTACGTCGTGGTGTCATGGCTGTTCTCGGTCCTGCCATTTGGCACCTTGGCGTATCGCATCAACCTGATGTCCGCCGTGTGTGGCGCACTGGCTGCCGGCGCCACGTACATCAGCGTCAGAAGCCTCGGTGGCGCCAGAGCGGCCGCCGTGGCCGCCGCGCTCGGACTCGGCTTCGGCCGCCTGTTCTGGTCGAAGGCTGCTCTGGCCGAGGTCTACGCGCTGGCCGGATTCCTGACAGCCGCCACCATCGCCGCGCTGCTCAAGTGGAGGCAGACCCAACGATCTGGCTGGCTGCTGTGGGCGGTGGCATTCGCCTCGCTGGCGTTCGGCAATCACCTCACTGTGGCCTTCGCCGTGCCGGCGTTTGTCGCCTTCGCGCTGCTGAACGACGCCAGAACGTGCTTGCGACCACGCATGCTGCGGCCGTGCGCCGCGATGATCTTCCTCGGTGTGGCTCAGTACGGCTTCATTGTTCTCAGAACCTACCAGCACGCACCCTATCTGGAATCCAAGGCAACCAACCTGCGCGAACTCTGGGAAATCGTGACGGCCAGACGGTATGCTGGCGACATCTTTGCCTTCACTTGGCGGGAGTTGTTCGCCGAACGCGTGCCCGCCTTCCTGTCGATGTTCAGGCAGGAACTCACGGTTGTGGGTGCCGTGCTTCTGGCGGTTGGGGTGGTATGGCTGTTTCGGACACGCTGGCGCGAACTGAGTCTGTTTGTACTGGGACTGCTTGGCATCTCCCTGATCACGCTCAACGTGTCGGCTGATAGTGAAGGCTTCATCCTGCCAGCCTTCGCGTTCGCCTGGCCGATTGTAGGCGTCGGGCTGCACGCCCTGTTTCAGTTGGCCGACCGGACCAAACTGCGGCGGGTAGCGACGGGACTGCTCCTGGCGCTGGCGGTGGCGATTCCGTCCTGGCAGGTGGCCGCCAACTTCACCGTCAACAATCACTCGCGTCGAGTCTTCGAGGACATCTACTTCGGATCGCTGTTCGAGATCCTCCCGCCCAAAGCCGTCATCCCGGCCGAGGAATACGCCATCGACCAGGTCGTGTTCTATGAACTGCTCGGCGCGGAGGCCGCCCGGGGACGCGACATTCGCCATGTCGGTCTCGACGTGGAGCAGGTCAGGAGCTACATCGACCGGGGGTACAGCCTGTTCGCGTTTTCGACAGCGAAGACCCAACTCGAAGGGCACGGCCTGGTGTTCGAGCCCGTGCACCTTCTCGGCCAGCCGTTGTCCGGGTATCTCGAGACCGTGCGGCCGGGCTGGGTGGTGGCAGTGGCTGGGACGCCCGGGACGGTGGCGTCGCTGCCTCCGTCGGTACTGCGGTCCATGAAACGCATCGGCGCGACCGGCGCGGCTGGAGTCGCAGCCGGAACGGCAATCGGCGTGATTGGCGTCAGCGGTGGGCCGGCTGGTTCGGCCGTCATGCTTGCGCCCGGCGCCACAGGGATTATGGTTCAGGCCAACACCAGGATCGGACAGACCGACACCGTCGCCGCCGTCGATCTCCGAGTGTCGGCGGGAGACGACGGGGCCGTCGTGTCGTTGGGTGGCCGCGACGTCGTGCGTGCCGCGTCGGGTATCGTGATTGCTGTGCTGACGGCAGGCGGGAGGCTGGTGGATGCCTCGTCTATCGACATGGCGAACGGGCTTCGTGTGCCGATCGACATGCGTCAGCTTCCGCTCTATCGGATGACGTTTGCGGGCCGTTGCGAGGATGTGGGCAATACGGGCTGGAAGGATGTCTCGCTCCCGCTCGGTTCCGGGGCCACGATCGCTCGGATCGACAACTATCGGGCCTTCGACGCCAGCATGGTCATCTACGCGGCCAGCGAGGATGCGTTTTCGCCGGCCGTCACGTCGACAGCCGGAACAGGTCAGCCGCGCGTCGTGACTGACGTCTACGATACTGCCGACCGCGCCCAGGCAGCCGCGCTCACCCGCCGGTTCGCGGAGGACGGAATTGGCGCCGATATGTGGCGCCGGCCCGAGCGACGGGTCGTGCGTATCAGCATCGCCGTCAATGATGGCGGCGACTACTCGACGACTACGCTGAACCTCGGGCGCAAGCTGCTGTTTGGTCTCGCGCGGGCGACGGTCGACCTGAACAACCCGAGGCGTGCGACGCTCTGCAGTGTCCCGCCGCCAGGCTAACGGCATCCTTCATGGCAATGAGCCTCGACCGATTGCGCGCAGCGTTCGGTGCCGACAGGATAGGCGCCAGCGTCCCGCTCGCGCCGCTGACCAGCTTCGGCATCGGCGGGCCGGCCGACGCGCTGTTCGACGCGCAGACGACGGACGAACTCGTGCTGGCCGTGACGATCGCGCGTGAAGATGGCATTCCCGTGACGCTGCTCGGGGGAGGCACGAATGTCCTCGTGGCTGACCGCGGTGTCGGCGGGTTGGTCATCCGGCCAAAGGCGACGCGGGTCGCGAGCGTCGGCGACGGGCTCGTGTGCGCCGATGCCGGGGTGACCATCAATGGACTGGTCCGGTGGACGATCACCCGCGGCCTTGGCGGCCTCGAGGCGTGGGCCGGCACGCCCGGCACGATCGGCGGCGCCATCCATGGAAATGCCCACTATGGCGGCCACCTGATCAGCGAGTGGGTCTCGGCTGTCTCGCTGTTGCGACGCGATGGCTCCGTGGCTGATGTGCCAGCCACTGAGATGGCGTTCGGGTACGATACGAGTCGCCTCCAGAAGACGGGCGAGATCCTGCTCCGGGCTGTCGTTCGCGTTGTGCCGGGTTGCGACTCCGCCGGACTTCGCGCCGTCGCCCGTCAATCGCTGGTGCACCGTAAGCAGACCCAGCCGCTCCACATGCGGAGCGCCGGATGCGCGTTTCAGAATCCGGATCCCGCGCGCGACCGTCTTCCCGCCGGTCTGCCGTGGTCGGCGGGGGCCTTGATCGATCAGGCTGGATTGAAAGGTCGGACGGTCGGCGGCGCCTGTGTGTCGCCCGTGCACGCGAATTTTATCGTCAATCAGGGTGGGGCGACCGCCGCCGATGTTCGACGATTGGTCGAGACGTGCCGGCGCGAGGTCTTCGCCCGGTTCGGTGTCCAACTGCGCGACGAGATCGTCTATCTGGGCGAGTTCTGATCAGGAAGGTGTAAGCCGTGTCCACGCTGCTTGTTGAAGGGGGCCATCGTCTCGAAGGCCGGGTGGCCGTTGAAGGCAACAAAAACGCCGCGCTGCCGCTGCTGGCGGCGTGCCTGCTCACCGATCAGGAGTGCGTGCTCACCAACATGCCGCGCATTCGTGACGTCGAGGTGATGGCGGCCCTGCTGGTTGATCTGGGCGCTGAGGTCGATGGCATTGGGACGTCCACCTTGCGGGTGCGTTGCCCGCAGGTCGTCACAGATGAGCCCGACGCGATGCTGGTCGGACGCTTGCGGGGGTCGGTGCTGCTGCTCGGGCCGCTGCTGGCCAGGTGCGGTTCGGCCAGGCTGGCCGATCCGGGCGGCGATTTTCCGACTCGGCGCACCCTCTCCACGCATTTGCAGGCCCTGACCGCAATGGGCGCGCGCCTGGTGGACGCCCCCGGGCACGTGCTCGAAACGCCGGACGGCTTGAGGCCTGTCTCGCTGTATCTCGAGGAAGCGTCAGTGACCGGCACCGAAACGGCGCTGCTGGCAGCGGCTGCAGCTCCTGGTCGCACCCAATTGCGGCACGCTGCCTGCGAACCGCACGTGGCTGAGCTGTGCCGCTTCCTCCAGCAGCTCGGCGTCGGCGTCGAGGGAGCGGGCACGTCGACCATCAGCGTTGAGGGCGGCATGCGGCTGGGCGGCGCCACCCATCAACTCAGCGGCGACTATCTCGAAGCGGGGAGCTGGGCAGTTGTGACCGCCGTGACCGGCGGGGCCGCCGAGATTACCGGGGCCCGTCCCGAAGATCTGGAGCCCGTCACCTCTGTGCTCGAACGGATGCAGGTGCGATGCCGGCTCGACAGCGACGGGCTGCACGTCCTGCCGTCGACGCCGGTTGGCCTCGGCCGGCTGGCGACGGGGCTCTGGCCGGGATTCCCAAGCGACTTCGTCAGTCTGCTCGCCGTGCTGGCCACGCAAGCCAGAGGCCGCACGCTCATCCACGATTGGATGTACGAGCTACGCCTCTTCGCGCTGGAGCAATTGAGCGGGATGGGAGCCGACTTCTTCCTCTGCGACCCCCATCGCATCATCATCACCGGACCGACCCGGTTGCGCGGCCGGCAATTGGACGGACGCGATCTGCGCTCGGGCATGGCCTTGATTGCGGCAGCGTTGGCCGCCGATGGCCACAGCCGCGTGCGGCCGCTCGAAACCGTCGAGCGTGGCTACTCGTCGGTGGTCGACCACCTGCTGGCGCTCGGCGCCAAGGTCGAGCGGGTGCCTGAATAGAGGGGGTCCGGCAACGCGCCTCAAGCAGTCAGTAGTCGGTAGTCAGCAGACGGTAGAAGGACGTAAGACGAACCGCCGCGTCACTGTTCACCGGCGTCGCTCCCACGTCGCGTCCTGTCGGCGCCGGTGAGCAGGGGCCCGAAGCCCGAATCCCGAACCCCGTCCCTATTCACACCCGTTCGAGGATCATCGCGATGCCCTGGCCGACGCCGATGCACATGCTGCAGAGCGCGTAACGACCGCGCGTGCGGTGCAACTGGTACAGAGCCGTTGTGACCAGGCGCGCACCGCTCATGCCGAGCGGATGGCCAAGGGCAATCGCGCCGCCGTTCGGATTGACACGCGCGTCATCGTCGGCCAGTCCGAGTTCGCGCGTCACGGCCAGCGCCTGGGCCGCGAACGCCTCGTTGAACTCGATCACGTCCATCTGATCAAGCGTCAGTCCCGTTCGCGCGAGAAGCGCCCTGGTGGCAGGGACGGGCCCGATTCCCATGATGCGAGGCGGCACGCCGACCGTGGCCGTCCCGACCACGCGGGCTCGCGGTGTGAGGCCGTCTGCACGTGCGGCCGCCTCGGATGCCACCAGGACCGCGCACGCGCCGTCATTGATGCCGGACGAATTGCCAGCCGTCACCGTTCCATTCTTGCGGAAGAGCGCCGGCAGCTTGCTCAGCTTGTCGATCGTGGTGCCTGGTCGGGGATGTTCATCCCGATCCACCGTCAACGGATCCTGTTTCGAGCGCGGGATGACCACCGGTGTGATTTCGTCGGCGAATAGTCCCTTTTCCTGGGCCGCTGCCGTCTTGGCCTGGCTCCACGCCGCGAACCGGTCCTGATCCTCGCGGGAGATGCGGAACTCCTCCGCCACGTTCTCGGCCGTCTCGGGCATTGAATCGGTGCCGTACTGCTTGTGCATCAACTCGTTGACGAATCGCCAGCCGATGGTGGTATCGAAGATCTCGGCTTTCCGGCTGAAGGGGGTTGTGGCCTTGGGCATGGCGAATGGGGCGCGCGACATCGACTCGACGCCGCCCGCGACGAGCAGGTCCTGTTCGCCGGCGACGATGGCCCGGGCAGCGACGGCGATGGCATCCATGCCTGAGCCGCACAGCCTGTTTACCGTCGCGCCCGCCACGCTTACCGGAAGGCCGGCCAGCAGCAACGCCATCCGCGCGACATTGCGGTTATCCTCACCCGCCTGGTTGGCGCATCCCAAGATCACATCGTCGATCCGCGCGATGTCCAGACCGGGATGCCTCTGAATCAACGCGCGGATCGGGATGGCCGCGAGGTCATCGGTGCGAACCTGCGCGAGAGAGCCCCCGTACGAGCCGATGGGCGTGCGGACAGCATCACAGATGAAGGCATGCGGCATAGGTCTCTCCCGATTGTTCCACAGCGGAGGTCACTTCGTCGGCTGACTGGCCGGCGTCTTCGGCGGCTCCGTCAGGGGCCACGCCGGCGGAGTCAGGCCCAGCAGATGTTGCACGAAGAAGTCGTATCGCTTGTGCTCGCCGTACGCGCCTCCAGGTCCGTGTCCGGCTCCGGGGATGACGAGCAGGTCGAACGGCTTGTTGTGCTTGATGAGCTGGTTGACCACCTGCATGGTCGACGACGGATCGACGTTGGTGTCCATTTCGCCGACGACAAGCAGGACGTCGCCCTGGAGTCGAGACGCGTTGTCCACATTCGATGAGGCGCCATATTCGGGACCGAGTGGCCAGCCCATCCACTGTTCGTTCCACCAGATCTTGTCCATGCGGTTGTCGTGGCATCCGGCTGCCGAGACTGCCGCTTTGTAGAACTCGGGATGGAAGAGCAGGGCGCCAAGTGAGTTCTGCCCGCCAGCCGACGTGCCGTAGATGCCCACGCGCGTGATGTCGTAGGACGCGTACCTGGCGGCGACGGCCTTGTGCCACAGGATCCGATCTGGGAAGCCCGCGTCTCCCAGGTTCTTCCAGGCCACATCGTGGAACGCCTTCGATCGGTTCGATGTGCCCATTCCGTCAATCTGGACGACGATGAAGCCAAGGTCGGCCTGGGCTTGCATGGCGTTAAAGGCGGCGAACGACTTGGGCACGAATGAACCCTGCGGCCCGGCGTAGATGTTCTCAATAACGGGGTACTTCTTCTTCGGATCGAAGTTGGTGGGCCGGTAAATGACGCCCCAGATGTTGGTGTGGCCGTCGCGAGCGACCGACGTGAAGACCTCGGGCGCGCGCCAGCCGGCCTTGAGAAGCGCAGTCGCGTCGCCGCGCTCGATGACCGCGACCAGCGTGGCGTCAGAGGTCCGGCGGAGTTCGGAGACCGGCGGCAGATCGACGCGGGAGTAGTGGTCCACGTAAAGTTTCGCGTCGGATGAGAAGCTCACGGTGTGGTTGGCATCCGCGTCGGTCAGCGGCGTGAGGCCGGTGCCGTCGAAGTTGATTCGGTAGTAGTGGACGAAATACGGATCCTTGCCGGGGTACATGCCGCTGGCGCTGAAGTAGATCTGCCGCTTGTCCTCGTCAACGCGCGTGACGCCGCGCACTACCCAGGGCCCCTTCGTGATCTGGTTCTTCACCGTGCCAGTCGTGCCGTCGTAGAGATACAGGTGGTTCCACCCGTCACGCTCCGACATCCAGAGGATCTCCTTCCCGTCGTCCTGGATATCGCGGCGATACTTTTTGCCGGAGTAGCAGAAGAACGTCTTGCTCTCCTCGGTGATGACGGCTCGCGTCTTTGCCGTCGCGGCATCGACCTCGATCACACGGTAGACCTGGTGCCCGCGCTGGTTGAATTCGAATGTGAACGCGGAGCTGTCCTTCCGCCATTGCGGCCGCGTGATGTCGTAGGGGTTGGGGAAGAGCGCGTTGTCGACTACCAACTGTTTCTTGGCCATGACGAGGAAGAGAACCGGCTGGTCAAGGTCGAGCACGTCACCCGGCTTCGCGTAGAACCGCGACGATACTTTCGGCTGCAGCTGATCCTCGGGCGACGACTCCACGTAATGCACCATGCGGCGGTAGCCGGGAATCACCCGATTGGCGATGAGTGTCTTTGAGTCTGGCGCCCATTGGATGGTGTCAAGTTCGTAGCAGTTGGCTTCGGAGCCGTCGGTGCTGAGGTGCGTCCACGGCTTCGCGTCTGCCGCCCGGATGACGATGTTGTAGTTGTTCGTGAAGGCCTCCCACTTGCCATCCGGCGACACCCGGGGCTTATCGTCTGGCGAGGGCGGCGTGCAGGGCGGCTGGGGTTGTCGGCGTTCGAAGGCGCCGGTCAGATCGGTTTTCGAGCAGGCGTAGTCGGCGAGCTTGCACGTCCACGTGGACCCGTCGAACCGCACTTCGATCGCGTTCTCGCCATCCCGAAACGAGAAGGTGTTGAACGGGAGTGTCTGCGCCGTGTATTTGCGGCCGGCCAGCTTCGAGAGCGAGGCCGCCAGCTTCTCGTGGTCGAAGGCCGGGCGCTTCTGCTGCGTGTCGGCATCGACGAGCACGAACTCGTTTCCGCCCTGAACCGACCGCCGATACCAGAAGCGCGTCGTGCGGCCGACCCAGGTCGCTGAATCTGCCATTCCAAGGGCGACGTTCTGGTACTTTTCGCGAAGGCCATTGGCCCGCTGATAGTCCGCCGCCGTCCCTTGCGCGGCGACCATGGCCGGCAGGAGTTCGACGCCCAAGGCACACACCAGAATCCACACGCTCGGTCGCAGGTCCATCTCATCCTCCGTGAAATCAGACAGGCCGGCATTGTATTACCCGGGATATCGCGGCGGGAGCGAATTCGACCAACCGGAAATTTGACCTACAAATTGCGGGGCTCGACGGAGAATTCTGTGTGCCCGGACTACATGGCGTGGGGCGTCCAAACCCACGGAAACAGCTCCAGCCGACGCAGCGTCGCGCAGTGGTGTGCAGTTCCGGTATCCTCCGGGTGTTGGTTTCGTCTTTGGAGCCGATAATCGGTTACGGGTATCAACTCGCCGGTCGGAAGGAGACCACCATGGGACGCGTTGGACAGACACTTGGCATCGCGGCGATCGTGATCGCGGTGGCTGTGCCGGCACTGGCGCAGGACAAGGCTTCGGTGCCCGCGCGAGGCGCTGGGCCGGATGGTAGCGAGAAGACGTGGAATCTCGTTCTGACGCTCAGGCCCGACCAGGCTCGTAAGGCCGCAAACGACTTGGTTCAGATGGTGAAGAATCCGTCCGGGAAGACGCCACCGATTCTCTCCGACCTGCTGGGCATCCTCTCGGCGAGAATTGCAGTCGAGGACGCCGGGCAGCAGGCCGACAAGAAATCGACGAATGGACCCGCAGCCAACAGCATGGCCACCTCGGCTTGTGTGGCCGCGTTGAACGCGATTGGCCAGCAGGCGGAGGTCGTCCGCAACGGGTATGGGGCATTGGCGGCCGGCCTGCCTGAAGACAAAGTGGCCGACCTTCGCCACCAAGTCCAGTCGCTGGCCAACCAGTTGGTGAACGCCACCAAATCAGCGATCGATCAGGCGCGCAAGGACCCCGCACCCCCGGCAAAACGATAAACCCACCCAGCCTCTCACTCGTTCACGGTGTTCGGATAGACGTGGAATCTGGGCCTGGCCCCAATTGCCTAGGCGTGCACGCCGGGCGCTTCGTGTCCGGTCCGCTGCACATACTCGACGTAGGAACCGGGGTAGAGGTGCGGGTGGGTGTCGTCGCCGCTCTCGCCGCCCAGTTCGAGCACGCGGTTGCTGAGGCCGCGCAGAAACGTGCGGTCGTGCGAGACAAACAGCATCGTGCCGTCGAAGTTCTTCAACGCGTCGACCAGCATCTCCTTGGTCGCCAGGTCCAGGTGGTTGGTGGGCTCGTCGAGCACGAGGAAGTTCGGCGGGTTGAGGAGCATCCGGGCCATCACGAGCCGCGTCTTTTCCCCGCCAGACAGAGACCGGATCTTCTTGTCCACGTCATCGCCTGAGAACTGGAACGCGCCAGCCAGGTTGCGCAGCGCACCAATCGACTCCTGCGGGAAGTCCTTCTGCAGTTGCTCATCGATGGTGAGATCCGGGTCGAGGATGTCGAGCGCGGCCTGCGCGAAATAGCCCATCTTCAGGCTGGCGCCAAGCCGGATGGTCCCTGAATCGGCGTCGAGCACGCCCGCGACCATCTTCAGAAGCGTGGTTTTGCCCGCGCCATTGCGGCCCATCACCGACCAGCGTTCTCCGCGCCGGATGGTCATGTTGAGGCCGTCGTAGACCACGTGCCGGCCATAGGCCTTCGAGACATCCTCCAGCGTGACGACGAGATCCCCCGACCGGGGCGGCGTGCGAAAGTCGAACCGCACGACCTTCCGCTTCCTGGGCAGTTCGATCTTCTCAATCTTGTCGAGCGCCTTCACCCGGCTCTGCACCTGCGCCGCCTTGGCCGCATGCGCCGAGAACCGTTCGATGAAGCGGCGTTCTTTGGCCAGCATCGCCTGCTGACGCGCGTAGGCGGCCTCGCGGTTGGTCTCGCGGATGGCCCGCTCGCGCTCGTAGAAGTCGTAGTTGCCCGAGTAGACGGTGATTTCCCCGCCGTCGATCTCCGCGATTTTTGTCACGACGCGGTTCATGAACTCGCGATCGTGCGACGTCATCAGCAGCGCGCCGGCGCGCGACTTCAGGAACGCCTCGAGCCAGATAATCGACTCGATATCCAGGTGGTTGGTCGGCTCGTCCATCAGCAGGATGTCCGGGTTGCCGAGCAGCACCCGCGCCATCGCCACGCGCATCTTCCATCCGCCGGAGAGCGCGCCGACGTCGCCGTCGATGCGCTCGTCCTCGAAGCCGAGGCCATGAAGGACTTCGCGCGCCTGGGCCTCGAGCGCGTAGCCGCCGAGGTGGTCGTACTCCTCCTGCACCTCGCCGAAGCGAGCGAGAATGGCGTCCATCTCGTCGGCCTTCGCCGGGTCGCTCATCGCGTGCTGCAGGGCCTCGAGTTCGTGGTGCAGATCGCCGGCTCGGCCGCTGCCAGCGATCGTCTCGTCGACGACCGAGCGGCCCGCCATATCCTCGATGTCCTGGCGGAAGTAGCCGATGGTCAACCGCTTTGGCACCGTCAGATCGCCCTCGTCTGGCGCTTCCTCGCCGACGATCATCCGGAAGAGCGTCGTCTTGCCGGAGCCGTTCGGGCCGACCAGACCGACCTTTTCGCCCGGGTTGATCTGGAACGAGGCGTCGACAAAGAGGATCTGGCGGCCGTACTGCTTGCTGATGTTCGAGAACGAGATCATGGGGTCCAGACATTCTGACAGAAAACCCGTCAGCAACGTGGGCCCCAGATTCGATGCTATGTCCGAGCCTTGAACGCCTCGCGCACCTTGGCGGCCAGCGCCCCCGCCGAGAACGGCTTCTGGATGAAGTGCACCCCCTCATCCAACACGCCGTGGCGGGCGATGATGTCGGCCGTATACCCCGACGTGAACAGGCGGGTGAGCGTCGGATAGCGGGTCAGCAGGTGTTCGGCCAGGTCGCGACCGTTCATCTCCGGCATCACCACGTCGGTGACCAATAGATGAATGCTTCCGGCATGCTGCTCGGCCAGGCGGATCGCCTCAGTCGGTGTGGTCGCGGCCAGCACCGTGTATCCCCATCGTTCGAGCATCGTCTTGCCAAGTTTCAAAAGTGCCGGCTCGTCCTCGACCAGCAAGATCGTCTCCCGTCCGCCCATCTCCGCTTCGGTCGGGCCCTCGGTGGCAGCCGTGGCGGCTTTGCCGGCGTGGCGCGGCAGGTAGATCGCGAACGTCGTTCCCAGGCCAGGTTCGCTGCGGGCGTCGATGAATCCGTTGTTCTGTTTGACGATGCCATACACCGTGGCCAGGCCCAGACCGGTCCCTTCGCCGACGCCCTTGGTGGTGAAGAACGGCTCAAAGACGTGAGCCAGCGTCTCCCGATCCATGCCGCGGCCGGTGTCGCTCACGGCCAGCATCAGGTACGCCCCCGGCACAAATCCCTGGTGGCTGGCGCAGTACGCGTCGTCGAACTCCTCGTCGGCCGTTTCAATGGTCACCTTGCCCACCCCGCTGATGGCGTCGCGGGCATTGACCGACAGGTTCGCCAGGATCTGGTCGATCTGCGAAGGGTCCATCTTGACATGCCCGAGCGTGCTCGCCGGCTTCCACGTCAGATCGATGTTCTCGCCGATGAGTCGCCGCAGCATCTTGAGCATCCCGCTCACGGTCTCGTTCAGGTCGAGCACCCTGGGCGCGATGGTCTGCTTGCGAGCGAAGGCCAGCAATTGGCGTGTCAGGGCAGCCGAGCGCTCCGCCGCCGCGCGGATTTCCTCGAGATTGGCGTACAGCGGTTGGTTGGGGTCCACCTGCTCCAGGGCGAGTTCCGTGTGTCCCATGATGACGGCCAGCATGTTGTTGGAGTCGTGGGCCACCCCGCCCGCCAGGCGGCCGACCGACTCCATTTTCTGAGCCTGGGCCAACTGGTCTTGCAGCGCGGCCTTTTCCGCCTCCGCCCGCTTGCGATCGGTGATGTCCGAGATGATGCCGTGCCAGAGTGCGCCTCCGTCCTCCATGCGCTCTGGGATCGCATGGCACAGACGCCAGCGCAACCCCTGCCGCGGGAGTACGACTCGAAACTCAGAATGGTACGGCTGAAGGGTACGGGCGGATTCCTGGATGGAGGCGACGATGTAGTCGTAATCGTCCGGATGCAGCCGCCCGAACACCGGCGTCGCATCTTCCCTGACGTCTTCGGGGGAGACCTCGTAGATGTCCTCCATGCCCGGGCTAGAGTAGGGGAAGAAGGACCGCCCGTCGAGGCACAGCCGGTATTGATAGATGACGCCGGGCACCTGCGCGGCGAGTTTGGCGAGCAGGTTGTAGCTGTGCTGTCGTTCCGCCTCTGCCTGCACGCGCCTGGTGATGTCGTGTACGAGGATCAGTCTGGTGCGGCGCCCACCGAATTCCAGCGGATGAGACGCGATCTCGACGTTGATGAGTGTGCCGTCCCGCTTCCGATGCCGGGCCCAGGTTTGGTCGACGCCCGGATTCCCCCTCGCGCGATCCAGGGCCTCGTGCATATGCGACAGGTCCTCTGCCGGACGAATGGCCTCGATCGTGCTGGAGAGGAACTCGTCGCGGCTGTAGCCGTATAGAGCCACGGCGGCGTCATTGACCGCGAGAAAGCGCAGAGTTTCGGCGTCGAAGACCCACATGGGGTGTGGATTCGCCTCGAACATATCCCGGTAGCGCGCCTCGCTTTCGCGCAACCGCTGCTCGGTCCCCTTGCGATCGGTGATGTCCTCGGCCGAGCCGAGAATCTGGTGGCAGTGTCCCTGCCGGTCGCGCGCGAACGGGACGTCGCGGCTCTTCAGCCAACGCCACTGTCCCTTGGCGTCTTTCATCCGGTATTCACACTCCAAGACCTCGTCATCGCCGACGACGGCGAGTCGGGCATGGTGTTGCTCAACCAGCGGTGCATCATCTGGATGAAGGAGCGTAGGAAACAGGGCCGATCCCAGTGCGCCGATCTGCTTCGGGGTGTAGCCAAGGACACTTGCGATCTCGCGATTGGAATACACATAGTGCCGTTCGACCAGGTCGTAGATGTAGAGAACAATCGGGGCCGAGTCGAGAATGCGCCCGACCAGATGCTGGGTGTGTTTCAGTGTCCCGTGCGCCTGCTCGCGCATCTCGTCCGGTTTGTCGGAACGGGCCGCCTTCTCACTCATCGGTCTCACCTTCGGTCTTCAGCGTTCTCTTTAGTGACGCTCGAGACGGCCAGGGACAACTGGCCCGCATAATCGCGTGCCCCAATGCCGACAGGAGAAGGTGGGAGGTGTTGGGGCATCTATCAGCGGCTGCTGCTGCAAGGCGCGGAACGTCTGCCGCGTATGAGTATGCACTTGGCTACACGAGTGTCAAGCGGTCAGATCACTGATGGTCAGATCACTGACCTCTGCTGTGATTGCCGCTCCCTTGATGGTTGCGTGCAACATGTTCCAGGCCCGGTTCGTCCGACGTGATGGGACAGGAGAGGTTCCATGCCCGGGACCTCGTGCGCCTCGCCCAATCCAACTCGGTAGCGCGGTTACGACTCGGTGGGGGCTTTATGAAGTTCTCGCTTTCGACATCAACCATCATCGTGGTCGTCTTGTTCAACTTGGCCGGTTGCGGGGGCAAGTCGTCTTCCCCGTCCGCACCAACTCCCACGCCGACGACACTCACCGCCACCCTTACGATCGCGAGCGTGTCGCCAGCCACGATCACGAGCAGCGCGACGAGTCAGACGATCATCGTGACCGGCACCAATTTCCTCAGCGGCTTGACGCTGACGAATACGGCACCCGGCGGCGGGACCACAACGCTCGGCGGGTCACAGATTCAAGACCTCACCACCACGTCCTTTCAGGTGAGTGCTACCTTCGCGGAGCTTGGCAGTTATGGCCTGCAGGTCGCGAATCCCTCCGGGTCTGCCTCTGGCAAATTCGCTGTTGTCACCGGACAGACCATCACGCTGACCGGCCGGGTGTTCGACGTGTTCACGTCGGCGCCCCAGGCGGCGGTCGCCCGATCTCGATCCGTCGTCGTTCAGCGCCAACTTCCTCTCGTTCCCGATGGTGTGGGGACCGATTAAGCCGTAGGTCGCGGTTGAAAAGTTCTGCAGTCCAGAGCAACTCATCCAGCCGGACGGCACGCCGGCGAGGCGAACCCGCATTTCTGCGGAGTCGTTCGGCGTGGTCACAACCTCGTCACAATAACAAGCCGCCGTTTTGGACGTACAAACCGAGGGCCCGCAAGTGCGGGCCCTTCAGTCGCTTCCATTGGTGGACGGCAGGAGGCTCGAACTCCCGGCCTCCGCGTTGCGAACGCGGCGCTCTCCCAGCTGAGCTAGCCGCCCAATATCCAATTATCCTACCATGTGAGAACTGACGTGGACAACGAGGGAGCTTCAACAGGGATTGGGGATTGGCGATTAGGGATTAGCTAATCCCTAACCCCTAATCCCTAGACGCGAGCGCCAGGTCCTTACGCGAGCACATCCAAGTACTTGAGCGCCCCGCCGGTATTGAAGAGCACTACTGTCTCGTTTGGCTTCACCAGCCCCTGCGCCTGCATCTTGCGCAGGGCGGCCAGCGTCGCCCCGCCCTCCGGTGCCGCGCTCACGCCCTCGAGCGCACCGATGGCCTTCATGTCGCGCACCATCTCCTCGTCGCTCACGGCGAGCGCCGTCCCGCCGCTTTCGCGGATGGCGCGGAGAATCAGAAAATCTCCAATCGCCTTGGGCACACGCAGGCCGTCAGCGCAGGTGCGCGCGTTCTGCCACATCTCGGCCCTCTCGGCGCCCTGCTCAAACGCGCGGATGATCGGCGCGCAGTTCTCGGCCTGCACGCTCACCATCCGCGGACGCTTGCAGTTGCGCACCCAGCCGAGCCGCTCAATCTCTTCAAAGGCCTTCCACATGCCGATGATGCCGGTGCCGCCGCCGGTGGGGTAGATGATCCAGTCGGGCCACCGCCAGTCCATCTGCTCGGCCAGCTCATAGCCCATCGTCTTCTTGCCCTCGATGCGGTAGGGCTCCTTGAGGGTGGAGACGTCGTACCACCCAAGCGGGCCGCCGCGCTCAGCCGCCACGCGTCCGGCATCGGTGATGAGGCCCTCGACCAGCGTCACGTCGGCTCCATACAACTCGCACTCGCGGATGAAGGGCACCTTCACGTCGCGCGGCATGAACACCTTGGCCTCGAGACCCGCGCACGCCGCGTAGGCCGCCATCGCATTGGCCGCGTTGCCCGCCGATGGCACCGACAGCGTCTTGGCACCGACGGTGCGGGCCTTGGTGACGGCGGCCGAGAGGCCGCGGGCCTTGAACGAATTGGTCGGATTGAGCGATTCGTCCTTGATGTAGAGCGCGGTCAGCCCCAGCGCGCGGCCCAGCCGTTCGGCGTGGATAAGCGGGGTGAAGCCCTCGCCGAGCGTCACCGGCTGCTCACCGTCGACAAGCGGCATCAACTCGCGGTACCGCCACATATTCGGTTCGCGCCCCGACAGGCTGTCCTTCGACCATGTCGCGGCCGCCGCGTCGAGGTCGTAACAGGCCACGAGCGGCATGCCGCACGAGCACAGATGGTTCCATTGGCGCGGATCGCGCGGTGGCGCGCCGCACGGTACAGAACACTCCAGATGGGTCAGCAATGACACGATGGAATCCCCAGGGGGCGGGTGGCTCAGGAGGACGAAGGCGGGGAACTCCCGTCTTACTTCCCGAGCAGTTCGGTGTCTTTCTTGTTCTGCAGGTCGTCAACCAGGCGGATGTGCAGGTCGGTGACCTTCTGTACCTCGTCGAGGCCCTTTCGTTCATCGTCTTCCGACACCAGCTTGTCTTTGAGCAGCTTCTTGAGCTTCTCGTTGGTGTCGCGCCGGGCCAGCCGTACGTTGTTACGTGCCTCTTCGGCGAGTTTGTGCACGTGCCGCGACATCTCCTTGCGTCGTTCCTCGGTGAGCGCGGGAATCGGGATCCGCACGAGCTTGCCGTCGTTGTTCGGATTCAACCCGAGGTCCGAGGCGCGGATCGCCTTCTCGACCGCGGCGAGCAGCGACGGGTCGAACGGCTGCGCCACAATCGTCATCGGATCCGGCACCGACAACGAGGCCACCTGGTTCAGCGGCATCCGCGAGCCGTACGCGTCCACGTGGACCGGATCAAGGATGTTGATGGTCGCCCGTCCGGTGCGCACACCAGCCAGCTCGTGACGCAAATGATCGATCACCGTATCCATGCGCTTCTTGAGGTCGGCGTACAGGCTCTTGAGATCGATGACATCCATGTTTGTCTACTCCGCCAGGTCGCCACGCCGGGCCGGCGACAACCGGCCCCGCGACCCGGATGTACCGTTGGCTACATCTTGACGGTCGTGCCGATCGGCTCGCCCATGATGGCCCGCTTCATGTTTCCTGGCGTGCGCAGGTTGAAGACGATGATGGGAAGGCGGTTGTCCATGCACAGCGAAATCGCCGTGGCGTCCATCACCTTGAGCTGCTTTTCCAGCACTTCCAAATAGGAGATCTGGTCGAATCTGGTCGCCGTCGGATCCTTCATCGGGTCGGCCGAATAGATGCCGTCGACTTTGGTCGCTTTGAGGATGACCTCGGCCTTCACCTCCATCGCGCGCAGCGCCGCCGCCGTATCCGTCGTGAAGTACGGATTGCCCGTGCCGCCCGCGAAGATCACCACGCGGCCCTTCTCGATGTGCCGCACCGCCCGGCGCCGGATGAACGGCTCCGCCACCGAGTGCATCTCGATCGCCGTCAGTACGCGCGTGACGACGCCAATCTGCTCGAGCGCATCCTGCAGCGCGAGGGCATTGATCACCGTACCCAGCATCCCCATGTAGTCGGCCTGCGCGCGATCCATGCCCTTCGTGCTGGCCGCGACGCCGCGGAAAATGTTGCCGCCGCCGATGACAATGGCCGTCTGCACGCCGAGTTGCTGGATTTCGCCCACCTCGCGGGCAATCTGCGAGGCCACGTGGGGATCGATGCCGAACTGCTGCTCACCCATCAGGGCTTCCCCTGACAGCTTGAGCAGCACACGGCGGTAGGCGGGAGCGGAATGCGACGTGTCGGGCATAGGCGGACCGATTATATCAGCCCCTCGACCAGGCTCCGATCGGAGGATCTGGGAGCGGTGGCGAGATTACTCGGCGCTCTCTCCAAGCCTGAACCGGCTGAACCGTGACACGACGATGTTCTCGCCCGTCTTGGCGACGGCCAGTGACACCATCTGGCCAATCGAGACGGCCTGGTCACGCACCGACGGCTGATCGAGCAGCACGATCTGGCTGTAGAAACTGCCCAGCTTGCCTTCGATGATCTTCTCGATGACCTGGGCTGGCTTGCCGGAGCTCTCGAACTGCGCCCGGTAGATGGCTTTCTCCTTCTCGAGGAGCTCGGCCGGCACGTCTTCCCGTCGCACGTACTTCGGATCGGCCGCCGCGATGTGCATCGCGATTTCCTTCACCAGGTGCTGAAAGTCCTCGGTGCGCGCGACGAAGTCGGATTCGCAGTTCACTTCAAGCAGGACGCCGATCTTGCCGCCCATGTGGATGTAGCTGTTCACGAGGCCCTGCGACGTATTCCGGCCGGCCCGCTTGGCGGCCTGCGCCAGGCCGCGCTTGCGGAGGACGGTGACGGCCTCCGCCAAGCTTCCGTTGGCTTCGGTCAGGGCAGCCTTGCACTCCATCATGCCCGCGCCCGTCTTCTCCCGAAGCGTCTTCACCTGTTCTGCTGTGATAGCCATGGTGCTACGGTCTCCGATGTACGCAAGAAGCGCCGGCCAGGGAACGGTTCCGGCCGGCGCGGAAGTCCACTCTCATCATCCCCGACACGCTGTGGCGTTCCGGGGTGTCAGGCAATCAGGCCGATGCCGGGGCCGCCGCTGGTGCCAGCGGCGGGGCCGGAGGCGGGGCCGGAGGCGGGGCATCCGGTTTCGGCCGCCGCGCCGCGACTCTCGCCGCACGTTCGGTCACCGCTGCCGCGTCGGCTTCCGCCTGCGCCTCGGCGCGAGCCGATTCCCTCATGCCGCGTCCTGCCATGATCGCATCGGCGATGTGCGAGGTGAACAGCCGGATCGACCGCAGGGCATCGTCGTTACCCGGAATCACGAAATCCACATCTTCGGGATCGCAATTGGTGTCGACCACGCCAATGACCGGGATCTTCAGCTTGCGGGCCTCGTCGACCGCGATCTTCTCTTTCCGCGTGTCCACGACGAAAATCGCGTCGGGCAGCTTGGTCATCTGCCGGATGCCATCGAGGTTCTTCGAGATCTTCTTCTTCTCTTTCTCGATGCCCGCGATTTCCTTCTTCGAGAGCGACTCGTACCGGCCGTCGGCGTTCATGGCCTCGAGTTCGCGTAAGCGCGCCAGGCTGCGCTGGATCGTCGTGAAGTTGGTCAGCAGTCCGCCCAGCCACCGCTGGTTCACGAAGTGCATGCCGCACCGCTGCGACTCGTCAGCCACCGCGTCCTGTGCCTGACGCTTCGTCCCGACGAAGAGCACCGTGCCACCATCGGCCGCCAGGTTCGTGACGAAGTCCTCCGCTTCGCGGTAGAGCTTCGACGTCTTGCCCAGGTCGATGATGTAGATGCCGTTGCGTTCCCCGAAGATATATGGCTTCATCTTCGGATTCCAGCGCTTGGTCTGGTGGCCGAAATGCACGCCGGCCTCCAGCAGTTCCTTGATGGCGATCCCGCTCAAGCGTCCTCCCTTTAACCGAAAAAACAGCTCTCGATTACCGTTTACTGAACTGGAAGCGCTTGCGCGCGCCGGCCAGCCCGTACTTCTTGCGTTCCTTGGCCCGCGCGTCACGCGTCAGCAGGCCTTCCTTCTTCAACGCCCCGCGCAGCTCCAGGTTATAGCGGCACAAAGCGCGCGAGATGCCAAGGCGGACCGCGCCCGCCTGGCCCGCAATGCCGCCCCCCGCGACCGTCGCCAGAATGTCGAACTTGTCGGTGGTTTCGGTGAGCACCAGGGGCTGCCGGATCTCGGTGCGCAGCACTTCAGTGGGGAAGTAGTTCGCGAACTCGCGGGCGTTGACGGAGATCGTGCCGTTTCCCGGCCGAAGGAAGACGCGGGCAGTAGAGGTCTTACGGCGCCCGGTGCCGTAGTACTGGATCAGAGTCAAGTTACGCTACCTCGAGCTTGATTGGTTTCTGCGCGGTATGCGGGTGGATGGCCCCCGCGTACACCTTCAGCTTGCGATACATCGCGTCGCCCAGCTTTGTCTTCGGCAGCATGCCCCGAACGGCTTCTTCGACCATACGAAGCGGCGTCCGCGCGCGCACGACGCTGGCGCGTTCCTCGCGCAAGCCGCCTTCGTAGCCGCTATGGCGGCGATAGATCTTGTCTTCTTCCTTGCGGCCCGTCAGCTTGACGCGACTCGCGTTGACGACGATGACGAAGTCACCAGTGTCGAGAAATGGCGTGTAGATCGGGCGATGTTTGCCCATCAGCATCCGGGCGGCACGTGTGGCCACGCGACCCAGCACTTTTCCGTCGGCGTCGATCTCGATCCACTGCCGATCCAGTTCGGCGAGTTTCGCCGTATACGTTCGCATCTGCAAGTCCCTATGTTTCAGTCAATTTCGGCGACGGCAAACCAAAATCGTACCAGTCCTTTCGTGCCTTGTCAACCGCTCCGCCTCATCCTCCGAGAGGCTACACGGGGCTTCGGCAAAAAATCCTGCAGCAAATCTCGTCACGCGCCGATAAGCAGAAGCGAAGTTAGTGCGTGAGGGCTCTCACGCACCGGGTCGATGCCTGGAGCGGTCGTGCAAGTCGCACCCAGGCAGACACTTACGGGATACCGGCCACAGGCAAGGGCCCCGGAGCTTCGGAAAGGGCAGGGAACACCGACGTGTTCGGCATCGGCAAATCCAGAACGGTCGTCGGGCTCGACATTGGATCGAGTGCCGTCAAGGCGGTCGAACTCAAGTCAGCTGGCGGGGGGTACCGCATCGCCGCGATTGCGAGCGAAGCGATCCCGCCCGACAGCATCGTCGATGGCGCCATCATCGACGGGGCCGGGGTCGCCGACGCCATTCGTCGCGTGCTCGACCAGGCCGGCATCAAGTCCCGCGACATGGCGGCATCGCTCTCCGGCAACGCCGTCATCGTCAAGAAGATCAGTCTTCCGCAGATGACCGAGGCGGAGTTGGCCGAGACGATTCGCTGGGAGGCTGAGCAGTACATTCCCTTCGACGTGCAGGACGTCAATCTCGACTATCAGATTCTCGATGCGGGCGGCGCGAGCGGGAAGACGGCGATGGATGTGCTGCTGGTGGCGGCCAAGAAGGACAAGATCGGGGACTACACGAGCGTGATCGCACAGGCCGGTCGCGTGCCTGTCGTGATCGACGTCGATGCCTTCGCGATGCAGAACGCCTTCGAGGCCAACTACGACACGGACCCGGCCGCAGTGAACGTGTTGATGAATGTGGGGGCCAGCGGCATCAACATCAACATCGTCTGCGGCGGAGCCTCCGCGTTCACCCGCGACATCTCGGTCGGCGGCAATGCGTTCACCGAAGCCATCCAGCGCGAGTTCAACCTGCCGTTCGGGCAGGCGGAGCAGGCCAAGCGCGGCGAGGCCGTCGCAGGCGCGCAGATGCAGGAGATGCGTCCGGTGCTGAAGGCGGTGACCGAGAACGTGCTGCTCGAAATCCAGAAGACCTTCGACTTCTTCCGCGCGACGGCCACCTCCGATCGCCTCGACCGCATCATGCTTTGCGGCGGCGGCTCCCGCGTCGACGGGTTCGTCAGCGCGCTCAGCGAGCGATTCGGGCTGCCGGTGGAACCGCTCGATCCGTTCCGGCGCATTCCGTTCGACGCCGCGAAGTTCGGCGTCGCCGCAGACGAGGTGGCCCCGACCTCGGTCGTGGCCGTGGGGTTGGCGCTGCGGCGGGAGGGCGACCGATGATCCACATCAATCTGCTGAGCCCCGAACGCGAGCAGCCCAGGCATCGTCGGGCCGTCTCCTCGTTTGACGGGTCCGGCCAGAAAGTCACGGTCGCATGCACGCTGATTCTCGCCGTGGCTGGCGTCGGTGTGGCCTGGTGGTACTGGTCGCTGCAACAGGAGTCGAGCCGGCTGGCGGAGCAGCTGGCGAATGCCCAGCAGGAGAGCCAGCGGCTGCGGTCCAACATCGTCCAAGTGCAGAAGTACGAGGATCAGCGGGCGCAACTGCAGCAGCGGGTGACCCTGATTGAGCAGTTGCGGCGCGGACAGAACGGTCCGGTCCACATGCTGGACGAGATCAGCCGCAGCCTGCCCGACCAGCTATGGCTCACGCAACTCGAACAGAAGGGCAGCGACCTGACGGTCGAAGGGCGGTGCATCGCGTTGACCTCGCTGTCCGATTTCGTGGGCAACCTCGAGCGGAGCGGGTGGTTCAAGAAGCCTGTCGAAATCATCGACAGCCAGCTGGATCAGGTACAGGGGGCCGAGACGACTCTGATCCGGTTCACGATCAAGGCCCGATTCGCGCCTCCGGGCGCCTGACGTTGTGCAATTCCGGTAAAGCCGGACAGGGTTGACCCCGATACGACTGAAGAAGTCATGGACCTGAGTCTGAATAAATGGCCGTGGTACACCCAGGCTGGAGCCTTTGTCGCCCTCGCCATCTGCGGCGTGGCGGCGTTCTACTACCTGTACGCCACGCCCGTGATCGCCGAGCAGACCGAGCAGCAGGTGCAGCTGGACGCGCTTCGGGTGGAGATCCGCAAGGGGATGGCCATCGCGGGCAAGCTGCCGCAGTTCCGAGCCCAGGTGGCGGAGTTGCAGAAGCGGCTCGACGGACTTCGGGCGGTCCTGCCGGAAGAGAAGGATTTCGGAGACCTGCTTCGCAGTCTCCAGACGCTGGCGATGCAGTCGAACCTGACGATCAGATTGTTCACGCCTGCGCCGGTGGTGGCCAAGCAGATGCACGCCGAATGGCCCATCAACGTCGAGCTCGATGGGACGTACCACAGCCTCGGGATGTTCTTCGATCGGATCTCGAGGTTCTCGCGCATCATCAACATCGGCAACGTGCGCATCCGGGCCAAGGACAAGCCCGATCCCAACACCAGCATCCAGGTCGCGTTCGTGGCGACCACGTTCGTGTTGGTGGACGCCGCCAAGCCAGATACAGGAGTCAAGAAGTGAGGCCCTGGTTGCTGGCGTTTCTGCTCGTGGCCGTGTCGGCGAGCGGTCAGGAACCGGCGCGCCGGATGGTGCCGCCGCAGCCCAGCGCGACCGCGCCGCCGGCGTACGCCTACAACCCGGAAGGGCGCCGCGATCCGTTTGTCAGCCTGCTGCGCCGTGGCCGGGAGACGGTGCGTCGGCCCGACGGCAAGGTGGTAGATGGGGTCCGCAGCCTGCTGGTCAACGAGATTGCGCTCAAGGGCATCCTGCAGAGCCGCGGCGACAATATTGCGCTCGTCCAGGGGCCGGACAACAAGACGTACCTGGTGCGCGTCAACGATCGATTTCTTGACGGGTTCGTGCGAGCTATCACGGCGAACGCGCTCATCCTGATGCAGGACGTCAATGATCCGCTGTCGGTGACCAAACAGCGAGAGGTGCGCAAGACGCTGCGCCCCATGATCGAGCAGAAGTAACGCCGAGAGGAAGGCTGTGATGTCGATGGGCCGCCAAGAATCGTCGAATCGCCGGATGACGCGAGCGGGCCGCCTGGTCTGGCTGGTGGCAGGCGTAGTGCTTCTGATCTCGCCCCTGCACGTTGCCGGCGACGGCTTGGGCAGGGCACGGCTGGTGAATGTCTCGACCCGGATCGAGGGGCGCGCGACGGCCGTCGTGATCGAGACTAGCGAGCCGGTCGCCTACGTGACGGCGCAGCCGGACCCCCTGACGCTACTGGTAGACCTGCGCGATGTCACGATCGGATCATCACCGTTCCTCGAGAAACAGAAGGGCGTGCTCTCTGACCTGAGCGTTGAAGCCGCGAAAGCCGATGACGGCACCAGCATCGCCCGCGTCAAGCTGACGCTCGCCAAGCCCGGCAGACCGACCGTGCGCAGCAGGTGGAACACGGTGATCGTCGAGTTCGGCGCGCGCCTCGGTGATGCGGCCATCGGAGCCTCCGGCGCGGGCCCGCGTGCGGCGTCCGCCGTGCCGCAGGGCGAGTCGTCGGCTCCGGCAGCAGCCCCGCAGACCGTCGTCAAGCCGCCCGTCAAGGCGCCGGCGGAGTCTGCTTCACCGGCCGCCCAGAAGCCGTCGACGGCCGAGCAGCCAGGCGTCGTAGGTACGTTGACCGGGATCGAAATCACGACCGGGCCCGACGGCACTCGCGTGCGATTCACCGGCACGGGCCGACTAGAGCCCTCGTCGGTCGAGCCAACCAGGTTGCTGCCAGCCCGACTCGTGATCGACTTCCCGCAGGTCCTCACCAAGGTGCCGGCGGTCACGGCGGTGGGGAAGGGACCGATCGATAAGATCCGAGTGGCCATCAACAGTTGGCAGCCGCTCGTCACGCGCGCCGTCATTGATCTTAAATATCCGGTCGCGCATCGCGTCGAGACAACCGAGTCCGGCCTCACGATCCTCCTTGACCCGACGCCGGCCGTGCCGCCAACCCCTGCGCCATCGCCGACGCCTGGCGTGGTGCCGCCCCAGACTCCTCGACCCGAGCCTCCGCCTGCGGCAGCCCCGCAGCCCGAGGTGAAACCCGCACCGCCGGCTGCCCCGGCCCCGAACGTCACAATACCGGCTCCGGCCCAGGCAACGCAGGCCGATCCGTCTGGCCAGGGCGTCAAAAAGTACACCGGCCACCTGATCAGCTTCGACTTCCAGCAGGCCGACTTGCGAGCGGTCCTGCGCAGCTTCACCGAGATCAGTGGTCTCAACGTCATCGTCGATCCCAGCATCAACGGGACCGTCGACATCGTCTTGAAGGACGTGCCGTGGGATCAGGCGCTCGAGCAGATCCTCGGCGCCAACAAGTTAGGCTACACCATTGAGAACAACGTCGTGCGGATCGCGAAACTGGACGACCTCGCCGCCGAAGAAGCGGCACGCCAGAAGCTGAAGGAAGCGCAGGCCACCTCGGGCGAGCTGAAGGTGCTGACCAAGACGTTGAGCTATGCGAAGGCTGCCGACATGCAGATGCTGTTGCTGAAGAGCGTGCTGACAAAGCGCGGCGACGTGCAGGTGGATCCGCGGACAAACACGCTCATCATCAGCGACCTGCCGGCGGCGCTCGAACGGGCCTCGCAGTTGGTCAACACGCTCGATCGCCCCGAGCCGCAGGTGGAAGTCGAGGCCCGCATCGTCCAGACGTCGCGCGACAGCGCCCGCGCTCTTGGCGTGCAGTGGGGCCTGTCGGGCAGGGCCGTGCCGCAACTGGCCAACACGACGCCGATCACCTTCCCGAACCAGGTCGGGGTCAGCGGCCGCAGCGGCGGCACGTCGCAGACCGCGCAGGGCGGGGCCCTGAACAACGCGGTCAACCTGGGCGTCACCGCCGCCAGCAGCGCGGTCGGCCTGGCGATGGGCTCGGTCAACGGCGCCTTCAATCTCGACGTGGCGCTCTCCGCGCTCGAGCAGAAGGGCAATCTCCGCGTGCTTTCGTCACCCCGCGTGATGATGCAGAACAACTACGAAGCGGAGATGACGCAGGGCATCCAGATCCCGATCCAGGTGGTGTCGAACAACACCACGACGGTCACTTTCAAGGACGCCGCGCTCACCTTGAAGGTGCGGCCGCAGATCACCGCGTCGAACACCGTCATCATGGACGTCAAGCTCGAGAACTCGAGCGCTGACTTTTCGAAGGCGGTCAACGGCATTCCCCCGATCAACACGCAGCGTGCCTGGACCCAGGTGCTCGTCAACGATAACGACACCATCGTCATCGGCGGCATTGTCGTGAGCCAGGAGCAGGCACAGAACGACAAGGTGCCCGTGATGTCGCGGATCCCGCTGCTCGGGTGGCTGTTTAAGCGTGACTCGTTCACCGACGAGAACCGTGAGCTTCTGATTTTCATCACGCCGCGGATCCGCCGGTAGCCGGCGGATAGAGGGCAGGAGAAGGCGATATGCAGGACAGATGGCACACCCGACGCGCCGCTTCGCGATGGATCGGCTGCGGCTTCCTCACCCTGGCGCTGGCGGCGATCAGCGCGTGCGGGCAGATGAATTCGACGGGACGGGCCTCGTCGTACCTCCTCATCGATTTGCTGCAGGCGGCATCGGGCGCTAAGCCCGACACCTTCTCGACCACTCTGCAGTCCGACGTGCTGACCAAGGGCAGCATCTACGAGGACCCGGGCAAGGTCACGTTGCGCATGGCGCTCAAGGACCCCGGCACCGCCGCGTCGCCCAACGCGCCGACGACCACCAACTGGGTGACCGTGACGCGCTCCCACGTGTCGTTCCGGCGATCGGATGGCCGGAACACGCAGGGCGTCGACGTGCCCTATGCGTTTGACGGCGCGGCCACCGGCACCTTCGACTCGGCCGGCGGTTCGCTGGTCTTCGTCCTGGTCCGGGCGCAGGCCAAACTCGAGTCGCCGCTGGCGGAACTGCGCGGCAGCGGGGGAGACATCATCATCTCCACGCTCGCCGACGTGACGTTCTACGGGCAGGACCAGAACGGCAATCAGGTGTCCGTGACGGGCACCATCTCGGTGAACTTTGCCGACTGGGCCGACCCGGCCTGACGGGCGTGATTGAGGCGACCCGATCTGACGTGGGTGATTGGGACGACCCGATTTGACGTAGGGGCGCGATTGATCGCGCCCGCAACGGATGCGAGCGGCCGGCCGGAGAGTTCGTAATGAGCGCAGCACGGGCTGCATGGGGACGGGGCAGGACCATGACGCGTAGAATCAACGTCGTCGCACTGATCGCGGGAGTGGCGTTGGCGGGCAGCCTTGGCTGCAAGGCCAAGACGCAGGATGCACCGCCGCTGGCGGGGCCTTCGGAACTGGCGACCGCGATTACGATCTACGCGAGCCCGGACACCATCACGCAGGACGGCGCCTCGCAGTCGCAGATCACCATTCAGGCGCGCGACGCCCGCAGTCAGCCGATTGCGAATCTGCCCATCCGTCTGGAGACCAGGGTAAACGGCGTGGTCGCCGACTTCGGGCAACTCTCCAGCAAACAACTCGTGACCGGTGGTGATGGGCGGGCCACGGCCTCCTACACCGCGCCCGACGCGCCACAATCGGCGGCCGACGTGTTGTCGTCGGTCACGATTCTCGCGACGCCGGTAGGCGCCGACGCCGCCGGAGCGACGGCCCGAAGCGTCACCATCCGCCTCACCTCGCCTGGCATTGTTATTCCTCCCTCGAACGCGCCCAAGGCCGTCATGGCCTTTACGCCCAACAACCCTCTCGCCGGAACTGACGTCGTGTTCGATGGCGGGCTCAGCACCGTCACCGGCGCGCGCATCGTCACGTACGCCTGGGACTTCGGCGACGGTTCGACCGGAAGCGGTTCGCCGGTCACACACCGGTTCGTGGAGGGAGGCACCTTCACCGTCCGGCTGACCGTAGCAGACGACCGGGGCCTCACCGGGACCACGACCGGAGATGTCACCGTCAGAGATACCTCGTCGCCGACGGCGAGTTTCGTGTTCTCGCCCACCAATCCGGTGGTCAACCAGCGGATCTTCTTCAATGGAACCGGGTCGACCGCGGCGGCCGGCAGGACCGTCGTCAGCTACGCATGGGACTTCGGCAACGACCAGACGGCAACCGGTGCGAACGTATCCACGAGCTATCCTGCGGTCCAGGAATACGTTGTGTCGCTCACGGTCACCGATGATCTTGGTAAGAAGAACACCGCCACGAAGACCGTCGGGATTGGAGCCGGCGGATCTGTGGCGCATTTCAGTTTCTCGCCGACGGCGCCGACCACGGGCCAGGTTGTGTCCTTCAACGCCAGTGGGTCGTCCAGTCAGTTCCCGATCACCGGCTACACGTGGGACTTCGGCGATTCGTCCACCGGCACCGGGGTGAACCCGACGCACACGTACGCATCGGCGGCGACCTACGTGGTGCGGCTGATCGTGACCGACAGCAACGGCAGCACGGCGAGCACCACGAACAATGTGACCGTCACCGCGTCTGGTGCGACTCCGCCGACGGCAACCTTCACCTTCTCGCCGTCGTCTCCCGGCGTCAACGAGAGTGTCTTCTTCAATGGTTCGACATCCACGCCTGGCGCGGGACACACAATCGTGTCCTACGCATGGTCGTTCGGCAACGTCGCTGGCTTCACCGGGACGGGGGTGACGACGTTCACCTCGTACACGACCGCCGGGACGTACTCGGTTCAGTTGAAGGTGACCGATGAAGTGGGCCAGAGCGTGACATCGGCGGTACAGACCGTCACGGTTGGAAATCCACCGGCGCCGACGGCAAACTTCACGTCCTCGCCGACCGGACCGGTCGTTTCCGACAACGTCGTCTTCGACGCGTCGTCGTCCACGACCGCGCAGGGCCAGACGATTACCAACCTCGCCTGGAACTTCGGCGACGGGACGCCGATTGTCACCTGCCCAGGGGATTCAACCTGCGTCGGGACCCGGATCATCTCCCACTCGTACACTCAGGCCGGAACCTACGTCGTCAACCTCGTCGTGACCGACAGCGCGGGCCGAACTGGTGCGAAGTCCGCGACGGTCACGGTCGGGACGGGGAACCCCGAGCCAGTGGTCACGTTCTCGCCGACCACGGGGGCACACCCCATCACCATCGGCTTCAGCTCTGTTGGTTCAAGACTGTACAGCGGTGCGACGATTCGCACGTGGGCATGGGACTTTGGCGACGCCGCCTCCGGGGTCAACAACACGGCGTCCAACGACAACCCCTCGCACCAATACGTCAGCGGGGGCACGTATACTGTCAGGCTTACGATCACGGACAGCCGGGACCGTGTGGGTACAACGACGGTCACGGTTATCATCCAGTAGCGATGCCCGACAACCCGCGGATTGACAATCTTCGGCGCCGGATCCAGAAGGATCCGGCGTCGATTGCCTTTGCCCAGCTGGCCGAGGAGTACCGGCTGGCGGGCAGTTTTCGCGAGGCGATCGAGGTGTGCACGGCAGGCCTGAAACGGCATCCAGGATATACCTCCGCCCGCGTCACGCTCGGGCGAGCCCTCCTGGAGCTTGGCGAAACCGATGATGCCTACCGGGAATTGACCGACGTGCTGAAGCACGCCCCCGAGAATCTCGCCGCGATTCGCGGTCTGGCGGAGGTGCACCGCCGCCGTGGCGAGCTGCCCGAGGCCATTGAGCAATTCAAGAACGCGTTCGAGTTGGCGGGCAGCGATCCGGGCATCGAACAGCTGGTGCGGGATCTCCGCCGCGAGGTCGGACAGAAGACCGCTGCCGGTGCCCCACGGCACGGGGCGTCATGGGGTGACGTGGGCGCCGCTGCGGCGGCGACGGCCGCCGACGGCCCCGATCAGGCTCGCGGACGGCGCGTGTCGGCCTACCTTCATCGCTGGCTCGAGGCGATCATGGCCGAACGGCGGGGCCGACTCTACCCGGCGAAGTCCTGAGCGAACGCGTTTGTGGGCGACCCGTGAGTCGAAGGGCCCAGTTCTGAGCGAACGCGTTTGTGGGCGACCCGTGAGTCGAAGGGCCCAGTCCTGAGCGAACGCGTTTGTGGGCGACCCGTGAGTCGAAGGGCCTAGTCCTGAGCGAACGCGTCTGTGGGCGACCCGTGAGTCGAAGGGCGAAGTCCTGAGCGAATAAATTCGCGGCCGAATTTGTGAGTCGAAGGGCGTAGTTCGGAGACGCCAACGCCGCCGGCCCACGAATTGTGAGAAAATCCCCATCAGAATATGCCTAATCTGACCGCAGACCTGCTGCAGGCCCGCCACGAGCGGGTGCGTCGCACATTTGATACAGACCGGCTCGACGCGCTGGTGGTCACCCACCTGCCCAATGTCCGTTACCTGACGGGATTTGACGGCAGCGCGGCCATCGCCGTGCTGACGCGAGACGAGCTGGTCTTCATCACCGACGGCCGCTACGTCACGGCGGTCCGGGAGTCGGTCGCGCCCACCTGCCCGGCCTTCCGACTCGTGCCGGTCGACCCGACCTACGACGCGACGCTGGTCGGGGTGATCGACCAGACCCGGCTGCTACGGGTCGGCTTCGAATCAGGCTATTTGTCTGTCCGGCGGCACCAGTGGATTGTTGCAGCCCTGGAGGACCTGGCCAGTCATGGGAGCGCCAGGGTCGAGCTGGTGCCAAGCGACCGCCGGGTTGAGTCCGAGCGTCTTCGGAAGGACCCGGCGGAACTGGCGGCGTTCAGGCAGGCGGGCGAGCTGCTGGACCGGGTGGCCGCCGACGTCCTGGCGTCCATCCGGGTGGGACAGGTCGAGCGCGACATTGCCGCGGAGATTGATTTTCGGCTGAAAAAGGGCGGATTTGAGGGGCCGGCGTTCGACACCATCGTGGCGTCAGGACCGAATTCTGCTCTTCCGCATGCCCGGCCAGGGCCCCGGGCTCTCACGCCGGGCGACCTGGTCGTACTGGACTTCGGGGGGGTGTACGACGGATACTGCGTCGACCTGACCCGCACCGTCTGCGTGGGTGAGCCGTCGGCCGAGGCGCAGCGTCTCTACGACGCGGTTTTCGAGGCCCAGACGGCCGCGCTAGCTGTCATCCGGCCGGGCGTACGGGTCAGCGAGGTCGATCAGGCAGCCAGGGGCGTGCTGGAGCGGCACGGTCTTGGCCCGGCGTTTGGACACGCCACCGGGCACGGCCTCGGCCTCGAAGTGCACGAAGAGCCCCGAGTCGGCCCACTTCGCACCGATGTCCCGGGCGTTGCCCCTGTGTCGCGGGACGAGGTGCTGGAGCCGGGTCTGGTCATCACCGTCGAGCCGGGCGCCTACGTCGCTGGCCTCGGCGGGGTTCGGATAGAGGACGATGTGGCTGTGGTGGCGGGCGGAGCCGAACTGTTGACCCACGTCTCCCGCAAGCTTCTGGTGGTATAGCGTCATGAATGTCGACGAGATTCGAAGCATTCTCGAACTCGTGCGTGAGCACGATTTGACCGAGTTCGAGCTCGAGGTTGACGGGACCAAGATCAAGGTCAAAAAGGCCGGACCCCCACAGTTCGTCCAGGTGCAAAGCGCGCCGTCGTATGCGCCCCTGCCGTCGGTCGCAGTGGCCCCGTTTCCTGGCGCGGCCCAGCCAACGGCCGCACGGCTCGCTGAGGCGCGGCCGGCATCGAGCACGGAACCTGTCGGCGCCGACATGGCCATCGTCAAGTCGCCGATTGTCGGCACCTTCTACCGGGCGCCCGAGCCCGGAGCGCCGCCGTTTGTCGAAACCGGTGCGCATGTGAAGAAGGGCCAGGTGCTCTGCATCATCGAAGCGATGAAGCTGATGAACGAGATTGAGTGCGACTACGACGGAGAGGTTGTGGCCGTCTACGTCGAGAATGCCCAGGCGGTTCAGTACGGAGAGCGTCTGTTCGCCGTCAGGGTGAAGTGATGTTCAAGAAAATCCTGATCGCCAACCGTGGCGAGATTGCCCTGCGCGTCATTCTGGCGTGCCGGGAAATGGGCATCAAGACCGTCGCGGTGTATTCGGAAGCCGACGAAGAGACGCTGCACGTCCGGTTTGCCGACCAGGACGTGTGCATCGGTCCTCCCCGCGCGACCGACAGCTACCTGAACGTGCCAGCCATCATCAGCGCCGCCGAGATCACGGGCGCGGATGCCATCCACCCGGGTTACGGGTTTCTGTCGGAGAGCGCATATCTGGCCGAGGTGTGCGAAGCCTGCCATATCAAGTTCATCGGTCCGAATCCGCAGGTGATCCGCCTGATGGGTGACAAGGCGCGCGCGCGCCGGGCGATGAAGAAGGCGGGCGTGCCCGTGCTTCCCGGATCCGAAGGCACGCTGGACAGCGAAGATCAGGCCCTGAAGATCGCCCAGGACATCGGCTATCCCGTTATCATCAAGGCCACCGCCGGAGGCGGCGGGCGCGGCATGCGCGTCGTCCGGAATCCGTCGGAGATGTCCCGGGCCTACCGGACGGCGTCGCGCGAAGCCGAGGCGGCGTTTGGCGTGCCGGACATCTACGTCGAGAAGTACCTCGAGAATCCCCGGCACATCGAGTTCCAGATCCTCGGCGATCATACCGGCCACGTCGTGCACCTCGGCGAACGCGAATGCTCGATTCAGCGTCGGCACCAGAAACTGATCGAGGAGTCGCCGTCGCCCGCGCTCACCGACAAAATCCGCAGGAAGATGGGCGCCATCGTCGTCGACGCGGCGCGCCGCGTTCAGTACACCAACGCGGGCACGTTCGAATTCCTGATGGACGAGGAAGGCAAGTTCTACTTCATGGAGGCCAACACCCGGCTCCAGGTCGAACACGGCGTCACCGAACTGGTGACCAATGTCGACATCGTTAAGGAGCAAATCCGCATCGCTGCCGGCGAACGGCTGTCGTTTCGCCAGTCCGACATCACCTTCAGGGGCCATGCGATCGAGTGCCGCGTCAATGCCGAGTGTCCCGACACGTTCATCCCGTCGCCGGGTACCATCAGGACATTCAGCATCCCCGGCGGGCCTGGGATCCGCGTGGATACGGCGATGTATGCCGACGCCACCGTCACCCCATACTACGATTCCATGATCGCCAAGATCATGGCCTTCGGCCGGGACCGCGACGAAGCGATTGCCCGGATGCGGCGCGCGCTGGACATGACAGTGATCGAGGGCATCAAGACCTCCATCCCGCTTCATCGCAGGATTCTGGAGTCTCCCGACTTCATCGCCGGCAGATTGAATACCGGGTTCATGGAACGGTTCCTCGCCGCACCGAAGTCGAACGGGCTGGCCGAAGCGGTGTAGGCTGCGTGTTGCTTTCACCCCTCTACGCCATCGTTGATGCCGACGTCGCGTTGCGCGCCGGCTGGACGGTGGCCGACCTGGCCGGCGCCTTTCTCGATGGCGGCGCCCGGCTGATTCAACTCCGCGCGAAGCTGGCGTCCGGACGTGATTTCCTGCGCTGGGCCGAACGCCTGGTGGACAAGGCCCGGCCGGCCGGGGCGCACATCATCATCAACGACCGTGTGGATGTCGCCGCCATGGCGGCAGCCGATGGGGCGCACGTCGGGCAGGACGACCTGCCCCCGCGCCGGGTGCGCGACATGCTGGGTGCCAGGGCGCTCGTCGGACTGTCGACGTACACGGACACTCAGCTGAGCGATGGTTTGACCGAGCCGGTGTCGTACCTGGCGGTTGGGCCCGTGTTCACTACCGGTACAAAGGAGACGGGCTACCCGGCGGGAGGATTGGATCTGGTTCGGCGGGCGGCGCGCATCCTTGCCGAGCACGCCACTCAGACAAACGGAGCCAGGATGCCGCTGGTTGCCATTGGCGGCATCACGCTCGAACACGCGCCAGATGTGATTCGCGCGGGAGCCGATTCAGTGGCGGTCGTCTCCGACCTGCTGTCAACCGACGATCCCGCCGGCCGGACTCGCGCTTTCCTTCGCGCCCTTGGCACGCCGTAGCCCTTCGACAAACTCCCTTCGACTACGCTCAGGGAGCCCCGAGCAACGTCCAGGGGCTCAGGGCGAAGGCGGCGATAGGCGCTTCGCCTGCCCTTGCCGTCCATGTATAATGCCCGCACCCTGGCGGTTACTGCGCCTGCGGCGGATGACTGGACCCCGGGCGTTTACGTGTCGCTACTTGGAGGACCATCTGATGTCGATGTGGGCCACGAAGTCGATGGAGCAGTTGAGGGCCGAGGCGGCCGAAACCGGCGAGCATAGTCTGAAGCGCGTGCTCGGACCCGTCAACCTCATCACCCTTGGAATTGGTGCGATTATCGGGACCGGCATTTTCGTCCTGACCGGGCAGGCCGCCGCGCAGTACGCAGGGCCGGCGATCGTGCTGTCGATGGTGCTGGCCGGAGTGGCCAGCGCGTTGGCGGGCCTGTGCTACGCGGAATTTGCGTCGAGCGTGCCGATTGCCGGTTCGGCGTACACGTACGGCTACGCGACGCTCGGCGAGTTTGTCGCCTGGATCATCGGGTGGGACCTGATTCTCGAGTATGCCCTCGGCGCGGCCACAGTGGCCGTCGGCTGGTCAGGATATGTCGTCAGCTTCCTCCACGATTTTGGCATCCAGTTCCCGGCCGCCCTGAGTGCGGCGCCAGGGACCGTGGTGACGCTTGTCGATGGCAGTTCGGTCACGGCGGTCTTCAACCTTCCGGCCGTGCTCATCACGGTGGTTGTCACGATGCTGCTCATTGTCGGGATTCAGGAATCCGCCAACGTCAACTCGGTGATCGTCATCGTGAAAGTGGCCGTGGTCCTGCTGGTGATCATCGCCGGCGCCGCGTTCGTGAACCGCGCGAACTGGACGCCGTTTATTCCGCCCAACACCGGAGAATTCGGCTACTTTGGGTGGAGTGGCATTGCGCGTGGAGCCGGGGTGATCTTCTTCGCCTACATCGGATTCGATGCCGTCTCGACCGCCGCGCAAGAAGCGAAGAACCCGCAGCGTGACATGCCCATCGGTATTCTCGGATCGCTCGTGATTTGCACCGTGCTCTACTTGGCGGTCTCGCTGGTCATGGTCGGGCTGGTGCCGTACACGCAGTTGGGCGTCCCGGCGCCGATGGCGGTGGCCATCGACGCGGCACGCGTACAGGCGCAGGGCACGGCGTGGGCGGGGTTCGTTGGGATGTTGCCCTTCCTCGTCAAGCTCGGCGCGATTGCCGGCCTGAGCTCCGTGATGGTCGTGATGATGCTCGGCCAGCCTCGCATTTTCTACTCGATGGCCAAAGACGGGTTGCTGCCGGCCTGGGCGAAGAAGATTCACCCGCGGTTCCGCACCCCGCACATCACCACGATCGTGACCGGCGTCGCCGTCGCGCTCGCCGCGGGCTTCACGAAGATCAGTATCCTGGGCGAACTGGTCAGTGTCGGGACGCTGCTCGCCTTCGTCATCGTGTCGCTCGGGATTATCTTCCTCCGGAAGAATCGGCCCGACGTCAAGGCGCCGTTCCGAACGCCGCTGGTGCCGCTGGTGCCGATCCTGTCGGCGCTCGTGTCGTTGGCGCTGATGGCCAGCCTCCCGCTTCCCACGTGGGAGCGGCTGATCATCTGGATGGCAATCGGCATCGCCATCTACTTCGGATATGGCCGCCGTCACAGCGAGTTGCGCAAGCGGCTCGCGGCGGGCGCCAAGGGTTAGGCTTTAGACTGAGAGCCTTGGGTATGTCGAAGGGCGACTGGTTCAGCCGGGTCCGCGGGCCGTGGCTGGCCGTCGCCCTTTTGCTTGTCGTGCTGGCCGGCGGCAGCGTGGGCTATGTGGTCATCGAAGGCTGGTCCCCGTGGGACGGCTTCTACATGACCGTGACCACCATCACGACGGTCGGGTTCAGAGAGGTTCATCCGCTCTCGCGGGCGGGCGAGGTGTTCACGGTCGGCGTGATCGTCGCGGGCGTCGGAACGGCCTTTTACACGTTCACGCTGCTGGCGTCACTTGTGGTCGAAGGAGGGCTTCACCAGCGCCTCGAGCGCCGGCGGCGGCAGCGTATGCTCGAACAACTGCGCGATCATTTCATCGTGTGCGGATACGGCCGGATCGGCAGCACCATCGTCGAGGAACTGCGCCGGCAGCACGTGCCGTACGTGGTCATCGAGCGGGACCCGGAGCGGGTGCACGAGGTCATCGAACAGCGCGGCCTCGCCGTGGTGGCCGACGCGAGCAGCGAAGAGGTGCTGAGACGCGTGGGCATCGATCGGGCGCGGGGACTGATCGCCGCCGTCGGGACCGACGCCGAGAACGTTTACGCCGTGCTCACGGCCCGCGACATCCGGCCCGATCTGTACATCATCGGCCGCGCCGAGACCGCGGACGCGGAGCGCAAACTGCTGCGCGCGGGCGCGAACCGGGTCGTGTCGCCGTACCGCATCGGGGCTCGGGAGTTGGCCCAGACGGCGCTGCGTCCGGCCGTCGTGGACTTCTTCGAACTCGCGACCCGATCGGGCAATCCCGAACTCGCCATCGAGCAGGTGACCATCGCCGACCACAGCGGACTGGTCGGACAGACCATCATCGAGGCCAACGTGCGTCAGCGGTTCGGCCTGATCGTGGTCGGCATCCAGCGCCGGGGCGGGCGTATGGAGTTCAATCCTCCAGGAGACGCGGTGATGCAGGCGGGCGACCAGTTGGTCGTGCTCGGCCGCACCGACGGGCTTCGCGAACTCGAAGTGGCCGCCGCCCAGGCGGCATGACGGTTCTCAGGAGGAACGACCCCGATGGCTGCGCGCATCCTTGATGGAACCTCCGTCGCCGCCGCGATTCGCGACGAACTCCGGCCCCGCATCGCGGCTATCGCCGCCGCGATGGGTCGGCCGCCCGGCCTCGGCATCGTGCTGGCCGGCCACGATCCCGCCTCCGAAATCTACGTCCGGAACAAGTTGAAGAAGGCCGAGGAGATCGGCCTCCATGCCGAATTGATTCGCGTCGAGGCTGATCGGCACGTACAGGACGTGCTCGATGCGGTCGGCCGTCTCAACCGGCGCGACGACATCGACGGCGTCCTGGTCCAGTCGCCCCTTCCCGCGGGCATGGGCGACGAAGCGGAGATGCGCGTGATTGACGCGATCGATCCGGCGAAGGACGTGGACGGATTGACCACGGTCAATGTCGGGCGGCTTGTCCAGAACCGGGGAGGCCTCGCCGCCTGCACGCCCACCGGCGTCATCGAGATGCTCGAGCGTGCCGGTGTGCCCATCAAGGGCGCCCACGCGGTCGTGATCGGGCGCAGCGACATCGTGGGGAAGCCGATGGCCATGATGCTGCTGCATCGTCACGCGACCGTCACGATCTGCCACTCGCGGACGCGGGATCTGCCGGCCGTCGCACGGACGGCCGACATCCTCGTGGCGGCGATCGGCAAGCCGGCATTTGTGACGCCGGACTTTGTCAAGCCTGGCGCTGTCGTCGTCGACGTCGGCACGACACAGGTGACCGATCGTGCCGTCGTCGATGCCTTGTTCGCGCCGGGATCCCCGAGGCTCGCGGCGTTCGCGAGAAACGGTTCGCTCGTCGTCGGCGACGTGCATCCCGCCGTCGCCGAGGTGGCCGGCGCCCTCACGCCTGTGCCAGGCGGCGTCGGGCCCCTCACGATCGCCCTGCTGCTCGCCAACACCGTTCGGGCTGCCGAGGCTCGCCTCGCGAGGTAGCGCCTGATGCTACGTGTGGCGATGACCGGCGGTATCGGTACGGGGAAGAGCGCCGTGCTCGTCGCGCTCGCCGAACTCGGTACGCCGGTTCTCGATGCCGATCCCCTCGCGCACTCGGTGATTGCCCGCGCCACGCCAGGCGCGGCGGCTGTGCGGATGAGGTTCGGCGAGCAGGTGCTCTTTCCCGACGGCAATGTCGACCGCCGCAAGCTCGGCCAGATCGTCTTTGGCGACGATCAGGCGAGGCGGGATCTCGAAGCCATCATCCACCCGGAGGTCTACCGGACGATCCAGGAGTGGATGGCCGCACAGGCGGCTCGCGGCAGCGTGCTGGCGGTGGCGGAAATCCAGTTGCTGTTCGAGATTGGCAAGGACGGCGACTTCGACAGGACCGTCGTCGTGGCCTGTGAGCCGGAGACCCAGGTGCGGCGCGTGATGCGACGGTCGAAACTGCCCGAATCGGAAGTGCGGCAGCGTGTGGCCGCGCAGATGCCGCTCGACGAGAAGGTCCGACGCGCCAGTTATGTCATCTGGACCGATGGCACGCTCGACGACACGCGCAGCCGGACCACCGCAGTCTGGCAGTCGCTCATGCGTGACGCCGGGGCTATCTAATTTCCTGCGCCGGCGCGATGCGGTCTTCCACAAACGAGTCCCACTCGTGACAATGCGGGCACTGCCAGAGCAGCTCGGTGCTCCGATAGTGGCATCGCTGGCACACGTGTGGGTCCAGATAAAACACCGACTGCCGCGTCAGCTCGATGTAGCGCTTGACCAATGACGCGTCGAGTCCGAGGGCGACCAGCGTCTGCCAGATCTCCTGGTGGACCTTGATGGCGTGGGGGCTGTGCGACAGCGCTTCGAACAGCAGCTCCAGCGCCTCGTGGCCAGATCCGCGCGCGAGCAGGTGTCGTGCCAGCGCCGTGTGGGCACGCCAGTCCTGCGGATTGGCGGTGATCAGCCGTCGGCAGAGCACCTGGAACCGCTGGGTATCGGACTGCTTCATCAGCAGCGACTCGAGACGCTCGAACGCCAGGTACGCACGTTCGGGCGCCACTTCCGCGACGCGTTCCCAGGCGGCCTCGGCGGCGGCAAAGTTGCCTTCGAAAAACCGGACGTCGCCCAGGCTGAGGTGCGCCGGGATGACCCGTTCATCCAACTTGATGGCCGAGAGGAAGTGTTCGGCTGCCGCGGCGTAGTCGAGCTGCTTGAGTTTGTCGCGACCCATCTCGTTCTCGAGAAACGCCAGGATCTGCTGGTGACGCGGCTGTTCAGCGTCGTCAGTCACGTCGATGAGGCGCTGGCGCACGTCGCGTGCCTCCTGCCACTGGTGCTGCTCTTCGTGTAGTTTCTCGAGGTTCACCATCGCGTACGGATTCCGCGGATCGAGGCGAAGCACCTCGTTGAATGCCTCGAGAGCGCGATCGACGAATCCGCCCCGCTTATAGTCCAGGCCGAGACAAAGCAGGATGTAGGCGTGTTCGAGATGCGTGAGCTTGGGCCGCTGCAGCAATGCCTGGTGGATCGTGATCGCCCGGCCGACCTGCCCCTTTTCGCGATGCAGGTTGCCCAGGATCATCTCGATCTCGAGCGCGTCGGGCTGCAGCCGGGCCGCCCGGCTCAATTCATCAATGGCGCGGTCGATCTGGTTGGCGACCAGGAAGTTCAGCCCCAGGATGTAGTGCGGCGACTCGCGCGCCTTCCGTCGATCGATCCAGCGTCCCTCCCGCAACTTATAGCGCTCCCAGGCCTTGCCGGCCGCAAGGCCGACGAGCAGGGTGAGCAGTGCCGCGAGGAACGTCGTGTAGGATTCCATCAGAACATCTGCGTGCGCCAGAGGTCGTGCAGGTGCAGCACGCCCTCCAACCTGCGGTCCGCGTCGACGACGACGAGTGAGGTGATCTTGCCCCGTTCCATCAGGGCAAGCGCTTCCACGGCCAGAAGCGTTCGCTCAATGGTGATGGGCCCCGCCGTCATCACGTCCGCCGCCCGCCGTTCGAGCAGGCCGCCGTCAATCAGGTGCCGCCTGATATCGCCGTCGGTGATGATGCCGGCTAGGCGTCCGTCGGCGTTGGTGACGCAGGTCATACCAAGTCGCTTGCCGGAGATCTCGGCCAGCACGACTGGCATCGGCGTATCCAGCGACACCACCGGCATCTGGACTCCCGTGTGCATCAGCGTCTCGGCGCGCAACAGGCGCTTGCCGAGTCCCCCGCCCGGGTGGAGGTACTCGAAATCCTCCTGCCGGAATCCTTTGGCGACCAGCAAGGTCATCGCGAGCGCGTCGCCCATCGCGAGCGCCGCCGTCGTGCTCGCGGTCGGCGCGAGATTGAGCGGGCAGGCCTCCTCGCTCACGCCGCAGTCGAGGACGATATCGGACGCGCGTCCGAGCGTCGACAAGGGCGATCCCGTCATGGCCACGAGTTTGGCGCCAATCCGGCGGATGGTCTCGAGCAGCCTGAGCAGTTCAGCCGTTTCTCCGGTGTAAGACAACGCCACGACGACGTCGTTGCTTTGGACGACACCAAGGTCGCCGTGGACCGCCTCTGCCGGATGGAGAAAGAAGGCCGGCGTACCGGTGCTCGTGAAGGTGGCCGCCATCTTCCGCGCGATGATGCCCGACTTGCCCATGCCCGTGACGATCACGCGGCCCTGGCATTGGTAGAGCAGCGTCACGACCTGCGAGAACCGATCATCAACACGGTCGACCAGGCCGAGCACCGCCGAGGCTTCAATGGTGAGCACCTTGCGCGCCAGGTCCAGGTCAATCGTCACGGCCGACTCCCATCCGAGGCCCGGCGAAGCGCGTCAATCCCGACGAGCAGGCGCAGCAAGGGTTCCAGGGCGTCAAGCGCCAGGGTATTCTGCGCGTCGCTATACGCTGCGGGCGGGTTCTCGTGGATTTCGAGAAACACCCCATCAATGCCAGCGGCCACGCCGGCCGGCGCCAACGTGTCGATGTACTGCGCCTGGCCCGCCGTCACGCCGTCCCCGCCGCCCGGCAGTTGCAGGCTGTGCGTGACGTCGAACACCACCGGGAACCCGAAGCCCCTGAGGATCGGAAACGACCGCATGTCCACCACCAGGTTGTTGTAACCGAACGACGCGCCGCGTTCGGTCACGATGATCTGGCGGTTGTTGGCCGACGTGATCTTCTCGATGGCGTGCCGCATGTCGTGCGGCGCGAGGAACTGGCCCTTCTTGATGTTGATCGCCTTTCCCGTGCGTGCGGCCGCCAGCAGCAGGTCGGTCTGCCGGCACAGGAAGGCGGGAATCTGCAGCACGTCGACCACCTCGGCCGCGCGCGCCGCCTGCCCGGGTTCGTGGATGTCGGTGAGCACGGGCACGCCCAGCTGGGCCTTGACTGCCGCGAGGATGCGCAGGCCGTCGTCAAGGCCGGGACCCCGGTACGAGCGCAGCGACGTGCGGTTCGCCTTGTCGAACGACGCCTTGAAGATGAACGGGACACCGCAGCGGCTGGCGATATCGGCGATGGAGGAGCCGAGGCCGATGGCGTGCGCCTCGCTCTCGATGACGCACGGGCCGCCAACCAGGACGAGCGGATGGCCGCCGCCGATGGTCACAGAGCCGATGGTTACCGGTGTCACGGTGGTCATTATAGCCCCCCCGTCACACGGCTGATTCGGCCCGGCGGGCGTCCAGTCGCTTCGTCTGATGTTCGAGGCTCGCCCCGACGAAGCTGGCAAACAGCGGGTGCGGGCGAAGCGGCTTCGAGAGGAACTCGGGGTGGAATTGCACCGCGACGTACCACGGGTGGTCCGTCAGTTCCATGATCTCGACGAACTTGCCGTCCGGCGACTTTCCGGAGATGCACGCGCCGTGTTCCACGAGGATCTGCTCGTACAACCGGTTGAACTCGTAGCGATGTCGATGGCGCTCCGAGATCACCGTCGAGGCATAGATGCGGTGGGCGAGCGACCCCGGCACGATCTCACACGGGTACTGGCCGAGCCGCATCGTGCCGCCGAGGTCATCGATGCCCAGCAGATCCCGCAGCTTGTAGATGACCTTGTGCGGAGCCTGCTCGTCGCACTCGGTCGAATCGGCGCCTTCGAGGCCGCAGACGCTCCGGGCGAAATCCACGGCGGCCCACTGGAAGCCGTAGCAGATGCCGAAATACGGGATGTGGCGCTCGCGGGCGATGCGGGCTGCGCGCATCATCCCGCGCGTGCCGCGAATCCCGAACCCACCCGGCACCAGGATGCCATCGGCGTCATCGAGCAGGTGTTCGCCGCCGTCACGTTCGAGCGCCTCGGCCTCGACCCAGAGAAACTTCACCCGGGCGCGATGCGCGAACCCGCCGTGGTAGAGCGCTTCATTGAGGCTCTTGTACGAATCGGTCAGCTCGACGTACTTGCCCACCACGTGGATCGTGATGTCGTGCTCGGGGTGCTTGATCCGGTCGACCAGATCCTCCCACGCCGTCATGTTCTTCTCGGTCTGCGGCAGGTGCAGGTACTTCAGCACGATTCGATCGAGTCCTTCATCGGCGAAGGCCAGCGGCACCTCGTAGATGGTGTCGACGTCCCGCGCTGTGATCACGGCCTCCTCGCTGACGTCGCAGAAGAGCGAGATCTTGCGCTTGATGTCGCCCGGCAGCGCACGGTCGGTGCGGCAGAGCAGGATGTCGGGTTGGATGCCGAGCGACCGGAGGTCGCGCACGCTGTGTTGCGTGGGCTTGGTCTTCAACTCGCCGGCCGTGCCGATAAACGGCACCAGCGTCAGGTGGACGTAGAGCGTGTTCTCGCGGCCGACATCCTGGCGCAGCTGGCGGATGGCCTCGAGGAACGGCTGGCTCTCGATATCGCCCACCGTGCCGCCGATCTCGACAATCACGACGTCGACGTCTTTGGCGACGCCCTCGACGCACTGCTTGATCTCGTTGGTGATGTGCGGGATCACCTGGATGGTGCGCCCCAGGTAATCGCCGCGCCGCTCCTTCTGAATCACGGACATGTATACGCGCCCGGTGGTCCAGTTGTGATTGCGCGTCGTTCTCGTGTTCGTGAACCGCTCGTAATGGCCCAGATCGAGATCGGTTTCGGCTCCATCGTCGGTCACGTAGACCTCGCCGTGCTGGTACGGGCTCATCGTGCCCGGATCGACGTTGATGTAGGGATCGAGCTTCTGCAACGTGACCCGATAGCCATGCGCTTCGAGCAGGCAGCCGATCGAGGCCGCCGCCAGGCCCTTGCCAAGCGACGACACCACGCCGCCGGTGACGAAGATGTATTTGACTGGCTGCCGTTCGTTTCTTTCCATAACGTCTCTCACGTGAGCCGTCCGTCCGCCGCCAGCCGGCGGACGTGCTCGAGATCCTCGGGGGTGTCGACCGAGACGGATTGGTACCGGGTGTAAACAACCTTGATGCGATGGCCGTGTTCGAGCGCCCGCAACTGCTCCAGCGATTCGGCCTGCTCCAGCGGCGTGCGGGGAAGCGCGGCCAGCGCGAGCAAGAAGTCGCGGCGGTAGACATACATCCCGACATGCTTCAGGACCGAGGTCCCGAGTATCGTCGCCTGGCACCGATAGGGCACGGCGGCTCGCGAGAAGTAGATCGCGAAGCCTCGGCCATCGACCAGCACCTTGACGACATTCGGGTTGGACAGGTCGTGTGCCTCGTCGAGGGGCGAGCCGAGCGTGCCCATCACAATCGACGGATCGCCCAGCATCGGCGCGATGACCTGCTCGATGGCCTCGGGCGCGAGCAGAGGCTCGTCGCCCTGCGCGTTGACGACCAGCTCAGTGTCCAGTTGGCGCGCGACCTCGGCAACCCGGTCCGTGCCGCTCTCGTGTGCCGGATTGGTCATCATCGCTTCACCGCCAAATGCCCTGACGGTCCGCGCGATGCGTTCGTCGTCGGTGGCGACCACCACACGCGAGATGCCACGGGCCGCAGCCGCCCGGCGGTAGACGCGTTCGATCATGGTCTGGCCGCCAATATCGGCCAGCGGTTTGCCGGGGAGCCGGGTAGATGCGAAGCGGGCTGGGATGACGACAGAAACCCGTGGATCAGCTTGGCGTGGGGCAGCGTCGCGGGTCGCCGAAGGGTGCACGGCGAATCATAGCATGAGGCGGGGACGCGGCCGGTGGCGCCGGAACGCCGGTGGCGTTGAAGCCCGATTGAGGTCGTGGACGCCAGGAAGGCTTGCGATATAATCGCTCGCGGTCGAGTCGCGACCGAGTCGAAGACCTCATAGCTCGGGGACACGATCATCAGCCATATGTAACCAACGCAGGCGATCGGGTGGACATGGGCGGTCATCAGGCCGCCCGTCGTGGAGGACTCATACCATGCTCAAGAAGATCGGACTCATCGGCGGCGGCAATATCGGCGGCGTGCTGGCGCAGGAGCTGTTCCAGCGCAAGCTGGCGGCGACCGTGGCGCTCGTGGACGTGAAAGGTCCGGATGTCGCCAAGGGCAAGTGTCTCGACATCGCGGAAGGCACGCCCATCATCAAGAGCGACGTGAAGTTCGTCGCCGGCAAGGAATACGACGTCCTGCAGGACGCCGACCTCATCATCAACACGGCCGGTGTGCCGCGCACCGTCCGGCCTGACGGGACGTTTCCCAGCCGCGAGGAACTGCTCGCGGTCAACCTGAAGATCACCGACGCCGTCGCCGACGCCATCAAGAAGTTCTGCCCGAACGCCATCGTCATCTCGATTGCCAATCCGCTCGACGCCATCGTGTTCAGGCTGTACCAGAAGCTGAGCCCGCCCAAGCACAAGCTGATGGGGATGGCCGGGGCGCTCGATTCGGCGCGCTATCGCTATTTCGTGGCGCAGGCAGCGGGGGTGTCGGTCGAGAACGTCGAGGCCCTGGTGCTCGGCGGCCACGGCGACGACATGGTGCCCATCCGGAGCTGCTGCCGGGTGGCGGGCATGCCGGTAAACAAGTTTGTCGACGAGAAGACGCTGGGCGCGATCGAGGCCCGCACGCGCAAGGCGGGCGGCGAGATCGTCGGCCTGATTGGCGTCTCGGCGTTCTGGTCGCCCGCCATCGCGGCCATGGAGATGGTGGAAGCGATTGTGTACGACAAGAAGAAGATCATCGCGTCGTGCGTGCTGCTCGAAGGCGAGTACGGCGTGAAGGGGCTGTTTGTGGGCGTACCGGTCATCCTTGGCAGGAACGGCGTCGAGAAGATCATTGAACTCGAGCTGACGGAGGCCGAGAAGGCCGCGTTCGCGAAGTCGATCGACGCGGTCAAGAAGACGGCCGACGAGGTGCTCGCGGCCAAGTAGCGGAATCCCACCAGGCGTGAGGCGTGAGGTGAGAGGCGTTAGGCAACCAACGCCCCACGCCTCTCGCCTATCCCCTGGATCGCCCCAGGGAGCGGCAGGCGTTCTGGAGCATACTTTTGGCATGTCGATGATCCGCCGCCGCGCTTTCACATTCATCGTCTTCAGCGTCGCCATCCTGTCCCTACCGGTGGCGACCCAGCCACAGAATCAGCCGCCGAGCGCGCACCAGAGTCCGCCGGTGCTCGCGTCAGACTGGCCGGTCGCGCGGCTGCGTGAGGTGCTCCTCGCACGCGCCGCGTGGAAGCCGGCACCCTCGATCGCCGACCGGGACAAGTGGAGTGCCCTCAGCGACGGCCTGAAGGCGCGAATCACGAAGGAGGCCCAGCGCGCGCTGGCGCAGGCCATCCCGGCGCTGCCGGCGACGGTGTTTCTCGACTACACGCGCAACGGCAATCGAATTCGCTTCGAGGATCTGATGTTCCGTCGGCGGGCGCGCCTCCATGCGCTCGTGCTGGGGGAGTGTCTCGAAGACCGCGGCCGTTTCCTCGACGCGATTGTCGACACGGTGTGGGCCATCGCCGAGGAATCGTCGTGGACGGTTCCGGCTCACCAGGGGGCGCAGAAGGCCAAAGGCGGCCTTCCCGACACCGATGAGCCCATCGTTGATTTGTTCGCCGCGCAGACGGCGCATTCCTTCGCGTGGACGCTCTATCTGCTTGGCGATCGGCTCGACAAGGTGTCGCCGCTCGTGCGGCCGCGCATGGCCCGCGAGGTCGAACGCCGCGTGCTCGGGCCGTACCTGGCGCGGGACGACTTCTGGTGGATGGGGTTCGCCCCGCGCGCGAGCCGGCCGAACAACTGGAATCCCTGGATCAACTCGAACGTGCTGGCGGCGGCGTTGCTCGTGGAGCCATCCCACCAACGGCGCGCGGAGATCGTCCACAAGGCGCTCAGGAGCCTCGACAAGTACCTCGGCCCGTACCCGAAAGACGGCAGCTGTGATGAAGGGCCGGCCTACTGGACCAGGGCCGGCGCCAGTGTGTTCGAGTCGCTCGAGCTGCTGCAATCGGCGTCGGGTGGGCGTATCAACGAGTTTGCCGACCCGGTCATCGCCAACATGGGACGGTTCGCCTACCGGGCGCGCATCAGCGGCGACTGGGTAGTCGATGTGGGCGACTCCGACCCGCGCGTCGAGGTCGATCGCGCGCTGGCGTACCGCTACGGCGTGAGCATCGGGGAACCGCTCCTGCGGGCATTCGGGGCGTCGGGCGCCACCGAGGATGCTCTCGCGCTTGACGACCGCTCGATCGGCCGCGCCGTCTTCAGCCTGTTCGGATGGGAAGCGATGGCCAGAGAGCGTGACGCGCCGGCCCCGCTTCCGCGCGACGTGTGGCTGCCGAGCGAGGACATGCAGTTGATGGCGGCACGAGACCGCGAGGGCTCGGCCGATGGCCTGTATGTCGCGGCGTGGGGCGCCCACAACGATCAGAGCCATAACCACAACGACGTCGGCAATGCCATCGTCTTTGTCGATGGCGTTCCGGTGGTCGTCGACGCGGGGCGGCCGGTGTATACGGCCCAGACGTTCAGCAACCGTCGTTACGAGATCTGGGAGATGCAGTCGGCCTTCCACAACCTGCCCACCGTGAACGGCGCGATGCAGATGGCGGGAAGGAAGGCGGCGGCAAGAGACGTGACCTACGCCGCCTCGGCTGAAGGGGCGGAACTGCGCATGGACATCGCACCGGCGTATCCGGCCTCGGCCGACATCGTGTCCTGGCTGCGAAGCGTGCGGCTCAACCGCGGTCGCGACGTGACGATCGCCGATCGCGCGACGCTCGGGCATCCCTCCCGCGAGGTGACGCTCAGCCTGATGACACCGTGTGATGTTCGCGAGGAGGGCCTGGGCGTGCTGCGTCTGACGTGCGGGACGTCGAAGGCCGCAACCAGAGCGCCGGTTGTCGTGTTCGCGCGGTTCGACCCGAAAGTCCAGGCGGCGACCGTCGAACGGATTGGTCTCGACGATCCCCAATTGACGAGGGCCTGGGGCGACCACCTGAATCGCATTCTGCTGGCGGCCCGGGAGCAGGCGGAGAAGATTGTCTGGACGCTGGTCCTCTCAAAGTGACGGCGGGCTCCCGCCACCGCACAGCGTGCCGGGATTGGCCTGAGCGGTTGGCGTTGTGGTGGCACCGCCGACCGTGTCGGTGTACGCTACGAGAGGTTTCTTACTCCACACCTCGGGCGTGACATTGACGTCGATGACGGATCCCGGACAGCAGTTCCAGGCGAGACCGGTCAGATCCCTGGTGGCAGGCTTGCTACGGTGGATCACGGAACCGACCGCCTCGTTGCTCGACCCGCTTGATCGAGCGACGGCGACGAGCTTCGGCCGGATCGTCATCGCAGGGCTCTCCGTGCTCCTCTGCTCCGAGATCTACAACCTCTGGACCTACCCGCATCACCGATTCAACTGGAGCGGGGTCGCGGCTTTGGTCGCCGGCTATCTGCTCAACCGAAAGGGGCACCTGAAGGCGGCTGCCTTGGTGGTGGTGGTTGCCATCCCGGTCCTGACCTTCATCCGGATTGCGGGAGATGTCTCCAGCCGCCCGGTGCTGTCGCTGTACCTGCTCTCGGGGAATCTGTTCCTGACAGCGCTCTTCCTGAGCGCGCGTGCCGTGTCCGTCGTTGCCGTCGCACAGACGGTCATGATCGCGCTCATGCCGAAGCTGGCGCCCGCCATTGTGCCCGGTCTTGACCCTATTGTCGGGCCGCTCATGACTCACGGCGTCACGATCGTGTTGGTCGCCTACTTCCTGTTCAGGCGCGACCGCGCCGAGGCCAGTCGCCAGGCGGAGCTGCGGGTCACCGCCGATCGCCTGGCCCTCGCGCTCGAGGGAGCCCGGACCGGCATCTGGGACTGGCGCATTGCCAGCGGTGACGTGAAGTGGTCCGGCCAGGTCGAGGCGCTGTTCGGGCTGGTGCCGGGCACGTTCGGGGGGACGTTTGACGCGTATGCGGCGCTGATACATCCCGACGATCGCGACGTGCTACGGAAGGCGATCGAATCCGCGATGGCTGATCCGAGCGAGCCGTTTGGTGTCGAGCATCGCATCGTGCGGCCAGATGGAACGGTCCGGTGGGTTGAGGGGCGCGGGCGCGTGTATCGCGATGCGCACGGACGTCCCGAGCGGATGGCCGGTGCGGTCACCGACATCACGGAACGGAAAGAGGCCGAGCAGGCGCTGCGGCAGAGCGAGGAGCGGTTCCGCCTGCTGGCCGACTCGAGCTCGGAGGCCATCGTCATCTCCGATGGCGGCGTCGTGGTTGATGCCAATCCGCAGGTGGCGGCGATGCTGGGCCTCAAACCCGATGAGGTGATTGGGCGTCACGTCCTGGAATTCGCCACGCCCGAGGCGGTCTCGGAAATCGAGAAGCGTTTGGCGAGCGAGGAGTACGCTCCATACCAGACCGTCTTGCGCCGATCTGATGGCACGCAGTTTCCCGTCGACGTCCGCGGACGATTTCTGCAATCAGGCTCCAGGAGACTCCGGCTCGCCGTCATCCATGACCTCACCGAGAGCAGGAGAGGTGAAGACGACCGCGTCGCCCTCGAGCGCCAGGTCCAGCATTCTCAGAAGCTCGAGAGCCTCGGTGTACTCGCCGGCGGCATCGCCCACGATTTCAACAACCTGCTGGTCGCGATGCTGGGCAATCTCGAATTGGCGCTCGACGATCTTCCGCCGCAGTCGGACGTCAGGCCCTATCTGCGTGACGCCGAGAGCGCCGCGAAGCGCGCGGCCGCGCTGACGGCGAAGCTGCTCGCCTATTCGGGCCGGGGCCGGTTTGAAGTGCGACCGATGGACATCAACGCCGTGATCACGGAGATGTCGTCGACGATCCGATCCGCGGTTCGCCGATCGATTCGGTTCGACATGAAACTGGGAGCCGATGTGCCGATCGTTGAGGGCGATCCCACCCAGGTCCATCAGTTGGTGATGAACCTCATCGTCAATGCGGCGGAAGCGATCGGGGACGCCGCAGGCAACATCACGCTCACGACAGGCGCTCGAGAATGGACCCGCGAGGAGCTCCGTGGCGGGCACGTGCCCGACGTGGCCGCAGCGGGGCCGTTTGTGTTCCTCACGATCAGCGACACCGGCAGTGGGATGGACCAGACGGTCAAGGCACGGCTGTTTGAGCCGTTCTTTACGACAAAGTTCACCGGCCGCGGCCTTGGCATGGCAGCCGTGCTGGGCATTCTCAGAGCGCACAAGGGGACCATCTTCGTCGAAAGCGAACCGGGTCAGGGAGCCACCGTGACCGTGCTGTTTCCGGCCAGCCTGGCGAGCGCAGAGACCGAGGTGGTGGAACCGGCAGCCGGTGTTCGCGTCGCCGACGCCAGCACGGTGGGCCGCCCGACAGTGCTGATCGTCGACGACGAGGACACCGTGCGGAGCATCTGCCGCCAGATGCTCGAACGTCTGGGCTACGAGGTGGAGGCCGTCGGAAGTGGACGGGAGGCCGTCGAACTCTTGCGCCAGCCCACGATCCATGTAGGGTGCGTCCTGTTGGATTTGACCATGCCAGGCATGGACGGAGCGGAGACGGCGGCGGCCATCCAGCAATTGCGGCCCGACCTGCCCATCGTGATTGCGAGCGGGTACAGCGAGCCGGAGGTAGTGGAGCGGCTCGGCGCCACGCGGGTGGCGTCGGTCGTTCAGAAACCGTACCAACTGCGCACGCTTCGCGATACGTTGGGCCCTCTCGTGGCGCCGGCCCGCCGGTAGCTGTCCTCTAAGCCCGGAGACCGTTCAAGTTGACAGTGGCCGTGCGTCTTTTCTGATGGAGCCCGGGGTCTTCCGCCTTCGCGTTTTGCTTCGGCGGACCGCCGTAGCCTTGGCGGAGGCGGTCAGACCCGACGGACGGCGCTACCTGTGCTTGAGAAACGTCCCGTTCTGGTACTCCTCGAACGCCGTCCTCAACTCCTCTTGCGTGTTCATCACAATCGGGCCGCGCCACGCGACCGGCTCCTGGAGCGGCGTGCCCGACACCAGCAGGAAGCGGAGCCCCTGGTCTCCCGCCTGCACGACCACCTCGTCGCCAGAGTCGAACAAGACAAGCGATCGGTTATCGGCAACATCCATCGCGCCCTGGGGCACTAAGCCAACCCGTTCGGTCTGCACCGGTCTCGGCTCGGAGGCATGCGCAAAGCGACCCGACCCTTCGAACACGTAGGCGAAGGCATGCCGGGTCGTTTCGACTGGCAGGCTGCGACGCAGGCCTGGAGGTACCCAGACGTCGAGATACTGCGGCTCGGCCGCGACGCCATCGACGGGCCCGCCCACGCCCCGGAAGTTGCCGCACACGACTCTCACGCGCGTGCCATCATCGTCGGTGACCTCGGGAATCTCACTCGACCGGATGTCCTGATAGCGCGGCGTCGTCATCTTCAGAGACGATGGGAGATTCGCCCAGAGCTGGAACCCGTGCATCCGACCCAGTCCGTCGCCGTGCGGCATCTCCTGGTGAATGATGCCGCTGCCGGCCGTCATCCACTGGACGTCACCGGCGCCGAGCGAGCCCTGATTGCCCAGGCTGTCGCCGTGGACGACCGTGCCCGCTAGCACGTAGGTGATCGTCTCGATGCCGCGGTGCGGATGCCACGGAAAACCAGCCAGGTAGTCGTCGGGATGGTCGCCCCGGAAATCGTCGAACAACAGGAATGGGTCGTACGCCTCGGTGTCGCCAAATCCGAAGCCGCGCCGCAGACGCACGCCGGCGCCTTCAATCGTCGGTGTGGACTTGAGATGCCGTTTGACTGGTCGAATCGACATGGTGTCCTCCGCCGGATTGGAGTGTTCCCGGACGACGTGCGCTCTACCTTATTCGGACGCGACGACGAGCCGTCCGGATCCTGAAGCCTTCATTTCCGTGGCTCGTCACCCCGGCGAAAGCCGGGGTCCCCAACGCGGCAGCCGCGTTGGGGTGGCATCCGGGGTCCCCAACGCGGCAGCCGCGATGGGGTGGCATCCGGGGTCCAGCCTGGATTCCGGCGTACGCCGGAATGACGAGGAACCGATTCTAGTCGGGCGCCGCGATCGGGCTGTGCTCGTGGTGGGCTGGCCGACGCATCAGGAGAATCAGCGGGAGCAGGATGACAAACACCAGCCCCATGCCCCAAAACACATCGATAAACGCCATCATGGTGGCTTGTTGTTGCACCAACCCGAAGGCCGCGCCATAGCTGCGCTCGACGGCGGTGACCGCGTCGGTCCCACGTGCGACGAACGCAGACTTCATGGCCGCGAGAAACTGCTGCGAGCCCACATCGTAGCCGGTGATATGCGCGACGAGCACGTTGGTGTGCATCTGACGCTGGCGCGCGAGCACGGTCTGCACCACGGCAATCCCCGCGGCCCCGCCGATGTTCCGCATCAGGTTGAAGAGGCTGGTCGCGTTGCCCATGTGTTCGCGTGAGATGCGATCCATCGAGACGGTCGCCAGCGGCGTGAACAGCATGCCGAGACCCATGCCCTGGAACACTTGCGGCCAGAAGATGTCCCAGTAGCCGGCGTTCATGTTCAACTGGCCCAGCCAGAAGAACGTGACGGCTGTGAGGACGAATCCCGCAGCCAGGATCTTACGCGGGTCAAGGCGGCCAATCATGACGCCGACAAACGGCATCACCAACAAGGTACCCACGCCGCGGGGAGCCATGGCATTGCCCGCCTCCACCGCCGAGTAGCCGAGTAGTGTCTGCAGCATGACGGGCATGACGACCAGGCTGCCGTAGAGCACGAACCCGAGCAGGGTCATCAGCAGCACGCCAGCCGTGTAGCTGCGTTCCCTGAAAATCCGGAAGTCGACGATGGGGTTGGAAACGAGCAGTTCGCGGATGATCAGGCCAATCAATCCCGCGGCTGCGATGACCAGCAGGGCCACGATCCAACTCGAGGCGAGCCAGTCTTCTTTCTGACCCTGATCCAGTCCAATCTGGAGCGCCGCGATGCCGATGCCGAGAAGCGTCAGGCCCCACCAGTCAACCCGCGCCGACGACCGGCGGATGTAGGGCGGGTCGAAAATGAAGGCCTCGACCATCAAGAAAGAGATGATGCCAACCGGCACGTTGATGTAGAAGACCCAGCGCCAACTGAGATTCTCGGTGAGCCACCCGCCAAGCAATGGCCCGAGGATGGGTGCGACCACGATTCCGATACCCCAGAACGCCATCGCCTGTCCGCGCTTCCGCGGCGGAAACGCCTCGAGCATGATGGCCTGCGACAGCGGCTGCATCACGCCACCCGTCGCGCCCTGGACGATGCGGCAGGCGATGAGGAAGCTGAGCGTCGGCGCCATGCCGCAGAGCACCGAGGTGAGCGTGAAGCCGACCACCGACAGGAGCAGCAGCCGTTTGCGGCCGAAGAAGTTTGCCAGCCATCCCGTGATGGGCAGAATCACGGCATTGGCAGCCAGGTACGTCGTCAGCGCCCAGGTGGATTCTTCGATGCTGGCCGACAGGCTGCCCGCGATGTGGGGCAGCGAGACGTTGACGACTGTGCTGTCGAGCACAACCATAAACGTGCCGGCCATGACGGCCAATGCCTCGAGCCAGGGATGGACGTCGCCGGACTCGCTGTCCGAGCCGGCACCACCCTGGAAAGCCGCAGCTTTGGGATCGACGCTCATCGTGCTCGGTGCTTCGACTCGCAGTTACCGTTGCGCATTCTTGTAAAACGATCCAGTCATAAACGCTCGCTCAGCACTGAGTCCTGAGTGAATGGATTCGTTCGCCGAATCCATGAATCGAGGGGCTCAGCGGGTCAGCACCGTGGCCGTTACCGACATGCCTGGCCGCAACGGGCGATTGGCGTCGGGCGGATGGTCGAGCAGAAGCTTCACGGGGATTCGCTGCACGACTTTGACGAAATTGCCGGTGGCATTCTCGGGAGGCAGCAGGCTGAATCGGGCTCCTGTCGCCGCCGAGAGGCTGTCCACCTTGGCGGGGAAGTCCTCACCATACATATCCACGTGAATAATGGCGCGCTGGCCGGGCCGCACATCGTTCAGTTGCGTTTCCTTGAAATTAGCCATCACCCAGACGTCGTCGAGCGCGACGACCGCGCAAAGTGGCTGGCCGGGCTGAATCACCTGGCCCGGTTCGACCGACTTCTTGCTCACGTAGCCGCCGACTGGCGCTCTGACCTCCGTGTATTGCAGATTGAACTCGGCCTGGTGCAGGGCGGCTTTCGCCTGGGCCACCCGAGCCTCTGCCGACGCAGCGCGGGCCCTGGTGACGGTGACCTGCTCGGGGGCGGTCTGGGCCGTGCGTAGATCGGCCTGAACCTGCTGGGTCTGCTGGAGCGCCTGTGTGCGGCGGCCTTCGGCAGCCAGCGCGGACTGCTCGGCGTCGGCGAGGGCGGCAGTGGCTGCCTCGGTGTTGGCTGCGGTCGCTTCGGCTGCGGTCGCCGCCAAGTCGTACTGCTGTTGCGACACCTCGTCTTTCGCGATCAACTGCTTCATGCGTTCCAGGTCCTTGGTGGCGCGTGCCTGGTTCGCTCGCGCTTCCCGCAGTCTGGCCTGGGCCGACGCGCGTCGGGCTCGCGCCGACTCAATGTCCTTGCCGGCAATGTCAATCCCTGTCTGTGATCGCTCGACCGCGGCTGTCGCCGTGGTCAACTGGCTCGACGTCGTTGTGGTCGTGATAGGAACACCAGACCGGGCGGCTTCAAACGCGGCTGTCGCATCGGCCAGGTCCGCCTGCGCACGGGCCAGCGCGACGTCGTAGTCGCGCGAGTCGATCTTGACGAGCACTGCGCCGGCTTCGACCAACTGGTTTTCGTGGATGTTGACGGCGAGCACGGTGCCACCGACCCTGGCCGCGATGGGCGTGATGTGGCCGTCGACCTGGGCATTGTCGGTGGATTCGCGCCCGCTGTAGTACCAGAACGCACCTGCGCCGGCAATCATGCCTACCACCACCACGCCGATCAGCACCGCCCGCGCACGCGGATTGTCATTCATGAACGCCATTACTGCCGCCCTCCAAGAAAACGCTCCGCCGACGTTTCGGCAATGCCGAGGGCACGCGCGAGGGCGCCCTTGGCGAGATTGTGCGCGAACTGGCTCGCAATCAGGTTGTCGGAGGCCGTGGCGACGGCTTCCTGGGCCTGCACGACCTCGATGTGACTGGCGACGCCGGCCGCAAACCGGTCCTGCGCCTGCGTCAGTTGCAGGGCCGCCAGATCAGAGGCCCCCTGCGCGACCTTGACGCGCTGGTCGGCGGCGTCGACGTCGAGCAAGGCGGCCCGGACCTCGTATTCGATGCGCACCTTGAGATCGGCGAGCTGGGCGCGCTCCTGCTGCAGAGACGCATCGGCGGCGAGAATCCGGCTGCGCTCGCGGCCCGCCTGGAACAGAGGGATGTGGACGGCCGCCGCCAGTGAGAACGTGCGCAGCGCCGATCCCCACTGCTGGCCGATGTTGCCGATGTCGGCGTCCAGGCCCAGTGTGGGAAGCAGACTGCCGATGGCGGCTTGACGCGAGAACTCGGCCGCCTTGACCAGTTCGAGCGCGCTCTTGTAGTCGGCGCGCGTCGAGGTGGCTCGCGAGATGGCATCGGCCTGAGACATGTCGTCGAGTGAGCGGTACGGGAATCGGTCGGAGAGATCGAAGTTCTGGCCGAGGGGTAACCCAATGGCGCGCGCGAGCTGCAGTTTCTGTTTGGCGAACTCGTTTTCAAAGTAGATGACACGCTGGCGCTGGTTCTCCATCTGCACTTGCGCCCGGATGGTATCAACACCGGCGGCCATCCCGGCCTGCTTGAGTGTGACGGCCCTGTCGTAGAGCGCCTTGGCCGTACTCAACTGCGCCCGGGCGGCCTCGATCCGGCTCTGCGTCGAGACGATCTGCAGGTACATCCCGGAGATCGCAATGACGACCTGCTCGCGGACATCCTGGTTGGCGTACGCGGCGGCGGCCTTGATGGCATTGCCGCTGCGTGCAGATTCGACCGCGCTGTAGCTGAAGAGCGTTTGTGTCACCGACACACGGCGGTCCGAGATATTGAAGGGGCCGATAATTGGAGATTGGCCAGGCGCGACGGGGAACCCGTAGGCCTCGAGGTTGATCTGTTCCCGAGCTTGCGCCAGGGAAGCCGACACAGAGGGCAGCAGCCCGCTCCACGCCGCCCACCTGGCGGCATCTGCCGACCGGACGCGCTGCTCGCCGAGGACGGCTGCGAGATTGTGCGCGAGGCCTCGCTCGAGCGCGTCGTGGAGCGAGAGCCGAGTGGTTCCGGGACCGGCGGCACCGGTTGGGACGCCGCCGACGAGCGGAGAAGTGCCGAGCGCGGCAGCGATGCTCGCGGGCGAGATGGCCGTGAGGCCGGCACCGGTATCGCGAGTGGCCTCGGGAGGACCGGTCTGCGCCGCGGCCTGCGCCACCAGCGCAAGAAGCGCCAGCGTCGCTGGGGGGATCAAACGAGGGAGACGGATCATAGCTTGCTACTCCAACCCCGGGGCGCGGCCGCGTCCAGAGGCGTGCTGTGCTGGATGTCGACGCGCTGGTCACAATCCTGGCAGGGCGAGCAGACACAGGGCTCCGACGAGCAAACAACCGTCCAATCCTATCCCACTTATGAGCGGAATCGCACCTTCGCGACGTGGTACACTCCCGGCCTTGGATCGTCCGATCCGGGAGTGACGACGTGCTACTGCTCAAGAACGCCGACATCTACACCCCAGCGAACATCGGCCGTGCCGACATCCTTATCGCGGGCGGCCGTATCATACGCGTGGAACCCGACATCCACATTCCCGATGCCTACTGCGGCCTGGTGGACGCCACCGGGTTCATCGCGGTGCCTGGCCTCATCGATGGCCACGTCCACGTGACGGGGGGCGGAGGGGAAGGCGGGTACGCGACCCGCACGCCGGAGATGGCGCTGTCTGATGCCGTACGAGGCGGCGTGACGACCGTGGTCGGATGTCTCGGGACCGACGGCGTGACGCGCAGCATGGCGGGGCTGCTCGCCAAGGCCCGGGGTCTAGACGAGGAGGGCATCAGCACCTTCATCTACACCGGCCACTACGCCGTGCCTGTTCGCACCCTGACGGGGAGCATCGAGCAGGATCTGCTGCTCATCGACAAGATCATCGGTGTCGGCGAGGTGGCGCTCTCGGACCATCGATCCTCGCAGCCGACGTTCGACGAGTTCTCCCGCACGGCGGCGGAGGCGCGCCGCGGCGGGATGCTCTCGGGCAAGGCGGGGATCGTCAACGTGCACATGGGAGACGGACCCCGCGGCCTCGCGCTCATCCGGCGTGCGCTGGCGGAGACCGAGATCCCGATCACGCAGTTCCTGCCCACACACATCAATCGAAATCCGACGCTCTTCGACGAAGGCATCGCGTACGCGAAGTCGGGCGGCCTGGTGGATTTCACCACGTCAACGGTTCCCGCGTTTCTCGACGAGGGCGAGGTGAAGTGCAGCGCCGGCCTGCGCAGAATGCTCGACGCTGGCGTGGACGTCTCACACATTACCTTCACGTCGGATGGTCAGGGCAGCCTGCCGGACTTCGACGCGCAAGGTCGATTGCGGCGTCTCGAGATTGGGCGAGTGACGAGCCTGTTCAGCGAAGTCCGCGATGCCGTGCGCGACGAACACGTACCGCTGGAGGTCGCGCTGCAGGTGGTCACCTCGACGCCCGCTCGCATCCTGAAACTGCGCGGGAAGGGACATCTCGCGGTTGGTACCGACGCCGACATCGTCCTGCTCGATCCGGGCGATCTCGGGATCTGCGGCACCATCGCCAAAGGCCGCTGGCTGATGCGGGACCGGCAGGTGCTGGTGAAGGGGACGTTCGAATAGAGACGGTCTGTGCTGATGGAGCCCAGGGTCTTCCGCCTTCGCGTAGAGCTTCGGCGGACCGCCGTAGCCTCGGCGGAGGCGGTCAGACCCCGGGTTGCCCGTCGAGATGGTTGAATTCAGGCGTAGGTGCAGCCACTCTCTGGCCTCCCGCCAGTGGCGAAGATCCGTCGGGAGCCACCCACTTATGACGAGCGCAAAGAAGCCGCTGTTCGCGCGTCTGGTCATGCCGCACACCCTCGTGCTGGTGATGCTGCTCGTCACCCTCGTGCTCGCACTCTCGTGGATCGTCCCGTCCGGGGAATACCAGCGCGTCAAGGTTCAGACGAGCGAAGGCACGCGCAACGTCACCGTGGCCGGGACCTACCGCGAGGTGCCGAAGGTGTACCTCGGGCCGCAGATGGTGCTCGAATCGCCCATCAAGGGATTCATGGATGGGGCCCTCCTCATCTGCTTCCTGCTGGTGATCGGCGGCAGTTTCGCCATCTTCCAGGAAACAGGGGCCGTCGAGTCTGGCATCCATCGACTGACCGATACCATCAGCAGGCGGCCGTACCTCGAGTGGGTTCTCATCCCCCTGTTGATGACAATCTTCTCGCTGGCGGGCTCGATCTTCGGCATGTCCGAAGAGGTTATTCCGTTTGTCATCATCTTCATCCCGCTGGCACGCCGGCTCGGGTACGACTCGATTGTGGGCGTGTCGATTCCGTTTCTCGGGGCCGCCGCGGGATTCGCGGCCGCCTTCTTCAATCCGTTCACCGTAGGCATCTCGCAGAGCATCGCGGGGATCCCGCTCTACTCGGGACTTGGCTACCGTCTCGTGTCGTGGGTCATTGGTACCGCGGTGACGATTGCGTACGTCATGTGGTACGCGCGGCGCGTGAAACGGAATCCCGAGTTGAGCCCGGTGCGCGACATCGACCTCGAGCGCGAGGCGATCGCCTCCCACGACGCGGCCGATGCCGGCTGGGACGCGCGACATGTCGCCACGCTGTCGCTGTTTGTGACCTCGATGGTGCTGCTCGTCGTCGGCGTCCTCGAGTGGAAGTGGTACATCGATCAGATTGCCGTGCTGTTCCTCGGGATGGGGATCGTCCTCGGGCTGGCCGGCGGTCTCGGCCCAAGCCGGATCGCTCGCACGTTCGTAACGGGCGCCAAGGACATGGTGGGTGTCGTCTTCATCGTTGCGTGCGCCCGGGCGTTGCTTGTCATTGCCCAGGAGGCGAAGATTCTCGACACGATGCTCTATGGCGCGTCAGGCACGCTGTCGATGCTGCCGGTCGGCGTCATCGCGCAGGTCATGTTTCTGATCCAGTGCGTCATCAATTTCTTCATCCACTCGGGCACCGCGCAGGCCGCGCTGACGATGCCCATCATGGCGCCGCTGGCTGACCTGGTGGGAATTACCAGGCAGACCGCGGTCTACGCGTATCAACTCTGCGAGTTCATCAACCCCATCCTGCCCACCAGCGCTGTGACCATGGGCGTGCTCGGGGCGGGGAAGATTCCGTGGGAACGATGGGCCAGGTGGTTTTTCCCCCTGATGCTGATCCTGACCGTGCTGAGCTTCCTGCTCCTCGTGCCGCCGGTGCTGCTCTTCCGCTGGGAGTAGGCGTAAGCGGGTGTAAACTATCGGCGATTGACGGCAGACCCCACTGTCTTCAACAGGGAGGGCGTATGGTTCGGCTCGCTCACGAACTTGATCGACGCGACTTCATCCGCGTGGTGACGGCGGGGATGGCCTTGCTGCCAGCGCTTGGCACAGACGGACTGGCGCAGGTGCTTGGGCCACGGCGGAGCCGGGTCGCTATCGTCAAGACCAGCGATCGGAAACGCGGCGTCACCGACGTGCTCAAACTTCTCGATCTGAAGGCCGTCAAGGGCAAGAAGGTCGTCATCAAGCCGAACTTCAACTCGGCCGACGATGCGCCGGGGTCGACCCACAACGACACACTGTCTCAGTTGGTCACTGAGTTGCACGGGTTGAACGCGCGCAGCGTCACGCTGGGTGAGTCGAGCGGTCCGCCCCAGACGCGCGGAGTCATGGAGAAGAAGGGCACATTCGACCTCGCCAGGGAGCTCCGCTTCGACGTCGTGGACTTCGAGCAGAACACCGAGAAGGACTGGGTGACGATCCCGGCCGCCGGTACGCACTGGCCCGAGGGGTTCGCGTTGCCCCGTCTGGTCGTGGAGGCCGAGTACAACGTGTCGACCTGCTGCTTGAAGACGCACGGGTTTGGCGGCGTGTTCAGCATGTCGCTCAAGCTCGCGGTGGGGCTGACGCCGAAGCCGATCCGGAGGGGCATGCACGCGTCGCCCGACATGCGCCGGATGATTGCCGAACTCAATACCGGCTACAAACCACATCTCATCGTGCTCGATGGCGTGGCGGCATTTACCGACGGCGGGCCGTCGCGCGGCGAGCTGAAGGCGGCCAATGTGATGATCGCCGGCGACGATCGTGTCGCGGTCGACGCCGTCGGGCTCGCGATGCTCAAATCGCTTGGTGCGAATCAGGCCATCATGGGACGCAAGATCTTCGAGCAGGAACAAATCGCGCGGGCCGTCGAACTGAAGCTCGGCGTGGCCAGCGCCGACGCGATTGACATCGTCACCGGCGATGCCGAGAGCAAGGCCGTTGCCGATGCCCTGAAGTCCATTCTCGCCCAGGGGTAAGAAGGCCAGAGACCCCATGTCGACGCGTCTTGCGGTCTGCAGCCTCGTCCTGACGGCCGCATGGTCGGTCGGCCCGTCCGGTGCGCCGAGCCGTGATGTTGCCGTTCGCCAGGAGCAGCAAATCACCGTTCCGTCCACCACTGAGATGGAGAAGGATCTCCATCAGGCACTCAACGCGGAGCGCGCCGCGAAAAGTCTCCGGGCCGTCCGCATGTCGCCCGAACTGGTTGAGTTGGCCCGGAAGCATAGCGCGGAGATGGCCAGACGCGATGTCCTCTCACACGAATCGGAGACGGGGAAGTCCTACCAGCAACGACTGACCGACGCTGGAGTCAGTTCTGTCGAGAGCGGCGAGAACGTGGGCCGAGGCAACACCTTCCTGACCCGGCTCATCCACCAGTCATTCATGGACAGTCCCGCTCATCGGGAGAACATGCTCAACCCGGCGTTCGACTCGGTCGGCATCGGGGTCTCGCTCGGGAGCCGAGGGACGTACTTTGTCACGATGGACTTCATCAAGAGTGTCGCGCGGAAGTCCGGCGCCGAAATCCGAACGATGACGCTCGGCGCGCTCAACGACGCGAGGGCGAAGGCGCGCCTGGCTCCCGTCGTACTCATCGACGCCGTCAACCGGATGGCCGATCAGTTGGCGGAGGCGAAGGCGGGCGGGGGGGAGGTTCCGGAAGTGCCCCTAATCGGCAAGCGGAGTACGGCCTTTTTTGTGACGGGCGTGGATCTGGATGGACTAGTTACGTCGGTTCGTGATCTGGAGGTCGAGGGATTTGGACGGGGCGGCGTCGGAAGCACCTTCAGCCGCAGCCGCCAGTACCCAGGCGGGGCGTACGTCGTCTGCATCATCCTGGTCTGGGACGGCTCGTGAGAGCAAGGACGTCAGGAGGCGTCGAGGCGCCCGCACTCAGACGCATTGCCTGGCCGGCTACGCGGTCGGATACAATGAACTCTGCCCCATGATCCCGTCGTGTGAACCGCCAGTATTCAGACCGCCGAGCGAAGCGGAATCCCTCATCCTCCAGATCACCATCGGGTGTTCGCATAACCGATGCACGTTCTGCGGGATGTACACCACGAAGCGCTTCCGGACGAGAACGGCAGACGAGATACGGGCCGACATCGACGAGTCCCTGGCGATGTTCGGCCCAGGCGTGCGGCGGGTGTTTCTGGCCGATGGCGATGCGATGTGCCTGTCGACCCGCCGGTTGATTGCGATCCTCGACCTGCTCAACGACGCCTTTCCGAACTTGCAACGCGTCGGCATCTATGCGAACGCACGCGATGTGCTGACCAAGACCGATGAAGAACTGGTTGAGTTGAGGAACAGAAAACTCAGGATGCTCTACATGGGGCTCGAGAGCGGTGACCCGGAGACGCTGGCCGCGATCGACAAGGGAGCGCCGCCCGGCCAGATCGTGGAGGCCGTGAAGCGGGCCCGTCGCGCGGGGATGACCACCTCCGTGATGGTCCTTATCGGCCTGGCCGGAGTCGAGCGGAGCTTGGAACATGCGCGGCGATCGGCGGAAGCGATCAACGAGATGGCGCCCGGGTTCACTGCGCTGCTGACGTATACGCCGGTTCCAGGCACGGCGCTCTACGAACGGATTGCCTCAGGGCAAGCGGATCTGCCGTCACCGCGCGGCTCGATCGAGGAGATCAAGGCGTTTGTGGAGGCGCTCGATTGCCAGACGTATTTCACCTGCAACCATGCCAGCAACTACCTGCCAATGACGGGACGGATGCCGCAGGCGAAGGCAAAGATGCTCGGCTATCTGGATGCCGCGCTCGCCGGGCAGTTGCCGATAAAGCCAGAGTACCTGCGCGGCCTGTGACACCATGTTCTACGACCTGATTGCGTCAATGCTCCGCCCGATTGGCTGGTGGGGGAGGCTTCGAGTCGAAGGGCTCGAACACGTGCCTGAGACTGGCCCGCTGCTCGTGGTGCCCAACCACGACAGCCAGTGGGATCCGGTTCTGGTCGGGCTCGCCATCAGGCCCAGGCGCCGGGTGCGTTTCCTCGCGCGCGCCAACCTGTGGCACGTGCCGGGCCTTGGACCGGCGCTGAATGCCCTTCAACAACTTCCCGTGACGCGGGGCACCGGGGACTCCGCGGCCCTCGATCGGGCTGTCGAGGCCCTGTGGGCGGGTGATGCGGTCGCCATCTTCCCGGAGGGCCGTCTATCCTGGGGGGAGGCGGTGCGGGCTCGCAGCGGGGTCGGCGTGCTGGCCGGGAGGTGTTCCGCCGCGCGGGTCGTGCTTTGTGCGGTCGAAGGGACGACCGCCTACGTTCGTTGGCCCCGGCGGCCGCGCGTCACCGTCCGGTTCATGGCGCCGGCCAGCGGTCAGCCTCGACCGGGCGAAGACCCTGCCGCACTGGCCGCACGGTTGCTCCAGGATCTGCGCGACCGCGTCCCCGTCACGCCCGCGGGCCGTCGCGCGATTGTCGGCGGACCACCGCGTGTCCGGCAAGCCATGGAAAGGCGACGACTCGCGCCGCGCGCCGGAGACTGAGCGTGAGAGGGCACCGACTCCTCGCGCAACCCGGGAATCGTGTTATTCTTCCGACAATTCCGTCAGATATCTGGATTCGTCAACGCGGCTTCGGGCTGGTTGCCCACGCTGTCTCGGAGAGAAAGTCTCTCGGCCTCGAACTCGGCACGAACTGACGCGGGAGGACAGCTTGGCCATCGAACGACGCATATTCGCGCGAATTGCTCCGGCAATCGCGGCGGCCTTTCTGGGATCGGTGGTGGTCGTCGCGCAGAATCCGTTGCAGCGATTGTTGCAGATCCCCGCACTCGACAAGATTCTCAGCACGCCGGCGGCGCTCACCAGCGGCGTGGCCAACGCCTACCCCGATGCGCCGATCCTCGATGACGAGACCGAGGAGACGGCCGCGCCGATGACCTCGCTGCCGCGCGACGCCGACGGCGCGTTCACGCTCTCGGCTGGCGTCTTCGAGTTTCACGCGAAGAGCTTCTGTCTGCAGACGGGCGCGCCCGGGGCCTCACGCGGCGAGGGCTACCTCTATGCGCCGCTTGCCGGACCGAAGGCGAGGATCGTCGGCGACATCCTGACGCGGCTCTATCGTTTTCCTGACATCAGTCAGGAAGACGCGCAATCGCTCCTGTGGGCGATTCTCTCGCACGCGAAGTTCTCGACGCTGCCGCGCGACCTGCAGGCCGTCGCGGCGCGGCTGCTGCCGCCCGCCGACATCGCCGCGCTCGAAGCGTCGGCGGCCGATCGGATCTGGGAGGCGGTGCGCGAGCAGGCCGAGGCGCGGCTGCCTCCAGCCGTCTTCGCGATCCTGGACGCCCAGGCCAGGCTGCGCGATCTGCTCGCCACCGGCGCCAGTTACTCGGAAATGGCCAGCATCGCCGTGCCCGACGGAACCGCCGAACCGCAGGAGGGCGATCGGGAAATTCCGGTCGGCCGCTGGAACTACGATCCGTCCGGCTTCTTCATTCGTTTCATGGCGTCGAGTTACACGGACACCACCATGCAGGTGATGGTGCCCGAGGTCTACACGATTGAGCGTGACAAGCTTCACCGCATCACGGCCCTCCGATCGCCTGACGGATGGACCACGGAAGCCGCGTACGACGATGCGATCGCGCCGCTCATCGTGCCGGGCGATCCCGGCCTCAAGGGCTATACGTTCAAACGCCTGACGTACAAGCAGCCGGTGAAGGGGCGGATCGAGACGTTTCAACTCGAGGATCAGGGCTGGACGTTTGCCGGTCGATCAAACGGCCGTGGCCGTGTTCCGGATGGCGCGCCAAGCCTCACGCCGATGCTGCACGGCCCCGCTGTAGGGGACGCCGATCCGGGCGATCGCTACGCCGACTGGGGCCAGCGCTACAAGGACGGCCAGAAGTGGGCGAAGAAAACGGCGCCGCCATCGGAGAAGGACGTCGATGACCTCACTGATACCAAGCACTACGTGGACGGCGCGAGAAAGGCTGTGACCGGCAGCGCGAAGGACAAGGTGGAGTGGCTCGCTGAGCACGGCAATCGGGAACGCCGCACCACGGCGTATGTGTTGTGCCGCCTCGAAGGCGGTTGCGATCCCGACGAGAAGACGCCGAAGCCTCCGAGGAAGGTCAACCCGGGCGGCCGCGTGGCGGCGCCGGGGGCAAAGGGCGAACAACTGCTGGGTTCCTCGGGCGTCGGGCGCTGATAGCACCCGACCGCCCTCGATTCAGACAGGCGCCGGTCGCCTCGCGAGTGGAGGTTAACGTCCCGTCCCGACCAGTAGTGCCCTGACGTATTCGCGGCGCATGCGCGCGATGTTCGAGATGGAAATATCCTTCGGGCACACCGCCTCGCACTCGGCTTCATTCGAGCAGTTGCCGAACCCGATCTCGTCCATCAGCGTGACCAACGATCGCACGCGTGACGCGCGCTCGGGATGTCCCTGCGGCAGCAACGCCAGTTGAGACACCTTGGCGCCCACAAACAGCGCCGCCGACGCGTTCTTACACGCCGCCACGCACGCTCCGCATCCGATGCAGGACGCGGAATCCATCGCCGTCTCCGCGATGTCTCTCTGCACCGGGATCGCGCTGGCATCGGCGGCACCGCCGGTGTTGACCGACACGTATCCGCCGGCGGCAATCAGCCGGTCGAACGCCCCCCGGTCCACGACCAGATCCTTCTGGACGGGGAAGGCCTTTGCGCGCCACGGCTCGATGGTGATCGTGTCCCCATCCTTGAACTTGCGCATGTGGAGCTGACACACCGTCGACCCGCGATCGGGACCGTGCGGGATGCCGTTGATGACGAGGCTGCACATGCCGCAGATGCCTTCGCGGCAATCCGAGTCGAACACGATCGGCGGCTCGCCCTTCTTGATGAGGCCTTCGTTGACCACATCGAGCATCTCGAGAAACGACATGTCGGGTGAGACGTGCTCCGCCGTGTACGGGACTATGCGGCCCGGTTGGTTGGCTGTCGTCTGCCGCCACACCCGCAGCTGAAGGGTCATGGTGTCCATGGTCTACTTGTAGCTCCGCTGGCTTGGCTTCACATAGTCGAACGACAACGGTTCGATGTTCCGGATGGGCAAGGCGCCCTCTCCGGCAAACTCCCAGGCCGCCGCGTGCGTGAAGTGTTCATCGTCACGCTGCGCCTCGTTGTCGGGTGTCTGGTATTCCTCACGGAAGTGCCCGCCGCAGGATTCGCGGCGTTCGAGCGCGTCGAGGGCAATCAGTTCTCCAAGCTCGAGGTAGTCGGCCACGCGTCCCGCGTACTCGAGGATTTGGCTGAATTCCTCGCCGCTAGAGGGCACCGAGATTTCCCGCCAGAACTGGTCACGAAGTTCGGGGATGCTCGCGAGGGCCTGCTTGAGGCCGGCCTCGTTGCGGCCCATGCCGACGTGGTCCCACATCAGATGGCCCAGGGCGCGGTGAATCTCGCGCGGGGTCTTCTTGCCGTTGACCGACGTGAGCCGCTTGAGCTTGGCCTGCACCGTCGATTCGGCCTCGCGAAACGCCTCGTGATCGGTCGCAATCTTCGGCAGCGACGCGCTGGCCAGGTAGTGCGGCAGCGTGGACGGCGCCACGAAATAGCCGTCCGCCAGCCCCTGCATCAGCGCACTCGCTCCCAGCCGGTTCGCGCCATGGTCGGAGAAGTTCGCCTCGCCGAGCACGAACAGACCGGGAATCGTCGACATCAAGTCATAGTCGACCCACAGCCCACCCATCGTGTAGTGGATGGCGGGGTAGATCCGCATCGGCCTCTTGTACGGGTTCTCGTCGGTGATCTTCTCGTACATCTGGAAGAGGTTCCCGTAGCGCTCCCGGATGACGTCTTCGCCCAGCCGCTTGATGGAGTCCGCGAAGTCGAGATAGACGGCCAGGCCCGTGTCGCCCCCGCCGCGGCCTTCGTCGCAGACCGCTTTCGACGCGCGCGAGGCCACGTCGCGCGGCACCAGGTTGCCGAACGTGGGATACCGCCGCTCGAGAAAGTAGTCCCGCTCCTCGTCGGGAATCTCGATGGCAGGCCGCTTGTCGCCGGCCGTCTTCGGCACCCACATGCGGCCATCATTGCGCAGGCTCTCGCTCATCAGCGTGAGCTTCGATTGATGGTCGCCCGACACCGGGATGCACGTCGGATGGATCTGCGTAAAGCACGGGTTGGCGAACAGCGCGCCGCGCTTGTACGCCCGCCAGATGGCTGTCGCGTTAGAATTGACGGCGTTGGTGGAGAGGTAATACGCGTTGCCGTATCCGCCCGTCGCCAGCAGCACGGCGTGCGCGTCGAATCGCTCAACCTTCCCCGTGTTCAGGTTGCGGGCGATGATGCCTCGCGCGTGGCCATCGACCACTACCAGGTCGAGCATCTCGTACCGCGGGAACATCTTGACGGTACCGGCCCCCACCTGCCGCATCATCGCCTGATACGCGCCGATCAGAAGCTGCTGGCCGGTCTGCCCGCGCGCGTAGAAGGTGCGCGACACCTGTGCGCCGCCGAACGAGCGGTTGTCCAGCAAGCCGCCGTATTCGCGCGCGAACGGCACGCCCTGCGCGACGCATTGATCGATGATGCTGTTGCTGACCTGTGCAAGCCGGTAGACGTTTGCCTCGCGGGCCCGGTAGTCGCCACCCTTCACCGTGTCGTAGAACAGTCGCGTGATGCTGTCGCCGTCGTTCCGGTAGTTCTTCGCCGCATTGATCCCGCCCTGTGCCGCTATGCTGTGCGCGCGCCTCGGGCTGTCCTGGATGCAGAAGCTGAGCACGTTGTAGCCGGCTTCACCCAGGGTCGCGGCTGCCGCGCCGCCGGCCAGGCCGGTCCCGACGACAATCACCGTGAACTTGCGGCGGTTGGTGGGATTCACCAGCTTCGCGTCGAAGCGGTACTTATCCCATTTCTCCGGCAGCGGGCCAGACGGCAATCGCGCGTCGAGCGTCCGTGTGCCTGCCGGGGCAATCTGCGGTGCGCCGCTCATGATCGGCTCCTCATGAAAAACAGCACGAGAGGAATGGACAGGAATCCGGCGCCGACGATCACGGCGAGGACTCTGCCGATCTTCAGGACGCGCGGCGTGAGGTTCGGATGGTTGAGGCCCAGCGATTCAAAGGCGCTCGAGAACCCGTGCCACAGATGGAAGCCCGTCACCGCGACGCACGGGACGTAGAAGACCACCCAGCGCGGGTTGCTGAACACCTCGCGCACGAGCCGGTAGAGATCACGGCCTTCCACGCCGTGGATGCTGGTCGTGTACCACGCGCCGTACTTCATCGTCGCGACGTGGACGGCGAGGAACACGAACATCACCGGCCCGGTCCAGATCATAGTGGTCGACGCCAGCGACTTGCGGCTCTTGCCCCCGGCCCAGGCGTTCGACTGGTACGGGATCGGCCGCGCGTCGCGGTTGGTCCACCAGAGCGTGACGGTCTCCAGCACGTGGATCACGAAGATCAACGTGAGGCCGACTTCGGCCGGGATGACAAACGGGTTGGTGATGAGTGCGTGGGAGTACGCGTTGAACTTGGCCGGCCCGATGTAGAGCAGGAGATTCCCGGCCAGGTGCACGCACAGGAACCCCACGAGACTCAGGCCCGTCAACGCGACGAGGATTTTCGTGGCGACCGTTGAGAACAATGATGACTGGCGCGATGCCATGAGCGACTCCAGCCCGGGACAAGAGACCCAGGACGCGAGACGTGAGGGACTCGGAGGGGACTGAGCGTCGAGTCCGACCTGAGATTGTATGTGGACACTTCGATTCAGGCAACCCGGGCGGAAATTAATGTTGCCAGTAGCCGGTTGCCAGTAGTCAGTAGTCAGTAGTCAGGGTTCGGGATTCGGGAGGGCCGAGTGATTGGCGATTTCCTGGGATCGCCGGGCTCCAGCCCGGCCACGCTGGAGCGTGGCGACCCCGGGGGCGGAGGAACCGTCGTTCCGAGCCATAGTGCTGCGGGTACGAAGCAAGAAGTATGAACTGGAAACCGGGTCTTGAGACCCGGCAACTGGCGCAGAGCCGAAGACGGTGGCGGGGCGGTCGGAAGTACTCGTCGGCTCCCCGTGTTGGGTGTGTCTGGCTGAGAAGCATCCAGTCTTTGGTTCGAGCACCTCAGCGAGCGCCACGCCACCTGTTACTGTTGTTATCGGCATCGCCGCCGATAGCATGAGCCGCCTTCGCTGCCCTTGGCAGCTTCGGCGCCCGTTGGCCGCCTTCGTGGAATGCGCCAGCTTCGGCGTCCCAAGGGCGCGTGGCGGGCCTGGCCGCCGTAGCCCTTCGACGAGTTCAGGGCGTAGGCGGCCTTGACCTCAGGCGCCCAGCCCGATAGCATCCGGGGTGAGCTTGGTCCCCAAGCGTCGAGGCGAAGTGGACGGCGGGCCCCTTCGCTCTTGCGGCGTCACCTTTCCCTGAGGGCCCGTCACACCCAAGAATCCCGTGAAAATTCACGAATACCAGGCAAAGGCGGTACTCGCCAGGTACGGTGTGCCCGTGCCGCGCGGCGAGGTGGCGTACAATGCCGACGAGGCCGTCGCCATCAGTCAGCGGCTCGGCCTGCCCGTCGTCGTCAAGGCGCAGATCCACGCTGGTGGGCGCGGCAAAGGCGGAGGCGTCAAGCTCGCCAAGACGATCGCAGACGTCGAGCGGTTTACGGCAACCATGATCGGCATGAAGCTGGTCACGCATCAGACCGGCCCCGAGGGCAAGGTCGTTCAGCGCGTGCTCATCGAGCAGGGGCTGCAGATCGCGCGCGAACTGTATCTCGGGCTCGTGCTCGACCGCGCCGCCGGGCGTCCGGTGGTGATGGCCAGTTCGGCTGGCGGCATGGAGATCGAGAAGGTGGCGGCCGATACACCCGAACTCATCTTCAAGGAGTACATCCATCCGACGGCCGGCTTCGAGGCGTTCCAGGCCAAGAAGCTCGCCTTCGCGCTCGGGCTCGAAGGCCCGGCGGTGGCGCAGGCCGGCAAATTGATCCCGGCGCTCTACGAGGCGTTCAAGGCAACCGACGCGTCGCTGATCGAGATCAACCCGCTCATCGTCACGGCCGAGGGCGGCCTGCTCGCGCTCGACGCCAAGATGACCTTCGACGACAACGCGCTCTATCGCCATCCCGAACTGCGCGAACTGCGCGACCTGAGCGAGGAGGACCCGCTCGAGAGCGAAGCCTCGAAGTTCTCGCTGAACTACATCCGGCTCGACGGCACCATCGGCTGCATGGTCAATGGCGCCGGCCTCGCGATGGCTACCATGGACATCATCAAGCTGGCGGGCGGTGAGCCGGCCAACTTCCTCGACGTGGGCGGCGGCGCCACGGCCGAGCAGATCCGGAATGCGTTCAAGATCCTGATGTCAGACGCCAATGTGAAAGCCGTCTTCATCAACATCTTCGGCGGCATCCTGCGCTGCGATGTGCTCTCGGAGGGCGTGATTGCGGCGGTCAAGGAACTGTCGGTCAAGGTGCCCATCGTCATCCGCATGGAAGGCACCAACGTCGAGACCGGCAAGAAGATGCTTCGCGAGAGCGGGCTCAATTTCACGACTGCCGACGCCATGGACGAAGGCGCCAGCAAGGTCGTTGCGCTCGCGCGCGGGTGAGGAGGAAACATGGCAGTCCTGATTGACAAATCGACGCGCCTGCTTGTGCAGGGCCTGACCGGACGCGAGGGGACCTTCCACGCGAAGCAGGCGGCGCAGTACGGAACCACGGTGGTCGGCGGCGTCACGCCCGGCAAGGGGGGCACGACGCACGAAGGCTGGCCGATCTTCAACACGGTGGCCGACGCCGTCGCCAAAACCGGCGCCAACGTCAGCGTCATCTTTGTGCCGCCGCCCTACTCGGCGGATGCAATTCTCGAGTGTGCCGACGCCGGCCTCGCGCTGGTGGTGTGCATCACCGAGGGCATCCCGACGCTCGACATGATGCGCGTGATGGCGGTGCTCAAGGAGACGAACACGCGGCTCATCGGGCCGAATTGCCCAGGGCTGATTTCGCCGGGCAAGGCCAAGGCGGGTATCATCCCCGGCCAGATCTGCCAGGAAGGCCGCATTGGCATCGTCTCGCGCAGTGGGACGTTGACCTATGAGGCCATCCACCAGTTGACGCGCCTCAAGCTCGGGCAGACCACCTGCATCGGGATTGGCGGCGACCCGCTGATTGGCACCAACTTCATTGATGCGCTCACGCTGTTCCAGGCTGACAAGGAGACCGAAGGCATCGTGATGATTGGCGAGATCGGCGGCACGGCTGAAGAGGAAGCGGCCGCGTTCGTCAAGAAGCACGTGACCAAGCCGGTTGTGAGTTTCATCTGCGGTCAGACGGCGCCCCCGGGACGCCGCATGGGCCACGCCGGCGCCATCATCGCGGGCGGCAAGGGTACGGCGGCCGAGAAGATGGTCGCGCTCACCGCTGCGGGCGTGCGCGTCGTGAAGAGTCCGGCCGACATCGGCCAGGCGATGGTGGCGTCGCTCAAGAAGTAAAATCGTGTAGGGGCGCGATCAATCGCGCCCCTACAGCATTCCTTGCTTCCTTTTCCCAGCTCTCCGTCCGCCCAGCCACTCAACTCCGCGTGATATAATCACTAATTTAGTGGGTGTTTCCATAAGTTAACCGTAGGTGGCCGCTGGCGGCCGAGCCTCCGCCAGGGCGTAGCGCCTGCCTGCCATCAATCGGGATCGATCGCATGTCTTCCGAACCCGCCGTTCAGGATCTATCGGCAAGCCCCAACGCCGCCGCCGAGGTCGTCAACGACTTCAGCATCCAGGTGGCCACCGTCAACGGATCAGGCAGTCAGACCGCCAATCTGGTGCTCATCCGGTCGCTCTTCCAGATGGGCATCCCGGTCTCTGGCAAGAACCTGTTCCCGTCGAACATCGCGGGATTGCCCACCTGGTACACGATCCGCGCCAACAAGCACGGCTACGTCGGTCGCAAGAAGGAGATCGACCTGCTCGTGGCGATGAACGCGGAGACCGCGAAGGAAGACGTGCTGGCGCTCGATGCGGGCGCGGCGGTCGTCTACGACGAGCCGCTGAAGTTGCAGGACCTCCGCAGCGACCTGGTCTTCTATCCTGTGCCGTTCGATAAGCTGGTCGCTCCCGTGTGCCCGGACGCGAAGCTGCGGCGCCTCGTCCGCAACATGATTTACGACGGCATACTCTCGAGATTGCTCGGCATCGAGATGGCCGAGATGGAGAGAGCGCTCGGGAAACAACTCGGGAAGAAGGCCAAGGCTGTGGCCCTCAACCAGGTCGCCCTCAAAGTAGGGTACGACTTCGCCGACACGAACCTGCCGAAGCGCGATCCGTTCCGCGTCGAGCGGATGAACGCCACACAGGGGAAGATCCTCGTCGAGGCAAACGCCGCTGTGGCGATCGGCGCGATGATGGCGGGCGTGACAGTCGTCACCTGGTACCCGATCACGCCGTCTTCGACGGTGTGCGAGACGCTCATCGACTACATGAAGCTGTACCGCGTCGACAAGGAGTCCGGGAAGGCGACCTTCGCCATCGTGCAGGCCGAAGACGAGTTGGCGTCGATTGGCATGGCGCTTGGCGCGGGCTGGGCCGGCGCGCGATCGATGACGGCGACATCCGGGCCGGGCATCTCGCTGATGTCCGAGTTCACGGGCCTCGGCTACTACACCGAGGTGCCGGCCGTCATCATCGACGTGCAGCGCGTGGGCCCATCCACCGGGCTGCCGACCCGCACGGCGCAGGGCGACATCCTGTCGACGGCGGTGCTGTCGCACGGGGACACCAAGCACATCCTGCTCATCCCCAACTCGGCCGAAGAGTGCTACGAGCTGACGATGACGGCGTTTGATCTGGCGGAGCGGTTCCAGACGCCGGTCTTCGTGATGACCGATCTCGATCTCGGGATGAACACCTGGATGGCCGACGCCTTCAAGTACCCCGACAAGCCCCTCGACCGCGGCAAGCGGCTGGATGCCGAGACGTTGAAGCGACTGGGAGGGTGGGGCCGATACGAGGATGTGGACGGCGATGGCATCCCGTACCGCTCCGTGCCCGGCGATGGCATGCCAGCCTACTTCAATCGTGGATCGGGCCATAACGCCCGCGGGCAGTACAGCGAGCGCGCCGACGACTACAAGAACAACGTGGATCGGCTCGCCCGTAAGTTCGAGACGGCGCGACAGTGGGTGCCGAAAGAGCTGGTGGATCTGGATCCCGAGGCAGAGGTCGCCTTTATCGCCTACGGCTCCAGCCACTGGGCGGTCGAGGAAGCGCGCGACCAACTTCGGCAGGAGGCGGGCGTAAAGACCTCGTACATGCGCCTCAGGGCGTATCCCTTCACCACGGAGGTCGAGCAGTTCATCGACCGCCACAAGCGCGTGTACGTCGTCGAGCAGAATCGCGACGCACAGATGCTCAGCCTGTTGAAGCTCGATCTCGCGCCGGGACAGGTGGGCAAGTTGCGGAGCGTGCTCTATTACACGGGCCTGCCGATCGATGCACGGTCCGTGTCCGATGAGGTCCTCGCCCAAGAACGGGAATAGCGGAAACCAGGGACTCGATCATGGCCACAGAGACACCAGCTGCACCGGCTCCGGGCAAGAAAGTCAACCGCATCAATCTCGACCTCCAGACGTATCGCGGAAGCAAGACCACGCTTTGCGCCGGCTGCGGCCACAACGCCATTACCGAGCGCATCATCGAGGCCTACTTCGAGATGGGCGTCGACCCGCAGCGGGTCATCAAGCTCTCCGGGATTGGCTGCTCGAGCAAGAGCCCGGCGTACTTCCTCGGCACCTCGCACGGGTTCAACGCGGTGCACGGGCGCATGCCGGCGGTGGCGACCGGCGCGGTGCTCGCCAACAAGCATCTGTGTCCGATCGGAGTCAGCGGCGACGGCGACACGAGCGCCATCGGGACGGGCCAGTTCGTCCACCTGATGCGCCGCAATGTCCCGATCATCTACATCGTCGAGAACAACGGCTGCTACGGCCTGACGAAAGGGCAGTTGTCGCCCACGGCCGATATCGGGTCCAGGCTCAAGAACGGTGTCGTCAACGACCTGCCGCCAATCGACCTGTGCGCGCTGGCGATTCAGCTGGGTGCGACGTTTGTGGCGCGATCGTTCTCCGGCGACAAGAAACAACTGGCCTCGCTCCTGAAGGCCGCGATTGCTCACCGCGGCGCCGTGCTGCTCGATGTCATCTCTCCGTGCGTGACGTTCAACGATCACGAAGGGTCGACCAAGAGCTACGCGTACGTGAAGGATCACGACGACCCGCTTGGCGAGATGACGTTCGTGCCGTTCTTCGACGACATCGTCGTGGACTACGAACCCGGCACCACGCAGGAAGTCAAGATGCACGACGGGTCCAGGGTGTACCTCAAGAAGATCGAGGAGGGCTACAACCCGCGCGACAAAGTGGCGGCGCTGAGCTTGCTCCACGAAACCGCCAGGAAGGGCGAATTCGCCACAGGCCTCCTGTACATCGAGCCCGACCGCGAGAGTTTCACGGACTTGCTGAATCTGGTCGACACACCGCTATCCATGCTGCCGGAAGAAATAGTGCGACCGTCGAGGGAGGCCCTCGATCAGATCATGGAGCGGCTGCGGTAGTTGGGCAGGCGCCAGTAGGGACTAGGGACTTGGGATTCGGGATTAGCGAGTCCGCAGGCGCGGGCCCTCGTGTCGGTGGGAGGGCGGCTTCCGAAGCGGCCCCTCGAACCAAGCCGACGGCGAAGTCCTGAGCGAAGTCGAAGGGCGTCAGTCTGCAAAACGCGTTGCAGGCCAAAGGGATCAGCCGGCGTTTTCGACCGCGGAGCGGCAGCCGGCGTCGAGCGGCCCGCCTCCGGCCGGAAACGGGTTTTGCCGGCTTGCGTGAGCGGGGACGCGGAGGAACCGTCGTCCCGCCGGCGCGCCCCGCCACAGTTGGTATAATCGAACGAATATGGAACGAACATTTGCCATCATCAAGCCCGATGCCGTCGAGCGGCGACTCGCCGGCCAGATCATCCAGCGCATCGAAGAGGCGGGGTTCCGCATTCGTGGATTGCGCCAGGTCAGCCTCACCAAGACCCAGGCGGAAGGATTCTATGCCGTCCACCGCGAACGTCCGTTCTTCCCGAGTCTGACCGACTTCATGTCGTCCGGGCCGGCCATCGTGATGCTGCTCGAGGCCGAGGGCGCCATCAGGAAATGGCGCGACCTGATGGGCGTGACCGACCCGTCGAAGGCGGCGCCAGGCACGCTGCGCGCGGAGTTCGGCACCAGCATCCAGTACAACGCGACACACGGGTCGGATGCCCCCGAGACGGCCGCGTTCGAGTCGAGCTACTTCTTCGCGGGCGTCGAGACGGTTTGACGCTCGCCGGCGAGGGCCACGCGATGGCGGTGGGACGGCTGCTGGTGTTTTTCGGTCTGCTGGTGGCGGCGGCCGGGCTGCTCATCTGGCTTGGTGTCCCCATCGGGAGGCTCCCGGGGGACATCCTGGTGCGCCGCGGCGGTTTCTCGTTCTACATCCCCGTCACGACGTCGATCATCGCGAGCGTCGTCCTGACGGTGTTGTGGGCGCTGTTCCGGCGATAAACCTGGAGGGTTGGGGTGATCGATCCGGAGTACAGTTGCCGGGAAGAGGTGAGCGCGGGATGAGCATCAAATCGGATCGGTGGATCACGCGGATGGCCAACGAGCACCGGATGATCGATCCGTTCGTCCAGGGCCAGGTGCGCGAGGGCGTGATCTCATATGGCGTGTCGTCGTACGGGTACGACGTCCGCGTGGCCGACCAGTTCAAGGTGTTCACCAATATCAACTCGACGGTGATCGATCCGAAGCAGTTCGATCCCCGGTCGTTCGTCGATGTCAAGGCCGACGTCTGCATCATTCCGCCGAATTCGTTCGCCCTGGCGCGCACGGTGGAGTACTTCAGGATCCCCCGCAACGTGCTCACGGTGTGCGTCGGCAAGTCCACCTACGCGCGGTGCGGCATCATCGTGAATGTCACGCCGTTTGAACCCGAATGGGAGGGGACGGCCACGCTCGAGATCTCGAACACGACGCCGCTGCCCGCCAAGATCTACGCCAACGAAGGCATCGCCCAGGTGCTGTTCTTCGAAAGCGATGAGGCGTGCCAGATCTCCTACGGCGACAAGAAGGGCAAGTACCAGGCGCAGCGCGAAGTGACGCTGCCGCGCATTGACCCCAACGCCCGCTGAAGCCGTCATGATTCCAGCCATTCGCGGAACCCACGACATTCTGCCCGGAGAGGTGGAGCGCTGGCAGCACGTCGAGACCGTCGCGCGCCAGATTTTCGAGCGCTACGGCTATGCCGAAGTGCGCACCCCCATCATCGAACGCGAGGAGTTGTTCGCGAAAGGGACGGGCGAGACCACCGATATCGTGCAGAAGGAGATGTACGCCTTCACCGACAAGGGTGGTGAGCGCATCACGCTGAGGCCGGAGGCGACGCCCAGCCTGGTGCGTGCCTTCGTCGAGCACAGCCTGGAACAGGCGATGGCGGTGCCGAAGATCTACCTGATGGGGCCGATGTTCCGGTATGAACGGCCCCAGAAGGGACGATACCGTCAGTTTCACCAGCTCGATGTGGAGGTGTTTGGCGTCAGCGACCCGGCCGTCGACGCCGAGGTGCTCGACCTGGCCTGGACGCTGGTGACCGAACTGGGGATCGCCAACATCGAACTCGTCATCAATTCGGTGGGCTGCCCGGCGTGCCGGCCGGCCTTTGGCGAGGCGCTGGTCAAGGCGCTCGGCGACGACGTCGCGATGCTCTGTGCCGACTGCCAGCGGCGCGCGACGACCAATCCACTGCGCATTTTCGACTGCAAGGTGCCACACGATCAGCCGATCATCGACCGGCTGCCGCACTCGACCGACTATCTCTGCGAGTCGTGCCGTCAGCACTTCGATGCTGTGGTTCGCCACCTTGGCGTCTACGGCATTCCGTACCGCATCTCACATCGGCTCGTGCGGGGTCTCGACTACTACACCCGTACGACGTTCGAGATTCTGGGCGGCAATATCGGCGCGCAGAACGCGATCCTGGGCGGCGGCCGCTACGACGGCCTCGTGAAACAGCTCGGCGGGCCGGACCGTGTGGGGATTGGTTTTGCGGCCGGCATCGAACGCCTCGTGCTCGCGATGCCCGAAGGCGCTGGTGCCGCCAACCGGTCGCCGGTGTTCGTGGCCGCGATGGGCGAGGCGGCGCGTGACGCAGCCATTGGCCTGCTTCGGGACCTGAGGCGTGCCGGCTTCGAAGCGCACATGGAATACGAAGGCCGCAGCATCAAATCGCAGATGAAGCGCGCGGATCGGCTCAAGGCGGTCCTCACGCTCATCATCGGAGACGATGAACTCGCGGCGGGCGTGGTGACGGCCAAGGATATGAAGACGAGCGAGCAGATCCGGGTGCCGCGTGACGGCGTGATGGCGCACGTCGCCGGGCGTCTCAAGGCACGCGCCTGAAGCTGCGGCCTGGGGCCAGGCTGGAGCCTGGCGATCCCAGGGGGAGCAGATCGAGCCCGGGAACGTCCGGGGCCAGACGAGAGCCTGGCGATCCCAGGGGGAGCAGATCGAACCCGGGAACGTCCAGGGCCAGACGAGAGCTTGGCGATCCCAGGGGGAGCAGATCGAATCCGGGAACGTCCGGGGCCAGACGAGAGCCTGGCGATCCCAGGGGGAGCAGATCGAACCCGGGAACGTCCAGGGCCAGACGAGAGCTTGGCGAGCCCAGGGGGAGCAGATCGAACCCGGGAACGTCCGGGGCCAGACGAGAGCCTGGCGATCCCAGGGGGAGCAGATCGAACCCGGGAACGTCCGGGGCCAGACGAGAATCTGGCGAGCCCACAGGGCGCGGTTCGAACCTGGGATCGCCGGGCTCCAGCCCGGCAGGCGGCGAAGTTGAAGAGGAGCGGTTCTGACGTGGTCGACAAACTCGGGAACTGGGCTCGGACACATACGTGCGGGGAGCTTCGTGCGGCCGATATCGGTCAGGAGGTGCTCCTGCTGGGATGGGTGCACCGCGCGCGCGACCTCGGGGCACTGGTGTTCATCGACGTCAGGGATCGCCACGGTCTGACGCAGGTCGTGGTCGACTCGACCGACGTGCTCGAGAAGGCGAAGCACCTGCGCGCTGAGTTCGTCATCGGTGTGAAGGGCCGGGTCCGCTCGCGCGCCGCCGACGCGCTGAACGCGAAGATGCCGACCGGCGAGATCGAGGTGCACGCGGCCGAAATCAAGGTGCTGAGCGAGGCCGCTGTTCCGCCGTTTGTGATCGCCGACGACGTGGCCGCCTCCGAGGAATTGCGGCTGCGGTACCGCTACCTCGACTTGCGGCGCCCGAAGCTCCAGGCCAACCTCGGCCTGCGGCACAAGGTGACCATGGCGGTGCGGAAGTACTTCGACAGCCAGGGATTCTGGGAGATTGAGACGCCCGTTCTGACCAAGTCGACCCCCGAGGGGGCACGCGACTATCTGGTTCCCAGCCGGATTCATCCCGGTGAGTTCTACGCGTTGCCGCAATCGCCGCAGATCTTCAAGCAGATCCTGATGATCGCGGGCACGGATCGCTACTTCCAGATCGTGAAGTGCTTCCGCGACGAGGACCTGCGCGCCGATCGGCAGCCCGAGTTCACCCAGATTGACGTGGAGATGTCGTTTGCGACGCGCGACCTGGTGTTCAGCGTCATTGAGCCGCTTATCGCCGAGGTGCTCAAAGTGATCGGGCGAGACATCACGACGCCGTTTCCGCGGATGCCGTACGCGGAGGCCATCGCCAGGTACGGATCGGACAAGCCAGACCTGCGGGTGGGGATGGCGATTGCCGATCTCGCACCCGCGTTTGCCGACACCAGCTTCAGCGTCTTCCGGGACGCGATGGCTGGCGGAGGCGTGGTCCGGGGATTCGTGGTGCCGGGCGGGGCCGCGTATTCGCGCAAGCAACTCGACGCGCTCGGTGAGCAGGCGAAGGCCCTCGGCGCGGGCGGGCTCGTGTGGGCGAGGCGAAGCGGCGACACGGTGCAGAGTTCGGCACTCAAGGCGGCCGGCGAATCCGCGATCCGCGCCGCGCTCGATCTCGCCGGCGCAGGTGCCGCCGACCTGTTGCTGATGGGCTGCGGCCAGGCCGACGCGACCTCGAAGATGCTCGGGCACCTGCGGCTGAACGTCGCCCGCGATCAGGGCTGGCTCAAGATCGACGACTTCGCGTTCACGTGGGTCGTCGACTTCCCGCTCTTCGAGTGGGATGACGAAGAGAAGCGGTGGGCCGCGATGCACCATCCGTTCACCTCGCCGATCGAAGCGCACATGGATCAGATGGAGCAGGATCCCGGCCACGTGCTCGCCCAGGCGTACGACCTTGTGATCAATGGGAGCGAGATTGGCGGCGGCAGCATCCGCATCCACGACAGCGCGCTCCAGCAGCGGATGTTCAGAACGCTCGGCATCAGCGACGAGGACGCGAAGCTCCGGTTCGGATTCTTTCTCGAGGCCCTGGAGTACGGCACGCCGCCGCACGGCGGGATTGCGCTCGGCGTCGATCGCATCATCGCGATTCTTGCGGGAGAGCCGTCCATCCGCGATGTGATGGCGTTCCCGAAGACCGCGCAGGCGGTAGACCTGATGTCGGGGGCGCCATCAACGGTCGACGCCCGCCAGCTGCGTGAACTGCGGTTGCGATCGGACGCGTGATGCCTGACGAAACCCGCACCATCGCGCTGCCCGACGAGGGATTGGACGCGATCTTCGGCCGCTTAGACGAGAACCTGAGGTTCATCGAATCATCGGCCCGCGTTCGCCTCAGCACGCAGGGACACAACCTGCTGGCCGAAGGAGATGCCGCAGGCGTGGCACGCGTCGAGCGCCTGCTCACCCAGTTGGTCGCGCTGCAGCAGGAGGGGTATCGCATCTCGAATGGCGATGTCAGGACCGCGTGGGAGTTGCAGACGCAGGATCCGGCCGTCGAGCTGCGCGACTACTTCCTGAAGGCGTCGACTCGGACCACCGGGCGGCGACAGGTGGCCGCCAAGAGCATCAACCAGCGGAAGTACCTCGAGGCGATCGATCGCTACGACATCGTGTTCGGCGTCGGTCCCGCCGGCACCGGCAAGACCTACCTGGCCATGGCGCAGGCCGTCTCGTTCCTGTTGGCCAAGAAAGTGAGCCGGATCATCCTGGCCCGGCCCGCTGTCGAAGCCGGTGAGCGGCTGGGGTTTCTTCCTGGCGATCTGCAGGAGAAGGTGAATCCCTACCTCCGCCCGCTCTACGACGCGCTCTACGACATGCTGGACGGCGAGCGCGTCGAGCGGCTGATTGACCGGGGCACCATCGAGATTGCGCCGCTGGCGTTTATGCGCGGCCGCACGCTCAATGACGCCTTTGTCATCCTGGACGAGGCGCAGAACACGACGACCGAGCAGATGAAGATGTTCCTCACGCGCCTGGGATTCGGATCGAAGGCCGTGATTACCGGAGACATCACGCAGATCGATCTGCCGGCCGGCAAGACGTCCGGCCTGATCGAGGCGATCAGGGTCGTCGGCCAGGTCGAGGGCCTCGCGTTCGTCTATTTCGACGAACGCGACGTGGTGCGTCACAAGCTCGTGCAGTTGATCGTGAAGGCGTACGAGGCGTACTCGACCGCCAATGGCGGCGGCAAGCGCACGGACTGACGACGAATGGCCCGACCAGCACAGGCGCGCCGCGGGGCACTTAAGGTCGAGGTGACGTGCCATACTCGTCGCCCCATCCGGGCCGTTGGCCTGGCGTCGTGGTTGTCGCGCGTGGCTCCGGCGAGCGTCCGAGGCGAGGTCTCGGTGGCCCTCGTGAGCGATGCGAGGGTAAAGGCACTCAATCGCGCCTACCGCGGACTCGACTACGCGACCGATGTGCTGTCGTTTCCCGCCGCTGACGTCGGCCCGAACCCGGGCGTCTCGGCTGACCTGCGGCGAGCCATGCCGACGCCCCTGGCGCCCGGTTCCTACGAAGGCGGGCAGTGCTGGGCGCCCTTTCTGGGGGACATCGTCATTGCCGTTGGTGTCGCTGCGCGGCAGGCGGCTGCGTTCGGTCACGCATTTGGCACCGAGCTTCGGGTGTTGGCGCTGCACGGGTTGCTTCATCTGATCGGGTACGACCACGAACAGGACCAGGGAGAGATGGCGATGCTCGAAGCACGGTTGCGTGGGCGGGGCGGGCTTCGGACCGGCCTCATCGAGCGCGCCCGGGCCACTGGATCGGCGCGAAAGGGGCGCCGCTCATGAGCAAGGCCGGATTGGTGGCGCTCGTGGGCCGTCCCAACGCCGGAAAGTCCACGTTGCTCAATGCCCTGGTCGGCACCAAGATCGCGATCGTGTCCGACAAGCCGCAAACCACGCGCACCCGCATCGTGGGGGTGCGCAATCTGCCAGAGGGGCAGGTGGTCTTCGTCGACACGCCCGGCATCCACCGGCCACTCCATCGGATGAACGTCCGCATGGTCGACGTGGCGGTACAGAGCATGAACCACGCCGACCTGGTGTGCGCAGTCGCGGACGCCAGCCAACCCATTGGCGGCGGAGACGAGTACCTGGCTGGCCTCCTTGGCAAGGTGACCGTGCCGCTGGTGCTCGCCCTCAACAAGATGGATCTGGTCGAGAAGACGGCGCTCCTGCCGCAGATGCAGCGGTGGGGACGGCTGTCGCGCTTTGCGGACATCGTGCCCGTTTCGGCGCTCACCGGCGACAACGTCGACCGGCTTGGCCAGGTATTCCTCCAGCATCTGCCCGAGGGGGATCCGCTCTATCCTGCCGACTTCGTCACCGACCAACCCGAGCGGGTCTACGTGGCGGAAATCGTCCGGGAGAAACTGCTGCAGCACACGCGCGACGAACTGCCGTTCACGAGCGCGGTCCTGGTCGACCACTTCGAAGAGGCGGACGACCGTGGCATCATCCGCCTCTACTGCACGATTGTCGTCGACCGCGAATCCCAGAAGCCGATTATCATCGGCCGTGCCGGCAGCATGATCAAGCAGATTGGGACCGAAGCGCGCGTCGAACTCGAGTCGTTCTTCGCCACGAAGGTCTTCCTCGATCTCCGCGTCAAAACGCGGGCCGGCTGGCGGGAGGATTCCCGCGTCCTGGACCAGTTGGGCGTCATCGACGACGACTGAAGGCCCCGCCGACACTGGTGCCGCTTGTCTGTCAAGGCGGCGATCAAAGCAGGATAGAATACGAGGAGCGCATTCCGCGTCCACGCAGTAGCCTCCGGCGATGCCGCTCTATACGACCGAAGCGATCATCCTTCGCACCTACAAGCTCGGCGAGGTCGATCGCATCGTCGTCTTTCTGACGCGGGATCGCGGCAAGCGCAGGGGAGTCGCCCAGGGTGCCAGGCGCATGCGCTCCCGCTTCGGCGGGGCGCTCGAGCCGCTGACCCGCGTCGGCGTGACGTACTTCGAGAAAGAGAGCCGAGATCTCGTCTCCCTGAACTACGCGGAGCCGATCAGTTCGCCGCTCATGTGGAGCGGAAGCGACGCGCTGGGCTACGCCGGGTACTTTGCCGAGTTGATCGACGAGTGGGCGCCCGAGGCCGATCCCAACGAAACGTTGTATCGCCTCGGCAGTGCGGTGGTCGATGCGCTGGTGGCGGGCGCTTCGGTCGAGCCGCTGGCGCGGTATTTCGAGTACTGGTTGCTGCGGCTGCAGGGTGTCTACCCGTCGGTGCTGGCCTGTGGGACGTGCGGCGACACGCTTGGACGAGACGAGGCCACGGCGGCCGTGCTGATGCCGGGTGACCACCAGTACCTGTGCGCAGGATGCGCCCGGGGATCGGCGGGAAGCGCCGTGGCGCTGTCGGGCGAATCGGTCGCGTTTCTCCGGGCCTCGGGCACGATGTCGCCCGGGCGGATTGGCGCGGCCACGGTGTCAGAGCGGGCGCTCAGGGAACTCGAGGCGGTGCATCGGGCCTTGATCGCGACGCACCTGGAGAAAGAGATCAAGTCCGTGCGCGTGCTGCGCGAAATCCGCGGGCGCGGGTAGGTGCTCATATTGGCGACAACAATCCTGTGACCTTCCAAGACCTCATCTCCACACTCTCCCAGTTCTGGGCGTCGCAAGGCTGCCTGATCCAGCAACCGCTCGACCTCGAGGTCGGCGCGGGGACCTCGCATCCGGAAACGACGCTGCGCGTGCTCGGGCCGAAACACTGGAACGTGGCGTACGTGCAGCCGTCGCGGCGCCCCGATGACGGGCGCTTCGGCGAGAATCCGAACCGGCTGTTCAAGCACCACCAGTTCCAGGTGATCATGAAGCCGGCTCCTGACGAGATTCAGCATCTCTACCTGCAGAGCCTCGAGGCCTGCGGCATCGAGCCGCGCCACCACGACATCAGGTTCGAGGAAGACAACTGGGAGTCGCCGACGCTTGGGGCGTGGGGCATTGGCTGGCAGGTGATGCTCGACGGCCTCGAGATCACCCAGTTCACGTACTTCCAGCAGGTCGGGGGCATCGATCTCGCTCCGGTGTCGGTCGAGATCACGTACGGCCTCGAGCGCATCGCGATGTTCCTCCAGCGCGTCGACAACGTCTACGACCTGCAGTGGGCGCCAGGCGTGAGCTACGGCGAGGTGCGCCTGCGCGACGAGATCGAACAGTCGAAATACGCGTTCGGTCAGGTGGACATGCCGCAGGACGCGTTCGTCGCGCTGCACCGGGACTTGTTCGATAAGTACTACGGGCTCTCGGAAGTCCTGCTGCGATCAGGGCTGGTGCTGCCGGCGCTGGAACATTGCCTGAAGTGTTCGCACCTGTTCAATGTGCTGGACGCGAGCGGCGGGATCGGCGTCACCGAGCGCACGGCCTATATCCTTCGCGTGCGGCAGTTGGCGGTGGCGATCGCCAGGGCGTACGCCGACGGTGAAACCAGGAAGCCTGAGGTCGCCGCATCCGGCGCCGTGTGAGAGGTGTATGGATCGTGAGCTGTTGATCGAACTGGGTTGCGAGGAGATTCCGGCGAGCTGGCTGCCTCCGTTGACCGAACAACTGGGCGAACGCACATCCGCCCGCCTGACCGAGTTGCGGCTTCTTCCCGAAGCGCCGGTCGAGACCTACAGCACACCGCGCCGGCTGACGGTGCGCGTGGGCCGGATTGCCGAGCGTCAGACCGACCTCGAAGAGGTGTTGATGGGGCCGCCGGTGACCGCGTCGTTCGGGAAGGATGGCCAGCCGACGCCGGCCGCGGCAGGCTTCGCGCGGAAACAGGGTGTCGAGGTGACCGGCCTCGAACGGGTGGAGACGCCCAAAGGCGTCTACCTGGCGTTCAGAAGGCACGTGCGAGGAAAAGCCGCGATCGACGTGTTGCCCGACGTGCTCACCGGCGTGCTGCGCGACCTGACGTTCCCAAAGCAGATGCACTGGGATGCCATGCTGGACGATGGGCGCGGTGAGCTGCTGTTTGGCCGTCCGATCCGCTGGATCCTGTATCTCTACGGCGGTCGGGTGGTGCCGTTTGCGATTGGCCGTCTCGACGCCGCGCAGTGCGGGCTCGTGCAGGAAATCCGCTCCGGCGCAGTGACCTACGGCCACAGATTCCTGGCGACCAGCGGCAGGGCCGGACGCGCCATCAAGGTTCGCTCGTTTGACGAGTACAAGAGCAAGCTCGCTGAGAACTTCGTGATCCTCGAGCGGGAAGAGCGGCACGCGAAGATTGGCCGCGAACTCGATGCCCACGCCAGGCGGCTCGGCGGCCACGTGAGCCAGGCCGCCGCGACCGGGTCCCGGTTGCTGCACGAGGTGCCGGACCTGGTCGAGTACCCCTCGGTGGTGGCGGGCAGCTTCGCGGCGGAGTTCCTGCAGCTGCCGGAGGAGGTGCTGACCACCACGATGATTCATCATCAGCATTTCTTCCCGGTGGTCAATGATCACGGTCGCCTGCTGCCGGCGTTTCTGGCGGTCGTCAACACGGAACCAGACGACGACCGGACCATCGCGAGGAATCTCGAACGCGTGCTGGTCGCGCGGTTGCGCGACGCCAGGTTCTTCTGGGATGCGGATCGCCGGATGCCGCTCGAATCGCGCTTGCCCAGGCTCGACACGATTCTCTTCCACAAGCGGCTGGGCAGCTATCGCGCCAAGGCGGAACGGCTGGAGAAGCTGGCGGGATGGATCGCTGGCGAGGTGTTCTCGGTGCCATCGGCTGTCGCGACGGCGCGTCAGGCCGGTCGACTGGCCAAAGTCGATCTCGCCACCGATATGGTCCGTGAGTTGACCGAGCTGCAGGGCACGATGGGTGGGGTCTATGCGCGCGAGGAAGGGCTGAGCGAGGACGTCTGGCGCGCCATCTACTATCACTACCTGCCGGTTGGCGTCGAAGCGGACGCGCCGCCAGCCCGGGCGGACCTGCGGTCGGCCGCCGTCACGTGGGCGGCCGTCTCGGTGGCGGACAAGCTCGACACGGTCGTGGGTCTGATTGCTGCGGGTGAGCGTCCGACCGGGACGCGCGATCCGTACGGCCTGCGCCGCCAATCACAGGGACTGCTGCGGACGATCATCGACCTGCCGGAACTGACGGGCCTCGAACTGCCGATTCCCATGGATCGGCTCATCGCTGAGACGCGCGCCGGCGTGGGAACAATCGACCAGCGAAACGACGATCCACAGGCCTGGCACAAGGCCGTCACGACGTTCCTGCTGGACCGGCTGCGGTACATCTTCGAGCAGCGCGGCTTCGCGTACGACGAGCTCAATGCCGTCCTGGGCGGGCGGACGAGCGTTCCCGATCCGCTCGACATGCGCCGGCGCCTCGAGGCGCTTCGCGCGACGCGCGATTCGGAGGATTTCGGGGCGCTCGCCGTGGCGTTCAAGCGCGTCAAGAACCTCTCGCGCGAGTTGAAGCGCGAGCCGGTCGATTGTCTGGATCGGTTGACGGAGCCGGCCGAATCGGCGCTCGTGACCGACTACGCGCAGCGCTCAGTGCAGATTCGCGAGGCGCTCAAGGCCAGGCAATACGGACAGGCATTCCGCGTGGCCGCCGGGTTCAGGGCCGCCATAGATCGGTTCTTCACCGATATCTTCGTGATGGTGGAGGACGCCGAGTTGCGCGACCAGCGATTGAGCCTGCTGTGCAAGCTGCACGAGTTGCTGCTGGAACTGGCCGACATTTCCGAGATTGTCCCCAAGTCTGTGTCATAACCTGGATGGAGTCACTGCGATCATGGCCAAGAAGACGACGAAGAAGACAGCGAAACTAAGGACAACCCGGAAACCGGTGGTCAGGAAACCCGTAAAGACGGTCGCCCCGAAAAAGGTCGCGCCTGCGAAGAAATACGTGTACGCGTTTGCGGCCGGGAAAGCAGAAGGGGACCGCACCATGAAGGACATCCTCGGCGGCAAAGGCGCTGGCCTCGCCGAGATGACGAATGCCGGACTGCCGGTGCCACCCGGATTCACGATTTCCACTGCGGCGTGCAACCTGTGGTACGACGAGGGCCGACGGCTTCCGCAGGCTATCGATGACGAGATGATGGCTCACGTGCGAAAGCTCGAGCGGGTGGCCGGATCCACCTTCGGCTCCACCACCAATCCACTGCTCGTGTCGGTGCGTTCCGGGGCGAAGTTCTCGATGCCTGGCATGATGGACACGATCCTCAATCTCGGCCTGAACGACGCCGCTGTCGAAGGCCTCAAGGCGCGGACGTCCAATGGCCGGTTCGCGTTTGACAGCTATCGCCGGTTCATCCAGATGTACGGCAACGTCGTGCTCGAGATTCCGAAGGAGAAGTTCGAGCACGAGTTCGAAGCCGTCAAGCACGCCAACGGGGCGAAGTTCGACACCGATCTCGGAGAAGATCAGCTCCGCGAGGTCGTCTCCCGCTACAGGGCCGTCGTCAAGCGCGAGACGCACAAGGACTTTCCGCAGGATCCGCTCGTGCAGTTGCGGGGCGCGCGCAACGCCGTGTTCCGCTCGTGGAACAACGCGCGGGCGATTTCTTACCGCCGCATCTACGAGATTCCCGACCACATCGGCACAGCCGTCAACGTGCAGAAGATGGTGTTTGGGAATTCCGGCGAGCGTTCGGCGACCGGCGTCGGCTTTACCCGCAACCCGGCGACCGGGGCGAAGGAGTTCTTCGGCGAGTTCCTCATCAATGCCCAGGGCGAGGACGTCGTCTCGGGAGTCCGCACTCCGCGACCGATCACCGAACTGGCCGACGTGATGCCGAAGGCCTACAAGCAGTTGCGCGACTTCACGACGCGGCTGGAGCGGCACTACAAGGATATTCAGGACTTCGAGTTCACGATCGAGGACGAGAAGCTGTTCATGTTGCAGACGCGCAGCGGCAAGCGCACGGGCTATGCGGCAGTCTGCATCGCCACCGACTTCGTCAAGGAGAAGCTGCTGAAGCCGGCCGAGGCTCTGCTGCTGGTTGAGCCGTCGTCGCTGTCGCAGTTGCTCTCGCCCGTGTTCGACCCCGCCGAGTGGAAGAAGCTCCCGGTGGCAGCCAAGGGGCTCCCGGCGTCGCCGGGTGCAGCCTCGGGGCAGGTCGTGTTCAGCGCCGACCAGGCGGTGGCCTGGACGGCGCAGGGCAAGAAGGTTCTCCTCGTGCGGAAGGAGACCGTGCCGGACGACATCCATGGCATGGAAGTGGCGCAGGGCGTGCTCACCGCCACGGGTGGGATGACTTCGCATGCCGCCGTTGTGGGCCGGCAGATGGGACGGCCGTCGGTGGTTGGCGCCGGGGCGCTCGAGATTGACGAGAGAGCCAAGGTGTTTTCGGTGGGCGGCGCGACGATCAACGAAGGCGACTACGTGTCGTTTGACGGCTTGTCGGGCGAAGTGAAGCTCGGCAGGGTCGCCACCAAACCGAGCGAGATCCTGCAGGTGCTGGCCGGCGAGATGAAGCCGGGAGACTCCGACATCTACCAGCGCTTCAGCACGCTGCTGGGATGGGCGGATAAGGTCCGCACATTGGGGATCCGCGCCAACGCCGACCAGCCCGATCAGTCGGAGTTGGCGTACGCCTTCGGTGCCCGTGGGATCGGCTTGTGCCGCACCGAGCACATGTTCTTCGGCGAGGGCCGTATCGAGAAGGTGCAGCGGATGATCCTCGCCGACAACGAGAAGGACCGCCGGACGGCGCTCTCGGAACTGCTGCCGCTACAGCGTGCCGACTTCTACGGCGTCTTCAAGGCGATGCACGGCGAGCCGGTGACGATTCGCACGATCGACCCGCCGCTGCACGAGTTCCTGCCGAAGCGCGAAGATCTCATGGTGGAGATCGCGAAACTCGAGGTGACGGGCGGGAATCCGGCCGAGTTGACGGCCAAGCGGACGCTGCTGCATCGGGTCGAGCAGTTGCACGAATTCAATCCGATGCTGGGCCACCGTGGCGTGCGCCTCGGGATCACGTATCCGGAAATCACCGAGATGCAGGCGCGGGCCATCTTCGAGGCGGCGTGCCAGTTGGCCAAGGAGGGCTTCAAGGTCACACCCGAGGTCATGATTCCCCTCGTCGGTCTCGTCAAGGAACTTCGCGATCAGAAAGTCATCGTCGACCGCGTGGCCGCGGAGGTGATGAAGGAGCAGGGCGTCAAGATCACCTACCTCGTGGGCACGATGATCGAGGTGCCGCGAGGAGCGGTGACCGCCGACGAGATCGCCACCGAGGCGCAGTTTTTCTCGTTCGGCACCAATGACCTGACGCAGATGACCTTCGGGTTCTCGCGTGACGATATCGGGAAGTTCCTGGGCAGCTACCTGGAACGCAAGATCATGGATCGCGACCCGTTCCAGTCGATTGACACGGTCGGCGTCGGGCAGCTTGTGGCGATGGCCGTGGAGAAGGGACGCAAGGCGCGGCCGGGCATCAAGCTCGGTGTCTGCGGCGAGCACGGCGGCGATCCTTCGTCTATCCACTTCTTCCACAAGGTGGGTCTCAACTACGTCAGCGCGTCACCGTATCGCGTGCCGGTGGCCCGGCTTGCGGCCGCACACGCAGCGCTCGCGGTCAAGGTCGGCGACTAGGTCGTCGATGGCCAAGATCCACCAGCTCCGGCCGGAACTCGCCAACCAGATCGCCGCCGGCGAAGTCGTGGAACGCCCCGCGTCTGTCGTCAAGGAGCTGGTCGAGAACGCCATCGACGCCGGCGCATCCCGTATCACCGTCGCCATTGAGATGGGGGGAAAGAAGCTCATCCGTGTCGAAGACGACGGGGAGGGAATGGAGCCCGACGACGCCCGGTTGTCGCTCGAGCGGCACGCGACGAGCAAGATCGCCCGCGCCGAGGATCTCGAAGCCATTCACACGATGGGGTTCCGCGGCGAAGCGCTGCCGAGCATCAGTTCGGTGTCCCATCTGGTGCTCAGGACGCGAACGCGTGACGCGGAGGCCGGGACCGAGCTTCGCGTCAATGGCGGCGCGCTTGCCTCGGTGACCGAAGTCGGCATGGCGCCCGGCACGATCGTCGAGGTGAGCGATCTGTTCTACAACCTGCCGGCCCGTCGGAAGTTTCTCAAGTCGGACGTGGCCGAATCAACGCAGGTGTCGCGGATGGTCACCCAGTTGGCGCTGGCCAACCCCACCGTCGGGTTCACGCTGACAAGCGGTCCGCGCGTGCTGCTGAGGTGCCCACCCGCCGGCCGTATGGAGGATCGATTCTACCAGCTCTACGGCGAGCGCCCCGATCTGGTGCTGGTGCAGAAGGAGGCTGGCGGCCTGAGCATCCGTGGCTACATTGCGGCGCTGGCGGAGCAGGGGCCGACGCGCGGCGCCCAGCAGTTCTTCGTCAATCAGCGGATCGTCAAGGACCGCACCATCGCGCACGCCGTGATTGACGCGTATGCCTCGGCAACCGCGAAAGAGCGGAGCCCAGAGGCGCACCTGTTTATCGAAATGCCCGCCGAGTCCGTGGATGTCAACGTGCATCCGACCAAAGCCGAGGTGCGCTTCCACCAGCAGTCGATGGTGCACGAAATCGTGCGTCGAGCTGTCCAGGAATCGCTGGGTTCAGGCCCGACGCCGGAGTTGAGGCTCTCGTCGGAGACCGGCGTGGTGCAGGCCGTCAACCTGTCACTGCCGAGCCTGATGACGGACCTGCAACGCACCACGGCCGGGGGGACCGGAACGTCGATGGTGCCCGGGCAGCCGTCGGGCGAGATGCTCACCGGCACGTTGCCGGCGGTGGGCGGTCAGACGTTTCAGTCGGCGGGCGTTGGGCCAGACCAGCCGGCTGCTCCCGGGGCGGTGACCATCAAGCCGCTCGTTCCGCTCGGCCAGTTCCGCCACACGTTCATCATCGCCGTTGATGACGACGGGGTCGCCGTCATTGACCAACACGTCGCGCACGAGCGCGTGCTCTACGAACGCATCATGGCGAGGCTGACGGACGGACCACTCGAGAGCCAGCGCCTGCTGACGCCGATTCTCATGGACCTGCCGCCTGATACGCGGTCCGCGCTCCTGTCTCACGCCGTCGAGCTGCACCAGTGCGGGTTCGAAGTCGAGGAGTTCGGTCCGACCAGCGTGCGCGTGACGGCGATGCCGGCCATCCTCGGGCGCGAGCAGGGTACCGCATCGCTCCAGGCGCTCGCGCAGGATCTCGAAGGTCTGGGAGGGTCGGTGCCGGTCAACGAGCATCTGCGCCAGATCGCGGCGACGATGGCGTGCCATGCGGCTGTGAAGGCGAACGATCCGCTCACCCAGGACAAGATGCTGCACATCCTCGAGGAGTTGCGGCTGACCGCCTATTCGACCGTGTGCCCGCACGGCCGGCCCGTGATGCTCAGGCTCTCACGCCGCGAGATCGAGAAGAACTTTCAGCGCATTTGAAAAAGCAGATCTCGTCATTCCGGCGAACGCCGGCATCCATTGGCGTGACTTATCACGCCCGACCTTGTCGGTGGCCGCTTCACGGCTCATGGGCGACCGTCCGATGTCGATTCTCTCCTTGATGCGCCCGCGCCAGGGGTCTCGACCGAGCATCGGCCCGCCAGCCGCTGAGTTCAACCCCTCCCAATCCTGTTCGTTGAAGACCGTGAGATGAACAGGAAGGTGCTGGTCCGCCGTATGGCGGGTCATGGGCCGCAGTCGGCCCGGTGATATCATCCGCCGATCCGTCTCTGACGGCCACGGGATGCAGGGAGCGACGCATGGATGCTGTCGGCGAACGCGTTCTCTCTCCGACGCGCCGACGTGTGTCCGAGTCGACGACCCTCCGCGTGTGCCTGTTTGTCGCGGCCTACTACCTGGCAGTCACCCTTGCGCAGCTGTCTCAGGCCGGTCCCAATAGCGTCACTGCCATCTGGCCGGCGAGTGGCCTGGTCCTGGCGGTCTTGACGCTCAGCCCCAGGCGCAGATGGCCGCTCTGGCTGGCGGTCACGTGGCTGACCAACGCTGCCCTTGGACTGGCCGGCGGCTTGCCCTCGCTCGTGGCGGTCGCGTACTCGACGGCCGACATCATCGAAGAGGGCCTGGCCGCGATGCTGCTGGTGCGCGCGGTCGGTACACCGGTCACCCTCGGCCGACTGAAGGAAGTCGTCGCGCTGGTGCTGGTGGCGGCTGTCGGGAGCAACGCCATCACCGCCGTGATGGGAGCCGCCGTGACCGCATTCAACCGTGGGCTGCCGTTCTGGCCCACCTGGTTCAGCTGGTGGATGTCGAATGGCGTCGGCATGCTCCAGGTGGCACCGCTCATTCTGGCCTGGCGCGACGGCGTGCGCCACATGAAGGACAAGGGCCTGATGGGCGGTATCGAGATCGGTGCGCTGCTCACCACGCTGGCAGCGGTCAGCGTGATGGTGTTTCAGCCGTTTGCCGATCCCCATACCGGGCCCGGGTTGCCGCTCTATCTGGTGTTTCCCTGGCTGATGTGGGCAGCCCTGCGAACCGGTCCGTTCGTCGCCACGGTTGCCTCGATCATCGTGACGGGCTTCGCGGTGTGGAGCACGGTCCACGGCGCTGGCCCGTTTGTCGCGGATGCCCGAACCGTGAGCGGTCAGGTGCTGATGCTGCAGAGCTTCGTCTGTATCGCGGTGCTGTTGTCGCTTCTGACGGCGGCGGTCGTGGCGGAGCAGAAGCGGGCACAGGCCAGTATCGAGCGGTACCATCTGCTGTCGGAGCATGCCACCGACATCATGTTCGTCTTTCGCGGTGACGACCTCGCGCTCCTCGAGGTCAATGCCGCAGCCGCAGTCGCGTACGGATTCGCACCCGACGACCTTACGGGGCGGTCGGTCCTGGACATTGTGGCCCCGGAGGCGCAGCCCGGGCTGGCCGCTCGCGCGCAACGCGCCATGGACAACCGCGTGCGGTTCGAGTCGGTCCACCGGCGCAGCGACGGGACGACGTTTCCCGTCGAAGTCAGTTCGCGCGGCATGATGGTCGGGGGCGACCCCGTGTTACTGGCGGTCGTTCGAGACGTGACGGAACGCAAGAAGGCCGAGCAGCAGATCCTGCGCCTGAACCGGCTGTACGCGATGCTGAGTGAGACGAGCCAGACAGTCGTGCGCGTTCGGAGTCGCGAGCAGATGTTCTCCGAGGTGTGCCGGATCGCCGTGGAGGTCGGGCTCTTCCGATTGGCGTGGATCGGCGTCATAGGCCAACCTGATGGCCCGTTCGAGGTGGTCGCCGCGAGCGGGCCAGCGATCGGCTATCTTCGCGACAGGACGGGACCGCCTGATCCGCCTCCCGACGAGGGCAATCCGAGCGGGACGTTGACCTGCCGCGATCGCCTCGTGGTGGTGAACGACATCCAGTTACTGAAGTCCTCGGCGTCATGGCGGACAGAAGCCCTGGCATCTGGTTTTCTGGCTGCTGCGTCGGTTCCCCTGATGATCGAAGGACGCGTGTTCGGCGCCTTCAGCATGTATGCAGCAGAACCCGGTTTTTTCGATCCCGTCGAGGCACAGCTGCTCGAACAACTCGGTGCGACCATCTCGTTCGGCCTGGAATCGATGGAACTCGAAGCCAGACAGATCGACCTTGAGACGGAACTGCGCCAAGCCCAGAAGATGGAAGCCGTGGGACGGCTTGCCGGCGGCATCGCACACGACTTCAACAACCTGCTGCAGGTGATCAGGGGATTCACGGAACTGGCACTCGACGCGATGCCCAAGGCGAGCGCTGACCGTGAGCCGCTGGAAGAAGTCAGGAAGGCCGCCGAACGGGCCACGGAGCTTACCGGACGGTTGCTGGTCTTCAGCAGGAAACAGGTGATGGCTCCCGTCGTGTGCGATCTCAATACCGTCATCGCCGACGTGGAATCGATGCTGCGTCGTCTGATTGGCGAGGACATCGAACTGACGACGGTGCTCGCGGCTGGCCTCGGGAGAGTGAGGGCTGACCCGAACCTGCTCCAGCAGGTCGTGCTCAATCTGGCGGTGAACGCCCGCGACGCCATGCCGCACGGAGGCAGGCTGACACTCAGGACGGCGAACGTCGAGATTCGCGAGGCCGACGTCGCGCAGCACGGGAATCTGCTCGCCGGGCCACACGCGATGCTCGTCGTCAGCGACACGGGAACCGGGATGTCAGAGGCCGTGCAGGCCAGGATCTTCGAGCCGTTCTTTACGACCAAGACACGGGGCAAGGGAACCGGGCTCGGGCTGTCCACCGTCTACGGTATCGTGCGGCAAAGTGGTGGACATGTGACCTTCACGAGCCAGGTGGACGGGGGCACGACCTTTCAGGTGTTTCTCCCGGCTGTCGAAGAAGCGTTGACGGATTCGAGCCCCGGGGTGCGCAGACCCGAGCCTGGCCGCGGCTCGGAGACGATTCTCCTGGTCGAAGATGAAGGCGCGGTGCGTGTCCTTGCGCGGACGTTGCTCGAGCGCTCCGGGTACCGGGTGCTGGAGGCGTCCAGCGGAGCTGAGGCGCTCAGAATCGCCGACACCTTCCTGGAGCCGATCCAACTGATCCTCACCGACGTGATCATGCCTGGCATGGCTGGACCCGACGTGGTGAGGCGAGTGCAGACGACTCGGCCCGCCATCAGGGTTCTCTATATGTCGGGGTACACCGACGATGCCATCTCACACCACGGCGTTCTGGAGGAAGGGGCGACGCTCATTCCGAAACCGTTCTCGGCCGAGGCGCTCGGCGCAAAAGTGCGCGAGGTGCTGGACGCTACTGGCGGCGTCTGCGCTTGAGTTCCGCCCAACTGTCCAGCCGTCGTTTTAGTTCCTTCTCGAATCCGCGGTCGGTGGGCTCGTAGTACTTTCTGCCGGCGAGGTTCGGCGGCAGGCAGTCCATACCAGTCACGGCGTCGGCCTCGTCATGGGCGTACTCGTAGCCCTTGCCGTACTCGAGCGTTTTCATCAGCTTGGTCGGGGCGTTCCGCAGATGCAGCGGGACCGGTTCGGCGCGGTCGGTGTGCGCGTCTGCGGCGGCGCGGAGGTACGCGCGGTAGACGGCATTGCTCTTTGGCGCCGTCGACAGGTACGTGACGGCCTGAGTCAGCGCGGTGTTGGCCTCCGGCATCCCGATGAAGTGGACCGCGTCCTTGGCGGCCACGGTGATGGCGAGCGCCTGCGGATCAGCGTTACCGACATCTTCCGACGCGAACCGCACGAGCCGGCGCGCGATATACAACGGGTCCTCGCCACCCTCCAACATACGCGCCAGCCAGTACACCGCCGCATCCGGATCACTATTGCGCATGGACTTGTGCAGCGCGGAGATCAGGTTGTAGTGCTCTTCGCCGGCCTTGTCGTAGATGAGCGCCCGGCGGGCCACCGACGATCGCAGAAACGCCTCGTCAACAAACCCGCGGCCATTGACGACAGGCGCGGATGCGGCCGCGAATTCGAGCAGATTCAGGGCGACCCTGGCGTCGCCATTGGCATAGCGGGCAATGGCAGAGAGGGCCGTGGGTTCGACGTCAACCGGGTCGGCACCCAGACCCCGCTCCGCATCGCTCGTCGCCCGCGCCAGCACCGTCAGCAGGTCGGATTCGCTCAGTGGCTGGAGGACGAACACCTGCGATCGCGACAGCAGCGGGGCATTCACCTCGAAAGACGGATTCTCCGTCGTCGCGCCGATGAGCACGATGTCGCCGCCTTCGACGCGCGGCAGGAACGCGTCCTGTTGCGCCTTGTTGAATCGGTGGATCTCGTCGATAAACAGGATGGTGCGGCGGCCCCGCGCGTGACGCGCCCGCTCGGCTTCGGCCATCACCTCCTTGATCTCCTTGATGCCGGCGAGCACGGCCGAGAAGGCGATGAAGTGCGCCTGGGTCGATTCGGCAATCAGCCGAGCGAGGCTCGTCTTGCCCGTGCCCGGCGGGCCCCACAGAATGACCGACTGCAGCAGGTCACGTTCGATGGCTTCGCGCAAGGGCCGGCCGGGTCCCATCAGCGCGTCCTGCCCGACATACTCTTCGAACGAGCGGGGCCGCATCCGGTCGGCCAGCGGCGCACGGCCAGCCTGCGAAGGCGGATGTTCGCCGTCGAACAGATCGTCGGTAGTCACAATCGCCTCGCGGCCAGGCGCTGACGGCGCGCCTCGAACAGGATGACGCCCGTGGCGACCGCCACGTTGAGTGATTCGACGGGTGGGTCCATCGGAATCCGCATCCGGGCATCGGCCGCTTCAACCAGCGTCGGTGGCAAGCCGCCGCCTTCCCCTCCGACCAGCACCAGCGTGGGCCGTGTCAGGTCCATGTCGAACAGACCACGGCCTCCCGACGGCGTCGTGGCGACGATGAGGAGCCCCCGCGCCCGTGCCGCGTCGAGCACCGCCTCGATCGTCGCGGCGCAGGCAACAGGCGTCCGAAACACGCTGCCCATCGATCCGCGGATGGCCTTCCATCCGAGCGGATCGGCCGACTGACCCGCGACGACGACACCGGTCGCGCCTGCGGCTTCGGCGGCCCGTACGATGGCGCCGACATTGCCCGGGTCCTGAACGTCGATGGCCGCAACGACCAGCGATGGTGTCCGCCGGAAGACCTCTCCAAGGGGCTTGAGCTTGAATGTCGCAACTGCGACGATGCCGGACGGCGTCCGTGCGGGACTGGCGGCGGCGATGACCTCGGCGCTCGCGTCCAGAATGACGGCCCCCGCCGTCATCAACTGGTCCAGAAGCGGCGCGACGTCCGGCTGCTCCCGAACGTCGGGGCGAACGGCCACCGTGAGTCCGCTCAACCCGGCGGAGAGCGCTTCCTGCACCAGGTGCGCGCCGTCGAGCAGAATCTCGCCGTTCTCGGGGTCGTGTCCCCTGGCAAGCTCCCGGCAGCGTTGGACGAACCGATGTTGGCGGCTTCGGATTAAGGACCCGGAAGGAAATAAGTGTGTTGGCATAGCTATTTCCTCCCGGGTCCTAACGTCACGTGAGGATCAGGCCGCTCCCCGGCCCAGGAAGAGGATAACAGATATGCTACACTCAAAGTTTAGGCCCGTCTTCACGGGTCCAATCGTGCAGGAGCGCCATCCGGGCAGGGCGGATGGCGGACGGGAGCCGTGATGTCGGGAAATACCAGCGATCGGCCACGTCGAGAAGACGACATGAAGGCTCGGATTCTGAAGCGTCTCGAAGACGAAGCCGGGGATCTCGACCGGGAACTGCGGACCGAACTCCCGAAAGAGATCCAGCGGGCCCGTGAACTGGGTGATCTCAGCGAGAACGCCGAGTACCAGGCCGCCAAGGAGCGCCAGACGTTCGTGCAGGCGCGGATGGGCATGCTGCGAAAACGGATGGCCGAGATTTCGCTGATGAACTTCGATCGCCTTCCGCACGACCGCGCCGGGTTCGGGTCGACGGTCGTCCTGCGCGAGGACGGCAACGACGGGACCGTGACGTATCAACTTGTGATGCCAGAAGACGCGGACGCGACCAAGGGACTGGTTTCAACCAGTTCGCCGATTGGGAAGGCGCTGGTCAACAAGCAGGCGGGCGACGAGGCCGTCGTGGCCACACCAACCGGCGAACGTCGCTTCGAGATCCTCAAACTCACCACCGTTCACGACGAGGCTTGATGGCCGGGCGCGAGCCCTACTCATCGAAAACCCGGACCGCGCTGGTGCTGACGGGCACCGGAACGGCCGGGGCGTACCACGCCGGCGTGCTCAAGGCACTGGGCGAGGCGGGCGTCCGCATTGATCTGGTCGCCGGTCACGGCGTTGGCGTCGTCGGCGCGTGCTTCGCCGCGATTGATGGGGCCGAACCGCTGTGGAAAGCCGATGGATTCTGGCGCGAGGCTGGCGTGCGGCGGCTCTACCCGTGGCGGCGCATCCTGCGTGTGCTTGGGTGGTTGTGTGGAGCGGTGGCCGGCCTGCTCGCCGTTCCCCTCGGCCTGCTGGCGCTGGGCCTCATCGTCTACCCACTCGCGTTTCTGCTGCGCCTGGTGCAGTTGAACGCCAGCAACGCGTTGGCTGACGGATACGCGTCGCTGGTGCACGAGGCCTTCCTGCCGAACCGCCTGCCGTCCTGGCTGGCCCAGATCGCACTGGTCCTGGCCATCATCGGCGTGGGTGTCGTGGCCGTGGCGGCGGCCCGCGGTCGTTTGCGCGGGCGCCACCGTGAGCGAGGCCGCTTCTGGTGGCGCGCGTTTGGCGCCCCTGTGAGCGCGCGGGAGGCGATTGACCATTGGCGCCTGGCGCTGTGGCGCCTGATTTCCGGTGGTGCCAGGGTGCCGCAGCCAGACCCGGTGCAGCTCTCACGCCGGTACTCGGAGCTGCTCTCGGATAACGTCGGCCAGCCGGGATTCAGGGAAGTCATCGCGCTCGTGCACGATGTCGATGCCAGGCGCGATCTGATCGCGGCCGTGCTGGGCGAGCCGCATCGAGCCGCCTTCTTTGGCCGCCGCCGCCGGACGTCGGGATGGTCCGACCGGGCGAACGAAACGCTGGACCTGGCCGGCGCGGACCGTGACCACGTGGTCGATGTCCTGGCCGCGGCGCTGTCGCTTCCCGTCGTCACGCCGCCCTGGCCGGTGACGTTCGCGGCCGAGAGCTACTGGTGCGGCGAGACTCACCGGCTGTGCGATCGCCCGGATGCGACCATCAGGCTCCTCGAAGAGGTGGTCGCGGCTGGCGCCGAACAGGTGATCATCGTGTCGGCGACGCCGGCACCGGACGAGCCGCATGCGCTCACGGATCCGCGCGTCGACGGGCGCGGCAGGCTCGGCCAGTGGCTGCTGTCGCGCGATACCGCGACGATGAGAGACGCGTTGGCGGCGCGGATGGACCAGTTCAGAAACCTCCATCTCATCAGACCGGAACACAATCCCGTCGGGCCGCTCGATTTTGGCGGGGCGTACGACGGTCGATCCGACCGGATGGCGCAACTGACCGAACTGATTGATATGGGGTACGCCGACGCCTACCGGCAGTTCGTGGAGCCGGTGGTGGGCGCGGCCGATGTCACACCGTAGTTCTGCTATTTCTTCTTATCAGCCGGATTGTGGTCGCGGAGAAACTGCAGGGCGAGTTCCCTGATCGTGACGTTGATCTGTTCGGGCGTCAGCTGACCGTGGCGCTCGACAAACGCCTGCAGGGGGACGACGGCCTTGGCCATTGCCCGATGGCCGCCCGCATTGCCGATATCCCCAAAGAGTCTCCGCACCATCTCACCCGCGTTGCGGGTGTAGCCGAGATTTCTCACCGAGAGGACGAGCGTGTCGTTGACGATGCCGGAGATCACCGTCCATTTGACGTCCTCAAGCTGGAGGAAGAAGTCGGCGACGTACGGGATGAAATCCTCGCGGGGAATCGTCCCGAGGAATGCTGAGAAGACCTGGTCGCCTGCGAGCCCGGTCTGCTGGGCACGCGTGACGTACGCCAGCCGTTCGAACGTGATTTCCGCGCCCTCCATCTTCCGAATCATCGCGGCATCCGCCAGCGGGTAGAGATAGGAGAACGCCTCAATATCGACGCGGTTGGCCTGGCGGTTGAAAAACAGCGTATCCGACTTGATGGCGTACAACATCGCCGTCGCCGTGCGCTCGGAGATGTTCACGTCGACAGCACGCAGGTGCTCGGTCAGGATCGTGCTGGTCGAGCCGTAGTTGGGCCGGATGTCCTTGAAAAGCGCGCCGTATCCGGCTTGCGGTGGATGGTGGTCGATCACGAGGTCGACTCTGTCGAGCAGGCCGCCGAAGTAGTGGGGTTGCACGTCCACCATCGCGATGCGCTCGAATTCCTTGACCGAGTGTTCCGTCAGCGTCTCGACCTGGATGTCGAGCAGGTTGACCATGCGCTGATTTTCGGGGCGAGTCACGCCCTGGAGCGCCCCGATGATGGCCGTCGTCTTGGTGCGCCGCAGCACGTTGCGCAGCGCCAGCCCTGAGGCCATCGCGTCGGGGTCGGGATCGTTGTGGAGCAGGATCAGGATGCGGTCCGCGTCATTGAAGTAGCGCTGGTATTGCTGCACCCGGGCGCGGGTCAGCGAGCGGCTGACTTCGGTGACCAGCGGTCCGCCGACCAGTTCGGCGAGTGACAGGAATCCCAGCTCCGGAAACTGGGCCCGCAGCTGTTCTTCGCGCTTCGCCGCGCTTCCGTCGGCGCCGCCCATCGGCGTCGCCAACACATAGATGAGCGTGCCACCCGCGCCGGTGATCGCCTGCAGCACCCGCTTGAGACTCTGCCGGCCGTTGTCTTCGACGATGACGCAGGTGTGCGGGGACAGATCGGCTTTGAGATAGGTGTCGGTCTTGCGAAGATCCCCGGCGCTGATGGCGACGCCAGCCTCGTGGAGCCGTCGCGCCAGCGGGCGGCTGTCGACGAGAAATTCAACATCGAACTGCGGTGGCAGAACCTGCTCGAGTGTCCTGATCACCAGTTCGCTGTGGCAGACGGACAGGCACTTCATCTTGCCGAGTCCTGCCGAACGGGTGCGCACCGGATTATCACGAGAACCTGTCAATTATACGTCGGCGGCTGGTAAGGGGGGAGGCGCGTACCCGGTATAAGATGTGGCATGGGCAAGACCTTGACAGCGTGGGGACGTGCGTGAAGCTCGCGGTGACAGCGGTTGGTCTGCTCGTGCTGGCGGCGGCCGGGCGCCCGGGCGCACAGGTATTCAGATCGAATGTCGATCTGGTAAGCCTCGGCGTCACCGTCGTTGACAAGCGCGGCACGCTGGTCACCGACTTGGCCGAGCCCGACTTCGAGGTCTACGAGGACGGCAAGCGGCAAGAGCTGAAGTTCTTCTCGCGCGGCGGGGAATCGACCGCGTCGGCCGAACTCCACCTCGGCCTGCTGTTCGACACGAGCGGCAGCATGGACGAGGATATCGCGCTGTCGCGGACGGCGGCGGTGAAGTTCCTGAACGCCCTGTCCGAGGCGGTCGACGTCACGCTGGTGGATTTCGACACCGAAGTGCGAGTGGCCCGGTATGGTCAGAACGACTTCGCTCGGCTGATTGAGCGGATTCGCCTTCGAAAACCGGATGGGATGACGGCGCTGTACGATGCGCTGGGCGTCTATCTTCACGGCGCAGGATCCCAGGAGGGGCGGAAGATCCTGGTCGCCTACAGCGACGGCGGCGACAACACAAGCTCGATCAACTACGGGGGCGTCATCGATCTGCTCAAAGCGTCAGACGTGACGATGTACATGATCGGGTTTCTGGACCATCAGGGATCGTCGTACCAGTTCGAGGCCCGATCGCGGATTCAGCGGCTGACGGAACCCACCGGTGGCCAGGCGTTCTTCCCCTCGTCGGTCAAGGACATCGAATCGGCGTACGAGAAGGTGCTCGCCGAAATCAAGGCGCAGTACACCGTTGGATACCTGTCGACCAACGCCCGCACGGACGGCAAGTGGCGGAAGGTCGAGATCAAGATCACGCGCCCGGATCTCAAGACGCGATCGCGTCAGGGATATTTCGCGCCATACCGGAGACGCCCGTGACCGTTTGTCCCACCCCCGCCTTGAGTCTCCGAAGCCCTGAGCTCACTCGGGTGGAGGACGGTGGCAGAACTGTGGGTCCTTGTTTCACGGCAGCGATGACGCCGTGTAGTGGGGAACTCAACTGAGTCGAAGGGCGCATGGAATCCTCGACTGACCGATTCGCGCTCGTCTCCGACTTCGAACTGAAGGGCGATCAGGCCCGCGCCATCGACGAACTTGAGGCCGGCCTGCGACGCGGCGATCCGTACCAGGTTCTGCTTGGCGTGACGGGATCGGGTAAGACGTTCAGCATGGCCCAGGTGGTGGCGCGGGTGAATCGGCCCACCCTCGTGATGGTCCACAACAAGACGCTGGCGGCCCAGTTGTTCCAGGAGTTCCGCCGCTTCTTTCCGCACAATGCCGTCGAGTACTTCGTCAGCTACTACGACTACTACCAGCCGGAAGCGTACATGCCGGCAACCGATACGTACATCGAGAAGGAAGCGACCACCAACGACGAGATCGACCGGATGCGCCTCTCGGCGACCCGATCGCTTATGGAGCGCCGGGACGTGCTGATTGTGGCCAGCGTGTCGTGCATCTATGGCCTGGGTTCGCCGGAGGCCTACTACGGCATGTTGCTCCCGATCGAGCGCGGCCAGCGCATCGGCCGCGACGAGATCCTGCGGAAGCTCGTCGAGATCCAGTACGAGCGCAACGACTACGAGTTCACGCGCGGCACCTTCCGCGTCCGCGGCGATATCGTCGAGGTGTTTCCGTCGTACGACGAGTCGGCCATCCGGATCGAGCTCTTCGGCGACGAAGTCGACGCGCTCGCGTCATTCGACCCGCTGACGGGCAAGGTCCGTCGCCGTTTCGACCGCCTGGCGGTCTATCCCAAGACCCATTTCGTCACGCCGCGCGATCGCACGCGACAGGCCGTTGAATCCATCAAGGCCGAGCTGACGGAACGGCTGGCGACGCTGCAGGCCGACGGGAAGCTCCTGGAGTCGCAGCGCCTGCACCAGCGCACCATGTTCGACCTCGAGATGATGCGCGAGATCGGGTACTGCCACGGAATCGAGAACTACTCGCGCCACCTGACCGGTCGGCGCCCGGGCGAACCGCCGCCGACGCTGCTGGACTATCTGCCGTCAGATGCGCTGGTGGTCGTCGACGAGAGCCACCAGACCGTGCCGCAGATTCGAGGCATGTATCACGGGGATCGGTCTCGCAAAGAAGTGCTCGTCAATTACGGATTCAGGCTGCCCTCGGCGCTCGACAACCGCCCGCTGACCTTTGACGAATGGGAGGCGCGGGCACAGCAGGTCGTCTTTGTGTCCGCGACGCCGGGGCCCCACGAGCTTCGCAAGGCGGGTGGCGTGGTGGTCGAGCAGATCATCCGTCCCACGGGCCTGGTCGATCCCCCGATCGAGGTCAGGCCGGTCGGCGGACAGGTGGATGATCTGCTGGCCGAGATCCGAGCGCGCGCCGCCGCGGGCGAACGGGTGCTGGTGACGACGCTCACCAAACGCATGGCGGAGGACCTGACCCAGTATTACCACGAGCTCGGCGTTCGTGTGCGCTACCTGCATTCAGACATCGAAACGCTCGAACGGGTGGAGATTCTTCGCGACTTGCGGCGTGGCGCATTCGACGTGCTGATCGGCATCAACCTCTTGCGCGAAGGGCTCGACCTCCCGGAGGTGTCGTTGGTGGCCATCCTCGACGCCGACAAGGAGGGGTTCCTTCGTTCAGCCGGATCGCTGATTCAGACCTCCGGCCGTGCCTCGCGCAACGTGCATGGCCGGGTCATCATGTACGCCAACAGGGTCACCGATTCGATGAAGACCGCCATCAGCGAAACCGGGCGGCGTCGGCAACTGCAGGAGGCGTATAACGAAGAGCACGGGATCACGCCCGCCTCGATTGTGAAGGCGATTGACGGCGGCCTGACCAGCGTCTACGAACGCGACTACATGGGCGTGCCGTCCGTTGGCGATGGAGGCGAACCGTACATGACCCAGGCCCAGATTGACGCGAGAATCGCGGAACTGGGGCGGGAGATGAAGACCGCCGCGGCCAACCTGGAGTTCGAGAAGGCGGCGTCGATGCGGGATCAGATCAAACGGTTCCGGGCCAGAAGCCTCGGCGTGGACGACCCAGCCTTGCTGTCTGGCGGGACGGTCGACTTAATTTAGTGAGCGGGCGTGCCATTCCCGGCGGCGCCGGCGCCAGACAGTTGTATGATGGTCGGGACGGGCCGGAGATCGGGTTCGGCCCAAGCCCTCGGGCTCCGGCGGCGGCGCGGTACCGTTGGATGCCTGTCTGCCGACCGAACACGCGAGGGAATCTGAACCATGTCAGACGATCGACACAATGGAGCCGGTGGAGTCGTGGTCGCCTTCACGCTGGGGGCCCTGGTCGGGGCCGTCCTCGCGCTGCTCTTCGCGCCGGCGAAGGGTGAGGAGACCCGGGAGATGATCAGCGAGAAGGCGCGCGAACAGGCGGAGAAGACGCGCGAATTCCTCAAGCAGCAGCGCGAGAATCTCGCGACAGCCGTCGAGCGCGGACGCGAGGCCTATCAGACCGCCCGCGGCGAGAAGGGGTAGGGCTAACTTGACCGGCGAGAACACCAACCTCTTCCTGGGCATCATTGCCATCGCCGCGGTGGTGATGGCCCTGGTCCAGGTGGGCGCCATCATCGTGATTGCCCGGCTGGCCCGGCGGGTGGACCAGTTGTCCGGTCAGGTCCAGCAGGAGATCGGACCGCTGGCCGATCGGCTGAGACGCGTGGCCGACAACATGCAGCAGGCGACCAGCCTTGCGGCCGTGCAGATTGAGCGCGTGGACCGGCTGCTCTCGAGCGCCACCAAACGCGCCGAAGAGACCATGGCCGTGGTCCAGGGCGTAATTGTGGGCCCGATGCGCGAGGGGGTGGCGGTGGTCGCGGCCCTGCGGGGCATCGTGTCCGCGTTCCGGTCGTTCCGGGGCGGCGCTGGCAAGCGCGGGGCAAGCCGTTTCGACGACGAGGACCCGCTGTTTATTGGCTGACGGCCGACCCCGGCGGTCAGCGGGCGGCGATTTCCCGCGCCGCCACGCGTAAGAGCGGCGTCGGCGCATCCCGACATTGACCGGGGGCACCACGCGGTGATAGAAAGTCCCGCACGGATCGCCCCTCTTGCGAAAGCCGTCCCGTCACTCCGGCGTGTAGAATGAATACCTTAGCCGCCTGTCCCGGTTCCCGTTTTCGCCCCGGATCGGTCCACTGTCCCCGTGATTGTCCCTGTCGCGTTTCGGGCCTCGTGTAACTTGGCCCCGGCTTCGCGCAAATCACCCGGGCTCGTGATGTCGTAACGATCAAACACCGATCGCGTCTTGTGGCCCGTCAATTTCATTGCCACGCGCTCCGGCACGCCAGCGCGGACGAAGTTCCGAACGGCCGTCCGCCGGAGGTCGTGCGGGATGCGCCCCGGGCATCCGGCCGCCTTCGTCGCGGACTGCCACGCGTGCCAGAAGTTCCGAATCCGCTCGCCCGCCCGGTTGAACACCCATGGGCAGATCGTGCACTTCGTCCTCGCCAGCGTCTCATGCGCCGTCCAGAGGTCATTGAACAGATCGACCAGGTCAGGCAGTCCCGAGTAGTCGAACACCCGGCCGTCGCCGTTCTTCGTCGTGCCGGGTTCGAGACGGACGATCCCGGCTTGCCGGTCGACCTGTCCCCAAGTGATCGGCAGAATCTCACTGTGGACGCGCCAGCCCGTCAGGTAGGCGAACGTGACGACGGGCTGCAGGTCGGCCGACAGATGCGCCCGCATGGACTCGAAAGCGGAGCGCTCGAAGAACCCTTGTCGCGTGTTGTCTTCCCGCAGCATCGGAATATGGGGACGGTGGAGTAACTTCCCCGCTTGGATCGCCAGCGAGAACATGCGCTTGAGTGCGGCCAGTTCCCGGTTGATGCTGGCGTTCGCCGCGCCTTCCTTCTGGCGTTTGTCGACGTAGGTTCGCACGTCTGTCGTCGTGACCCCGGCCATGCGTCGCCCGCCAAACGTCGGCTTGAGATGCTGACCAACGCGGCGTTCGACGTGCGCGAGCGATCGTTTACCGTTCACCTTGTAGTCAGTGATGAGGTCCGCTGCAGCGTCGTCGAACTTCAGGCGTCCGATCTTCGGCGTGACCGGGATGCCCTGTTCGATCGCGCCTTCGGCGAGCCGGAGCTGTCGCTTAGCCTCGCCTTCTTTCTTGCTGCGCGTGCTTTCCTCGTACCGCTTGCCGTCGCGGTAGTAGCGAATCCAGTAGACGGCGCCGCGTTGTCGGATCTGGCCCATACGTCACCGCCTCTTCGCCCTGGCCCGCTTCGGCTTCACCACGGGCGCCGCCTGGGCCGCGCGATAGGCCTGGACCGACTGCTTGAACTGCCGATCAAAGGCCTCTTTCGCGGCTTCATACAACCGGTCCATGTCGTCCAGCTTCACGAAGCCGCAGAGGTGGTCGGTGAGTTCGCTGGCGCCATAGAACGCGCCGGCCCCGTCTTCCTCGTCCGATCGCTCCATTGCGACCACGACGCCGTTGAGCATGGACACGGCGCCGCGCAGTATCTTCAGGTCCGAGAAGAACTGAGCGGGATCATCCACGTCGAAAGTAATCGGCGTCCGAGCGTTGTGGGTAGGTGTCTTCTGCTTCATCGGTGCCTCCAGATCGGAGGCCGGCGGGCCGGACTGGTAGAATACCAGCCAGATCGTCGGCCTGGTTACGACAGGGTGACGGTTTAGGCCTTCCGGCGTGGTTGCACACGTCGGGAGGCCGTCTTTGTCTGCATCCCCTTCGCATCCAGCCAGGCGCGCAGCGCGCGATCGAGTTGGACCGACAACGGAACCCCATCCCGCTCTTTGATCGCACGAAGCCCGGCCATGATGTCCGGAGCGACACGAAACGCGGTGAGTTCCTTCGGTGACATAGACAGCCCCTATCGTATCTACATGTTTCTACAATGTCAACTACTATGATCGGACCGTCTCAACACCCGCACGAGGTCGGCGATCAAGGATTCCAACTGCCTTAACTTCGCGTCTCTCGCGGTCCGGCTGGCGGCCGCGGCGGGAGCAACGCGTCTAGCGCGGTGCTCACCCGGAGCGCCCAGTCTAGATCCGCCCGATCCCGGGCGCGGTGCGTCCCGAAGCGTTCGACGCGCCTGAGCAGGAGCCGGATCGACCGCTCGAGCGCCCAGCGCCCCACGACGCGCCGCGTGAAATCCGCCCGCGTGGTGTCACGCATCGTCGTCGCCGGTCATCGTGCCCATTAGAACGCCCTCGCGCTGAGGAGCTGCGCATCGCGCCAACCCCGCGTGATCTGTTGCGGTAGTTGGAGGATGGCCATGTGTATCTTCGCGTTCTGTCTTAGGAGCTCAGCCATCAGATCCGCGCCCCCACCGCCCGCCGCCACCGTCGCCGCGGCGACCCGGGGGAGTTGCGCGAGCGGGATGATGGCTTCCGGTCCCTTGTCTCCGACAATCGCCAGCGTGCGCGACCTGACGATGCCACCACTCGCGAAGGCCGGCACGCCGTCCTCGCGAGACGTCGAGTCAACGCCGGCGCCGGCATAGTCGGGCGGGTTGCCCCACTTTGACCAGGGCGAGGGTACGCCCAGATCCATGCCCTTGAACGCAGTCTGCACGGCCGCGGCGGCCGGCGCCGCCACTTCCCCGACGTGGCTCAGTTGGTCGACGAGGGCGCTGATCTTGTCGACCAGCGTCTGGATGGAGGTGTTGAGAATGTCGGCCGCGGTCTTGATGTCCGGCCCGAACGGAATGCTGTTGATGTCGGTGATCTTGCTTCCGGTGTTGTCGAGTAGGAGGCCCTGGGCGATGAGCGACTCGAGCACTGGCTTCATGTTCCCGGGGACCTGCGTGCCGTAGCCTTCCGCATCGACGACGAGCTTCGAGAATTCGTCCGCCATCCCCTGAAGCACCGGCGTCATATCGGCGCCGGCCTTGGCCATCATGTTCCAGTCGTTCAGGTACTGGGTTGCCAGATCGTTCGTCTGGAGCTGCTGGACCTGCACGCCGATCCCGCCCAGGTTGATCCCGTACTTCGTGGCGGCCGTCGAGATGTCCGACCACGACGCCACGCCGCCCGCCCGCAACGTCTCCAGTTGTGTCTGTGCATCGACGATCTGGCTGTTGATCCCGGCGCGGAGCGTCTGTTCGTCGGCGAGCTTCTTGTTCTGCGTATCGAGGGAGGCATTGATGTCCTTGAGGGCTTTGTCCCAATCGGCCGTCGTCTTGGCGTTCCAGGCCTCGTAGAACGCCCCTTCAGTGCCGGCCGCAATCATGGCCGCGTGGAGCTTCTCGTACCCACCCTGGGTCGCGAAGAAGGCGTCGCGCAGATTGTTGACCGCCTTGCCTTGGGTTTTGAAAATCTGATCGCTGAAGGCGGTGAAGATCGCCATCGCGCCAGCCATCGCCGCCGCCCACGGGCCACCAGTGGCAAACGCTTTGATCGTCGTCGACGCGATGCTCATCACGGCTGCGGTGGTCGTGTGGCCGGACATCTCGGCCACACGGGAGAGGCCGTCGAGGCCGGTCGCCACGTTTCCGAGCGCCTTTTCCGTCGCGACGGCCTTGTCTTTGGCGAGGGCGTCGAACCCTTGGTTGATTTCGTCGGTCTGGTTCTTCACCTCCGGCATCAGCCCGGCCATGTGGCTGAGTGCCACCTGCGCGGCATTCATCGCCGGGGCCGCCGCATAGGCGCGCGACTCCAGCACGCTCAGGGCCTCGTTGATCGCGTCGGTCTGGTCTACCGCCGGCGGGACGGCGAGGGCGTAACTGCCGAACTCGGTCACCACACCCTTGATGCCCGCTCGCGTGCTGCTCGATGCCAGCGTGACCTGCGCCCACGCGGCCGGGATCGCACGGCCGTTCTCTTCAGCCGCTGCCGTTGCCTTCGTGATGGCGTCGTTCAGTTTGATCTGTTCGTCGTAGGTCGGCTTCAGCCCTTGCTTGGCCAGGCGGTCGTAGGTGGCGACCAGCGTATTGGTGTCAGTGATGAGCTTCCGCCCCGACATCGCGTCCATCTGGTCGTTGAGCTTCTTCCACTCCTCCGCCGCCTTCTTGTTGGTCTCGATTTGCTGCTTGACTGTGTCGTCGAGTATCTCGGCGACCTTGTCGGCCTGCTCCATCGACAGCGCCACCCGATCGATGCCGACTTTCGCGGGCTCCGTGACCGCCGGCAAGCGCCCGACCCCGCCTTCGAGGACCGCGAAATACCTAGCCATTTCGTCCAACAGGATCAGCGTCTGGGCGCCCTGAATGCCGAAGAGATTGAGGCGACCAGCCAACGCCAGCCAGGATCCCGAGGCTTGCTCCACTCCGTCCCGGGTTTTCATCACGGCCGTCGAGAGCATCGCCAGCGCCAGATCCGCCGGCCCGCTCTGCACGACCGCCCCGCCCAGGGATTCCTTGGTTTCTTTCCACTGATTGCCGAGATACGCCACGCGACCCGCATAGGTGTCCAACTGCGCCTGCGCCTGACCGCCAAACCGACCCTCGATCGCTTCCATCACCGCGTCGAGCCCACGCGTCTGAAGCGCGGTTTCATCGACCTGGACTCCGGCCTTCTTGAGGGCAGTAGTGTTGCCCTCCATCGCCTTGGCCACCATCATCGTGGCGGCGTGCAGGTCGATCCCGAGCCCGGCCGCGAGGTCGGTCACGGCCCGGAGCGCCAACTCCATATTCTCTGGGGTGGCTTGGCCGACCTGCACCAGCAACGCCTCGGTGGCCACGATCGCGTCACGCTCAAAGGCGGTGTTCGAGGCAATCGCATCGGCGAGTCCCTTATAGATCGCAATCGCGCCCGTGCCACCCTGACCCGCCGAGACCAGGGCTACCGTCAACCGCTTCTGCCCGGCCTCCGCTTCGGCGTAGGCCGAGACGCAGGACTTCACGAAGTCGGCCAGCTCGCCGACGACGCGTTTCGCGCCTTCGAATGTCGCCATGCCCGCGATGTACCCCATCGCGGCCGACTTGACGCTGTCGGTCCAGGAGGCGTTGGCGGCGGTGGCGCCTTGCGCGACATTCGTGACGCCAGCCACGCCGTCTTTGACCTTGTCGAGACCCGCGAGGATCTTCTCGAAGGACGCGTCAAGGCCTTGCGGGGTCACCGTGATGAGGATGTCTGCAACGTTATCCGACATCAGCTTGCTCCTCGTGCGTGCGCTCGAACCAATCGAGTGTCGCGCGCACCTTCGGGGTCAAATCCAGGACTGGGCAATGCCTCAAGGCCACGGGCCCGGCGTGCCAGACAATCGAACCGATTACTGGATCGTCCCCGTCGGGTCGATCGCAGCCGCGCTCGCCGTCGAGTCCAGCGGCTCGACAGGCTCGGCAATTGTCGCCGATGCGTCCCCACTTGCTGCGCTGGTCGACGCCGGCGAGCCAGGCGCGGAAGAACGCCCCGACGATAAGACGTTTTTTGCCAGGTCTCCCATGACGGTCTCCCGCCACGCCAGCCCTAGGAGCTGGCCGAGCAGGAAGAGCCGATCGCCGAACACCTCAAGGATGTCGGATCCGCTGAGGATTTCACGCTCGCCGACGAAAACCTGGCCAGGCCCGAACGTGACATCACGCTCGATCGTCGCGATGAGAAACGCGGTCTGCTCACGCTTGAACGTGGCCAGCGCGGCCGGGTCCTCGGGTTTCGGCGCATCGCCGGTCCAGAGCCGCGCGAACGCCTCCCGAAACTCCGTGGATTCATGGATCGTCTGCCGCCGGATATGCACGTCGACGGTCTCGGCGTCGAGCTGCACGGTCGCCTCGTGATAGGGTTTGCCTCGCCACGCCATGATGGAACACTCCTTCAGTGAGAACGAAACACACAAGCAGGGGCCGTCCCCCGCACGAATCACCAACTCATCGTCCCGTACGCCCGCCACTCCGCGACTCAGCGCCCGCGCGGCGGCGGATCGAAGGTCCGTTCGACCACCGCGAGCCGTGCAGCCAGCTTCGTGATCGTCTCCTGCTGAGCAGCGAGCGTCGCCTGTTGCTTGCTGACCGAGTCGCGTACCGCCGCCGCGAGCTTCGTGATCTGGGACACCTGGTCGTCGGTTCTCATGAGTCGTTCCCGTTCGCCTTCGCCTGCTCAGCCTCGTACTGCTGCTGGACCTGGAGCGCTCGCTTCGCCCGGCGGCACGAGACGCACCGCTTCGGGTAGTGATACGCCATCCGATCGAACCAGGCGGCCTCCTGGGCGGCGATCACGAACGGATGCTGGCACGCCAGGCAGACGCGTGAAATGTCGTGCGCGGCGGCCAGTAGTTGACCCGGGATCATGGCGTCACGCGAAGACGCCGAGAGCCTGCAGCACGTTCTTGGAGAGCTTGATCGGCCCCAAGTCGGCCTGCCTGCCGCCGCTCATCGTGATCGTCACTGTGGCGGTCGGCGCGTCCGGATGCGGCGTGACCGTGATCTCGCCGCCCTCCATGAGAACGACCGCGACCAGCATCGCGGCGAGAAGCTGCGACTCGCGGACGTCGCCAATCGCGCCGACGTCCACCACAATGGGCCGACTCGCCGGGCCGGCGGGTGGCAGCGTCACCGAACAAGGGATTTCTACCATCGGATTTACCTCTTCAGAAGACCGGCCTGTTCCAGCGCGGTCGGGTTGAGCGGCAGGGTGATGTCAAAGCCCAGCACGTTGCCGACCCGCAGGTGCAGCACGCCGCAACCTGGAGCGCCTGGCGCCGGCGTGTACGTGAACGTGACCGCGATCGCCGCGGGTGGCGCGGCCGCCTGCGGTTCGGACGGCGCCTCGAGCCCGATCACGGCGAGCGCCTCGTGGTCGAGCACGATGGGCGTGGTGATGAACTTGCCGTTGCTCGTGGCGACGGTCAGCACTCCGCGCCGACAGCGCGGCAGCAAGTCCGTCGCCGGCTCCTCATCGAAGTCGACGTTTCCGCACCGACCCAACAGCAGCGTTCCGGTCGCGCCAAATTCCTGGCAACCCGTAGTCAGCAATCCGCGGAATCCTTCACCGCCGACCGGCACCGGGAGGGTGAACGTCTGCGTGTGCACGGGTTTCCCGTGGGCGCCGCCCGTGATCTCAATCGTCTGCGTCTTCGCTGGTTCCATCGCGTGTCTCTCCCTGCGTCTGGTGTCCGTTGTTGTCCGTCATCGTGCGTTAAGGGTGGGCCGGACCCGGGGTGGCCTATGTCCCGAGAACCGGCCCGCCGCGCATCCCTGGAGCATGAAGACAGGGATGCGCGGGTCTCTAGGCGCTCATCTGTGCTTTCCGCGCCTCGTTTTTCATATAGCTAATCCACCCGTTTTCCGCGCCGGTGAGCGCCACGAGGGCCGCCACCGCGGCCGCGTAGTCGTCATGTTCGCCGTTCATGTGATCAATCTTCCCGCCGCGCCACACGAGGCCCAGGAGCTGCTGTTCAAGCGTCGGCTCGTCTACGAGGATCACTTGATGGCTGTTCAGACGCGGCTCGAGCGCTTCGTACGCTTCGCTCGCCGACAGTTCGGTCGGCGTGTAGCTGACGTTGTGACTGGAAAAGTCCTCGACGAATGTGCGGCCAGCATATCGATCGCCGACCACGTGTGCGACGCGGTACTCAGCCAGCACCCGCGCGAACCGCTCAACGGCCTTCCGCGGATCGAACGGCGGAGGCGGGCCCTGGTTGATGACGAGGTCGACGACGGTACGCCCATCCACGTCCTCATGCCCAATCGCCAGCACGGCGTCGTCATTCGACCCGCCCGACATATCGACGGCGGCCCGATACTCGACGCCTGCCTGCGGCGGACGCACCCGCTCGCCCCGCGTGAAGGCGTCCATGACCGGCTCGGGCTGAAACGCGGAGCCTTCAGGCAGGCCCGGCAAGTTCAGATGCAACCGGCGGTACTTGTGGGCCGGCAGCCGGCGTCGCTGCTGCTCCAGATAGCCCTGGTCCGGCCAGGAGCCCCGAGACGGGTTGGCGCGCGTCTCGGGATCCGCCTCGCTGAAGTTCGGGTCCGTCGTGTAGTCGGCCGCATACCACGAGAAGAGCATCCGCGGGTCCAGCCCTTTGCGGCCCTGGAGCGTCAGGTCGAACAGGGGCACGCCGGGCCGGTGGTAGATGGACGCGTAGCTCGTGATCCACTGCTGCGCGTCGAGCCGCGTCGGGTCAAGTTGCATGGCCTCGAGGATGTCCCACGACCTAAACCCATGGATCTCATCGAAGCCGGCAAACCGGAACGTCTTCCCGTGACTCCCGACCACGTCGCCCGCGGGAAGAATCTCAAGGAACCCTTTCCCATCGTTCCGCTCAATCATCTTCGCGCGCACGGTCAGCCAATCCGCGAGCATCGGGTTGACGTCGACCAACTTCTTAGCGAGCGACAGATCGTCACCCGCCTGGTCCTCATCGTTCGCGAGCAGGTAGCACTCGTACCCCGCAGGTCCTGGGGCCACCAGGGCGTAGAGCGCAGCGAACACCAAGTCAGCGGTCTTCCAGTTCTTCTTGGCCCGGCCACTCAGGATCAGGTTGAACCGCGGGCGCCCGTCCGCGTCGAACGTGTCGAGCGCCAGCTCGAACAAGCGCAGCCGATACGGTTCGATGCGCGGGAAGAGCGGCGCGCGGTCGATCCACTTCAACCGCCGCAAGAAGCCGATCGCCGTCAAGGCCGCCTCAGACATGCGGCGCCTCCTGCGTGATGGCATCCACGATGCCCCGCGCCGACCGCGGCACGCGCCGCAACCCGACGACCTGCAGGTGACGCAAGAGCCGATCGCTGGCGGCCAGCCACACCGTCAACGAGCGCCTGCCCCGGTCCTTCGACGTGAGCGGCCCGCCGCTCTCCACCATCCGGTCGAAGGCGGCATCACGCACGAGGGCGGCCTGTGCGATGCCCTCTGCCGCGATTTGTAGGGCGCGTGGCGCGTCGTCGGGCGTGTGCCCGCTGTCAGCAATCACGGCGCCGACAATCTCGCGCCTGGTGGCGTCCTGTGCCCGCCAGAACTGCGCGCTACGATCACCCACGACCATCGCGGCCGTGTTCCCGGGTAGGAATTGACCATTGAGCGCACTCCGGCCCGCGTCGGGTCCAACCGTGCCAAGCGGAGCGCCGGCTGCCTGGTCGTCGCTCATGCGCCTGCCCTCCAATTTGGGGACAGTCCGGGGACAGTCGACGCGAACAGGCCCGGATTATCGGCCTGATTCTGACGGCCGTGGGATATGGAATCCCGTGCGGGTGTGTGGCTCATGTCGTGAACGTTTCCCGATGACTTTCGACAAACCGATCCAAGTCGCCCGACTCGAAGAACCAACGCCGGCCGATTCGAATAACCGCAATTTCGCCCCTGAAGGCTGCATCTCGGAGGCTCGTGTACGGCAGTCCAAGATCCCGGGCGGCGTCCTTCGCGCTTTGGAGGCGCGGTCTGCCGTTTGTGCGAACTCGATCCGGGCTGGCGGCGAGGGCTTGGAGGCTCATATCTGACGCCCCGTTCTCAGCCCAACCGTGAAGGGTTGTGCAGGGTTTGAGGCTCTTTCTGTAACTTCCCTACGTGAGCACACATATAGAGAAGTTACGAAAACAGGTCCAAACCCTGCATTCATTGGGGAAAACCCTGCACACTTATGCACAGGACACCCCCTGATAGACCATTCCGCCGCGTGTTTTGGATCGCATGAAGCGGTCGACGCACTTCCGTCCAAACGCCGTCGCGGAGAGTCGTTCCTTCTCGCTCAGGCCGGCGCGTTCAGCCCACTGTCGGTAATGCCGAAACAGGTCAGAGGCGCCGACGTCCACGCCAAGCTCGAGACGACACGCCTCATCGAAGAAGCGGGCGAGTGGATCACAGTCGGCACGGTACTCAGCAGTCGCATCGGCAACAGCCGCCGGCACGCCAAGCCCGCGCGTCTGCCATTCCAAGCAACCGCGCACGAGCCAGGCGAGAATCCCTGGCGCTTCGGCCAGGAGCGTGTCTTTCAGTGATCGATCGTCCGCTGTGCCTTCGAAGCGTTGTGTAAACGGCACCTGTCGTAGTCGGCGCCAGAGGCCGTCTGAGTCGTCGCCCACCTTGGGCAGTTCGTTCGTGCTGAGGAACACCTTACAAACCGGACGGAACGTGAATGGGTTCCCGTAGAGGTGCCGGGCAGACACACGTTCGCCGCCCGTGATGTCCTTGAGGCGCGACGAATGGAGCCAGCGGCCAGGTGTGCCCTCAGAGGCTTTGACGAGACGCTTACCGTCGAGACTGGCCACGTCGGCCGGCACGCTTCCCGCGCGGTCTTGCTCGAACGCCGAGAAGGGCACAGTTAACGCGTAGTCGCCCAGGACGCTCTCGATCACGTCCATCAGCGTGCTCTTGCCGTTGCACCCGCGGCCGAAGAGCAGAAAGAACACCTGTTCGCGCATGTCGCCGGTGATGGCGTAGCCAAACGCCCGCCACATGAAATCGGCGACGGCTGGATCCGGAATGACCTCCTTGATGAACCGCTCCCAACGCGGGCACGACGCGTCCGGGTCGAAGCTGAAGCCCGTGCTGAGCGTGATCTTGTCTTCGGGTTTGCCTGGCCGTAGCGTCCCGGTCTCGAGGGACACGACGCCGTTTTCGAAAGCGATCAACCCGCGGTTGTGATCCCAATTGGTGCCATCGTCCGCGAGCGGTGGCAGGTTCTTCGCGAGACTCAGCAAGTTGTCGAGCGCCGCGCGACGGTCGAATTTCAACCAGTGCTCGATCGCCTTTCCTCGCTCAAAGGTGTCCTTGATGTCGAGCGCCTGGCGTTGCTGGCGCCGCGCATGATCGAGCGCGAGTCGGATCACGGCGCCATCGGCATCAGGCTTCCAGTGGTGTTCTGATCTGATGAGCCAGCGGTTCCGGCAATGATCGAAACGCAGACGGTCCTGGACCGCTTCAGTAAAGGATTGCGCGGCGCCGGCTTCGGTCGGAGGGAAACCATCAGAGGCTGTCGCGGCCACCCCCCACCCAATTTGATCGGCCGTCAGGACTTTTCCGCGGCCGCTCATACCGCCCGCCCTGGTGCGGCGTGCGCCGCCGTGTACCGCCGCAATTCCTCGCGCTGGGCAAGAATCGTCACCTTGGCTTGGTCAAATGTTTGGGTGAGGCTGTTCAGCGCGGCGCACGCCGCAAGGGCCAGCTCCCGGTACGCCCGCGCATCGGCGGTCAGTTCGCGCACCTCATCAGTCAGGGACGCCTCAATGGCTGCCAGCTCGCGGATCGTCAGATCCGTCGCCGCCTCCGGTGGGAGGGATATACTCGCCGCCATGACCTCACCCGCGCGCCTGGTGTTTCCTGCGCACGAATCCGGCGGCCTTCTGCAGCGTCGCGCGTCGCGCGGAGCCTGACACGCCGACCGAGGTGAGCACGCGATCAAGGATCTCGATGCTGACCTGGATCGCGAGCGCCACTTCTGGAGCGTCAGACGCCTTGACTAGGTCGGACTCCCGATACATCGCCTTGGCGACTTCGAGCCCGGCGTCGGGGAAGAGCACGGCGACGGACTTGCCGACGAGCGCCGCGAGCGCGGCCTTCTCGTCCGGATCCGGCGCGCGTCTCGCGCCGCGGCAGATTTCGGAAACGCGGCCCTCAGTGATCCCGACATCTTTGGCCGCGGCGCGGTTGGTGATTCCCGCCGCGACGAGCGCAAGCCTGACCGGGCTCGCGACGCGGTCGACCAGTTTCGTGACTTCGCTAGGGTTCATGGCGGCGCCTTATGGAACGCTGCGCTTTGTTGCGCAAGCGCACTTAGGATGCCGCCATGGGGTGAATTTGAAAATAACCGATACGGGCGTGTCTTGCTGGTTATAGTGGCCGGGTTCAGCTCTGACGAAGCCGGCTTGCGAGCCATGAATCAATGTTGCGGCTCAACCAGTCGGCGGCCCGTTTGGCGACGATCGGCGCGCTGCCGTTTGCCAGCTTCGCGTAGGTCTCACCGGCAGCGTGTCTGAAGTAGCAGGTAATCGCCCTGGCAACGTCTTTGTTGTCGCGGCGCTTTCGCGTAGTGGTGCGTATGATGGCACGCCCGACAAGACGCCCTAGAAGCCGGCCGGTCTCGTCATAGACATACAGCCGGGGCTCACTGAAAGCGTTCCACCAGGCGTCGACAACACCGGGCGCGTGAACCTTCTGGCGCCACGGAGCAGAGGGATCCCCGTCGTAGAGCTCACGGGCACCAGCTAGCGCCTCTTCAATCCCGTCCGCGCGGCGTACGTCCCGGCGTCTCTTGTGTGCGCAGTCGGCGGCAATCAGGTCTTTGATTTCGAGAGGCGAGAGAACCTGGCACCGCGCCTCGAGGTCCTCGCGGAACCTCGCGACGAATGCCCTGGAGCGTTCGATCTCGGGCCTAGTCGGAACGACGTGTGGTGGGCCGCCCTTTATCGGGATCTTACGGCGAGCCATGTTGCCCTCAGTCTACGCCGCTTCGCGCGTGTCGGTGTGGATCTTGCTAACCCAATCCCGGGGCCCTCTCCCGGTGGGGACGCCAACAGGAACAGTCCTTGTCCCTTTTGCTGTCCCTGCCGCGTCCGTATTCCTCGTATTTCGGCGCACTCGCCGTATTCGAGCGCGATCCGGCAACCGGCGGTCCCTGTGGCGTTTGCACCTGTTTTCGGCTACTATCTGCCCGATGACCGTCGGATAGAAAGTCCCCATCGTACCGGCCCTCCTCACGAAGGTGACTCTCATGACTACGAGCCTGCGCCGTACTTCCTACCTCTTGATCGGCTTGCTGGTAATGGTGGCAATGAGCAGCGCGGCCTACGCCCAGGACGTGAAGTCCGTGGCGTTGGCGAAGGAACTCGGCCAGTTGCTGGACGCAAAGAAGCTCTCGGCCATTGCGGCGAGAGACACCACTGAGCCCGATTTCTATGTCGCGGCGATGTACTTCACCGGCAGCCAGTTGCTCGTCGTCGGCGCCAAGTATTTGCCGGCGGTGCTGCTTGACGGGAAACTCCTGAAGCGCGAGTACCAGGATGTCTACATCGACCTGAACAGCGCCGCGAAGGCCGGCACCAAAGTGTTCGTGGAGGATGCCGGAGCCGACGGGCTCAAGCCCGACCACGAGAACAACAAGGCCCCCGATTCGCTGGACCAGGGCGGCAAGCAGACGAGATTCGATGAGGACTGGAAGAAGGAGCAGAAGCTGTCGGACGCCGACTATCAGAAACTGTTTACTGATGCCGACAAGCTCTATTGTCGTCTGCTGACCGCGCTGATCGCCGAAGCCAGGAAGTAATCAGCCGGCGGTCCACTCGCGATCGAACCAGCTGACGGTTGCTGCAAGGTCTGGGGCCAGCGGCGCATCGAATTCGAACCGCGTCCCGAGCACCGTCGCGGGCACGATGAGGCGCGTGGCGTGCAGCGCGAGGCGCTGACACGGCGCGTCGGCCAGATCGGTCAGATCGACTCGCCGCCCATACAACGGATCGAACAGCAGCGGCGTTCCAATCGCGCGAAAATGCACGCGCAGTTGATGGTGGCGCCCGGTGCGTGGCCGCGCCCTGACCAGTGCGACCCGCGCGTCCCCTCGATGCCAGCGATCCTCGATGGCGTAGGCGGTCACCGCGTCCCGCAACCCAGGTTCTCCGGGCCTTGCCGGGCGGGTCTTGCCGCGACGCGCCGCATGCAGCGGAATGTCGATCGTGCTTTCTGGCGGATCTGGAACGCCCGCTGTAAGCGCCACGTACGACTTCTCCACCGCGCGGTTCTCGAAGGCCAGACACAGCGCGCGGTGTACGTCGGCCGTTCGCGCGAACACCACCACTCCTGACGCGTCGCGATCGAGTCGGTGCACGACCCAGAGCGGGCATCCGAGTTCCTGCTCGAGAAGGGCCCTCAGGCTGTCGCCTGGCGCCGACGGAGGCGGGGCGGGGACGACGGGCAGGCCAGCGGGCTTGTTGGCGGCGACGACGGTCTGGCCGGCATGAAGGATGGCAGGCGGCGGAATCATCGCGTGGCGATCACTGCAGGGGCTTGGCGGTTGGCACGAGACTGAAGATGAACGACCATATCGTGGCGTCGCTGAGGCGGGCGTAGTCGCTGAGGCCGCTCAGGCAGTCTTTGATTTCCCCGGCTGACGTCACGCCCGCGATGCCCCACGGGCCGCCTTGCCGCAGCTGTAGCAGCAGCGGCCCGCCCGAGTCGCCGCTGCACGTGTTACTGACGTCGCCAGCGAAGTCGGAGTCAATGAAGTTTCCGAGCGATCTGACGATGGTCACTGTGCCCGCGCGCAGAATGCCTTCATTGGCCTGGGTGGCGTCAACCCCGTATCCCGCGATCACGCCCTGCTCGCCGCGGACCGCATCGCGGACGAGCAGCGGGATGGGATTTCGGAGGAGGCTCCCGTCGTCAACGATGACCACGCCAACATCCGGAGACGAGCTGACGTCTTTGTTGTACTCGGGGATCGGCGTGAACGAGTTGGCCACAATCTGTTTGCCACCGAAGCCGCCCAGTAAGATCGTGACCTTTCTGATCTGACCGTCGAGGCAGTGGGCAGCCGTGAGGACGGCATTCGAGGCAATCACCGTCCCCGAGCAGAGCCCATAGGTGTTTCCGCTAACGTAATCGATCCGGACCATGACGACGGGCGAAGTGTCTCCGGAGCAGACCAGGCCATTGATGATGCTCTGAGGCGTGGTCAGAAACCCGCCAATCGCGCCGCACACGAAGGCGGCTGGTGGCGCGGGGGTGGGCGTTGGCGTGGGAGTCGGCGTCGGCGTCGGGGTCGGTGTGGGCGTGGGTGTGGGTGTGGGTGTGACCGGGTTTGACGAACCGCCGCCGCATGTCGTCGCCGTCAGCAACGCGACCATTAGCGCGGCGATTGTCAGTGCGGTCCGGGGGGGCATCACACGTCCTCGCATCGAGCAGGACTCCTTCCAGGCCGCGGCGCCTTCACCGCTGCCAGCCTGTTCACTGTCGTTGTGCCACCCACTGACATCAGTGTAGTGCCGGAGGAGTGGGGCGGCAAGCAGGCGCACCACGGGCTGTTAAAGGTTGTGTGGCAGGGCGCGAGGCGCCAGAATGGGATCAATAGGAAGGCATACCCATGACTGTTCGGAAAATTGCTGGGACCGCGTTGTTTCTGTCAATCGCGCTGGCGGGGCTCTCTCCGGCGGGCCGATCCCTTGCGAGTGCACAGGCGACGCTTCCCCAGGGGCCGGCCCTGTCGGCGCCGCTCACTCAAGCCGTCCCCGTCGATGCTCGAATCACGATCGGCTACCTGCCGAATGGACTCCGGTACTACATCCGGGCCAACGAGCGACCATCTCAACGCGCCGAACTCCGGCTGGTCGTCAACGTCGGGTCCGTCGTCGAGGATAGCGATCAGCTCGGCCTGGCGCACTTCGTCGAGCACATGGCGTTCAACGGCAGCGAGCATTTCCCCAAGCAGGATCTGATCAAGTTCATGGAGTCGATCGGCATGCGGCTCGGCCCCGGCGTGAACGCGGACACCGGGTTCGACGAGACGGTGTACATGCTCCATGTCCCGACCGACAACCCGGAAGCGATGCGCAAGGCGTTCCTGTTCCTCGCTGATGTCGCGCACAGCCTGTCGTTCGACCAGACGGCGATCGACAAGGAACGCGGCGTGATCGTCGAGGAATGGCGGCAGGGACGTGGTGCCGACGCCAGGATGCGGGACCAGCAACTTCCCATGCTGTTGAGAGGGTCACGCTACAGCGAGCGCGTGCCCATTGGCACGCGGGAGAGCATCGAGGGCTTTAAGCCAGAGGCGCTGAAGCGGTTCTACGCGGATTGGTACCGGCCGGATTTGATGGCGGTCATCGCCGTCGGCGACTTCAACAAGTCGGCGGTGGAAGCGCTGATCAAGGCGCAATTCAAAGCGATTCCGGCGCCAGCGCGTCCCAGGCCGCGGGCCTCGTTCGAGGTTCCCGACCACCCGGACACACTCTATGCGGTGGCCACCGACAAGGAAGCGACGATGACCACCGTGGGGGTGTACAACATGCTCCCCCTGCGAGATCAAACGTCCATTGGTGCGTATCGACAGCAACAGGTCGAGCGGCTCTACACGAACATGCTGAACGAACGGTTGGGAGAGTTGACGGTGAAGGCCGATCCGCCGTTCATACGGGCGGCTGTTGGACGCGGCCTGTTCGTTCGCTCGAAGGAAGCCGCGACGTTGATGGCGCTGGTCAAGGAGGATGGCATCGAAAGTGGCGTCCGTGCTCTGGTGACCGAGTCCGCCCGGGCCGCGCGATTCGGATTCACCCCGGCGGAATTGGAGAGAGAGAAACGCGACCTGATGCGGTTGTACGAGGGAGCGTTCGCCGAACGCGACAAAGAGGAGTCCGCGGACCTGGCGGCGGAGTACATCCGGAACTACACGCAGCAGGAACCGCTTCCCGGCATTACCTACGAGTACGGGCTGGTCCAGCGCTTCGTGCCGGACATCACGCTGGAGGAAGTGAACAAGGTCGCGAAGGAGTGGACAGGCGGAAGTCGGGTCGTGCTGGTAAACGCCCCGCAGAAGGCTGGCCTGACCGTGCCGGATGCCGCCAGGCTCGCCGCGGCCATCAAGAGCGCGGCCGAAAAAGACGTCAAGCCCTATGTTGAGGTCGCGGCAAACCAGTCGCTGCTTGATGAGCTGCCCAAGCCGGGCGCGGTCGTCACAACGAAGACGAGGGATGCGTTTGGCGTGACGGAATGGGAGCTCTCCAACGGCGTCAAAGTGGTGCTGAAGCCGACCGAGTTCAAGCAGGACGAAGTGGTCTTCCGCGCCACCAGCCCTGGCGGCACGTCGCTCGCAAGCGACAAGGACTACGTCGCCGCGATGACGGCGACCCAGGTGATTGGGGCCGGTGGCGTTGGCAAGTTCGACGTGATCCAGCTCCGAAACGTCCTGTCGGGCAAGGCCGCGGCGGTGAGGGCATTTATCGACGACACGGAAGAAGGGATGGTCGGCGGCGGCTCTCCGAAGGACCTGGAGACGATGTTCCAGTTGATCTACCTCACCTTCACGCAGCCCCGTGCTGACGCGACCGTCTTCGGCGTCATCACGTCGCAGGCGAAAGTGATGCTGGCAAGCCAACAGGCGAGTCCCGAGTGGGCATTCGGGGAAGCGTTGCGGTCCGCGATGACCCAGAATCACTTCCGGGCGCGTCCCCTCACTCCCGAGTCGGTCGCCGACATGGATCTGCAGAAGTCATTGGCGTTCTACAAGGACCGATTCGCCGACGCCAGCGATTTCACCTTCGTCTTCGCCGGCAGCTACGATCTGGCGGCCATCAAGCCGCTGGTCGAGCGGTATCTTGGCTCGCTGCCGTCGCTGCACCGGAAAGAAACCTGGAAGAACGTCGGCATCACGCCACCGAAAGGCGTCGTGGAAAAGACCGTCAGGAAGGGCATCGAACCGAAGAGCCAGGCCGCCATCGTCTTTACCGGATCATTTCCGTTCGATTCGCCGCACCAGGTGGTGCTCGACGCGCTGGCCGTGGTCCTCGAAACGAGGCTGCGGGAAAGCTTGCGCGAGGCGTTGAGCGGGACCTACGGCGTTCAAGTGGAAGCCAGTGCCTCCAAGATCCCTGACGCGCGCTACAGCATCAACATCGATTTCGGATGCGATCCGGAACGGACCGAGGAACTCGTCAAGACGCTCTTCCGCGAGATCGAGACACTCAAAACCGGCGGGCCGACCGACAAGGAAGTCCGCGATGCGCGAGAGGCGCTTCGCAGGAAGCACGACAGCGACCTGGCTGTGAACAACCGCCTTGTTGGTGAATTGTCGGCCAGATACGAGAACTCAGCGGACATCGCGGAGTTTTTCGAGTTGCCCATGGAGTTCGACAAGCTGACGGTCACCGCAATTCGGGACGCGGCGCGCAGCTATCTCGACACCAACAACTATGTCCGGGTCACGCTGTATCCGGAGAAGCCGCCGAAGGTCACCGTGCCGCAGGAAAGCCTGATCGAGACGCTCGTGGCGGCGTTCTGGCAAGCGACGCCCGCGTGGCAGACGGTCAGATAGGGGGGCTTCAGACGGGATTGGGGATTCGGGGTTCCCGCCTTCGCCGGTGCGTTGCAATCCCGGCTTCGGCGTGGCAGGCGGGATTCGGGTGGGAACCTGGGATCGCCGGGCTCCAGCCCGGCCTCGAGACGTAGTTGCTGTCCGCCGGGTCTTCCGACCCGGCACCGGAGGCTCAGGACTGCGCCAGACGCCCGAGGCGACGCAGCCGAAGCACCGGTCGGTGCGCCTCGCGCGAGGCGGCCAGGTCCACCTCGAATTCCGCCACCCAGTCGTTGACCATCTCCGGGTCGACCAGCATCTGTTCCACGCGCCACGTCTGCTGATCATCGGAGGGCGACACGTACGTGTGCCGGAGGTTCCGGGCCTCCGGATCAAGGCGCAGGCGCTCGTGCTCGACGTGGTAGGCCTCACGCTCTGCGCGCAGGCGTTCGGGCGTCCAGGGCGCACCATCGGCGTCGCGTGGCGAATCGAGAGCGGCAAGCGCGGCCCCATGGTCGTTCATGGACCAGGCGCGGAGGAACGAGAAGATGCGGATCCTGATGGCTGCGGTCAACATCTTCGTGTCGCGTGTGATGTCCTGCTCGGTCGCCTCGGCGCCGGGTGGGCGGAGATCGCCTCCCCGTGGCGCCGTGGCCTCGAGCGACCGGTAGGCGGGATCCCGCAGTTTCTCCCATTCCTCGGCGAGGCTCGAATCCACCTGGCCGACCAGCGTGCGCAGGTACAGTTCCATCTCGCGCACCATGTCCGTCTTCAGGCCGTCGGGGACGGTCTGGCTGAGCACCTTGTAGACACTGTTGAGGTGTCGCAGCAACAGGCCCTCGACGCGTTCGAGGTCGTAATCGAGCACGTACTCGTCGAACGAGCGGAATTGCTCAAACATCTCCCGTGCGATCGACTTGGGCCGGATATTCTCCTCTCCCACCCACGGGTGCCTGTCGGCGAAGGTATTGAAACTCGTGTAGACGAACTCGCGCAGCGGCTTCGGATACTCCAGTTTCTCGAGTTCCTCCATGCGCTGCTCGTATTCGATTCCGTCGGCCTTCATCTGGGCGACGGCCTGGTCCTTGATCTTGTCGAGTTGGCGACGCAGCACGATCTCGGGATTCTCGAGGATGGCCTCGACGAGCGTGAGCAGGTCCAGTGCGTAGTCAGGCGATTCGGGATCGAGCAGCGGGATCGTCTCGACCAGGTACAGCGACAGCGTCTGGTCCATCGAGAAATCGTCCTGCAGATCGACGTTCACGCGAAGCGTTGAACCATCCTCTGTTCTCGGGATGAACTCCACGATGCGCCGTGCCACGAGCGCCCGGAAGAGTTGCCACGCGCGCCGGGTGTGCGCCTTCTTCGCGTCGTTGGATTCGTGGCAATCGCGAATCAGCTGACGCATGGCCCCGCAGCCGTCGCCGCGCCGGCTGAGAACGTTGAGCAGCATGCCGTGCGAGACGTGAAATCGCGAGGTGAGCTGTTCCGGGGCTGAGCCGATGAGCCGCTTGAAGGTGCCGAGGTCCCAGTTGACGAAGTTGTGGTCGGGCGGCTTGCGCTTCGTCACCTTCTTGCCGTCCCGGGCCGCCTTTTCGCCGAGCTTGATGTTCTCGATGACGTGCTCCGGGGCCTGAACCACCACGAAGCCCTGGGTATCAAAACCCTTGCGGCCGGCGCGTCCCGAAATCTGGTGGAAGTCGCGAGCGCTGAGGTGCGCGGTCTTCCGTCCGTCGAACTTGCAGAGCCGCGTGAACAGCACCGTGCGGATGGGGACGTTGATGCCGACGCCCAGGGTGTCGGTACCGCAGATGACCTTGAGCAGACCGCGCTGGGCGAGTTGTTCAACCAGCACGCGGTACTTGGGCAGCAGGCCGGCGTGGTGCAGGCCGATGCCGTGTTTCAGCCACTTGCGGATCTCGGCGCCGTACGGGCTCGTGAATGTGAAGCCGGCGATCTCGTCCGCGATCGCGCTTTTCTCCTCGCGCGTGCAGATCTTCAGGCTCGTGAAATCCTGGGCGCTGCTGGCAGCATCGGCCTGGGTAAAGTGCACGACATAGGCAGGCGTCTTGCCTTCCGCCGCGAGCTTCTCGAGTGTGTGTGCCAATGGGATTTCGGCATAGGCATATTCGAGCGGCACGGGGCGGTCGATGGACTTGACGGTGACGGTGGGCCGACCGGTGAGCGTGGTGAGGGCCTTCTCGAAAGACGAAGTGTCGCCCAGCGTGGCCGACATGAGCAGGAAACGCGCCTGGGGCAGGGTGAGCAGCGGCGTCTGCCACGCGACTCCGCGATCGCGGTCGGCGTACCAGTGAAACTCGTCCATCACGACGGCATCGACCCGGGCGTCAGCCCCCTCACGCAACGCGATGTTGGCGAGCACCTCGGCCGTGCAGCAGAGAATCGGCGCGTCGTGATTGACCGTGGCGTCCCCGGTGCAGAGGCCAACCTGGTCCGGGCCGAACTCACGGCAGAGGCCCATCCACTTCTCGTTGACCAGCGCCTTGATCGGGCAGGTGTAGACCGATCGGTGCCCGCGCGCCAGCGATGCAAAGAGCAGCGCCGAGGCCACCAGCGACTTGCCCGACCCGGTGGGCGTGTTGAGGATGACGTTCTTCTCGCCCAGCAGTTCGAGGATCGCCTCTTCCTGCGCGGGATAGAGGATCAGGGCCTTGTCGGCCGTGTAGTCGAGGAACCGTCCCAGCAGCGCGTCGCTGGACAGATCGCCATCATCAGGCAGAAAGTCGCCAAGGTGTGCGGACATCACTTGTAGTTGTACTTCGAATCAGTGGCGTGGTGCTCGACATGGCAATCGCGCCCGGGTCGGCAGATTCTGCTGTTGGTAGATTCTGCGCACTCTTGCGTCGGTGACCGTATACAATCCGGCCACGCCTCGTCGTGCCCCCGACGCGCCCCTTCGAACGGCATGTCATCCCATTACGCTTGGGACGGCTGCAGCGTATAAGGAGAGAGCGGCGCTGGAGCGTCGCGGGCTGATTACAAGTTGGCCCGCTCCAAGTACACAACCATGAATGCAAAGAGACTGGCAGAACTCGCGTTGAAGGTCTGGGGTGTCACTCACGTCGTGGGCGCGCTCGTCTCGCTCCCGGCGGCTCTGTGGATATTCGGTGCCGTCTCGGCTGGCGATCCTCAAGCCGCATTCGTGCACGCGTCGCGGATCGGCTACGTTGTTGGCCTCACGGTTCAGGTGCTCGCCGGCTTGGCCGTCATGGTGTGGGCAGACAGTATTGTGGCATTGTTCGAATCTGACACCACCCCGCTTCAAGTCGATGCGAGCAGTGCTGAATTGCAGGTCTTGGGCTTTGCGCTGGCTGGCGTGTTCGTCCTCGTGGCTGGCCTGCAGAATGCGGCCGGAACCGCATACGTGTTGCTCAGTAAACCAAAATTCGACGAGACCGGCACCTGGTCATATGTGTGGTCGCGGCAGGGAGAGGCAATGGTCAAGGCCGCGGTACAAATCGTCGCAGGCGCGCTCCTTGTGTTCGGCCGAGAGGCCCTTGTGCGTGGCTGGTCACGGCTGCGAGGCGCGCCAGGATCAGATTCGGTCGACGACTCGGACACCGCGGGCTAGCAAGCGCTTGCAGCCGACGGCGACTGGCGCCACAATGAGGCCAATCCAGCCGTCTTCTTCGGCCTGCCACTCGATGGCCACACGGCTGGCGAACGCCCCGACGACTCCCGTCGCTTCCTCAACGGTGATGCCGCTCAAGATCGCAACGCCACCCGTCCGGCAGAGTGTCAATACCTCATCGACAGAGGAAGCCAGCATCGCACCCGTGAGGTTGGCCAGTACGACGTCTGCCTGCGGCAGTCGTTCGGCTCGGAAATCGGTCTGACGGAAGGCAAGCGCCACGGGATGGCCGTTGAGACCGGCGTTCGTGCGCGCCGAGTTCAGCGCATCAGGATCGACGTCGACCGCCAGCACGGATGACGCTCCGAGCAGGGCCGACGCGATGGCGAGCACACCGGAACCCGTACCAATGTCGAGCACCGCTTGCCCACGCACCTTCACCCGTTGCAGGGCCTGCAGGCATAACCTCGTGGTCGCGTGGTGACCGCTGCCGAATCCCATGCCAGGCTCGATGACGATGGTGATGGTGTCCGGCGCGGGTGCACTGGCCGCACGGTCCCACGGTGGTGCAACGACCACGCCGCCTACCCGGATTGCCTGAATCGCAGCCTGACTTCGACGGGCCCAGTCTTCGTCCGGGACGTCGACTTCATCGATGCGCAGACCCGCCCCGACCAGAGTGTTCAGTGCGCCGGCGACCTGGTCGCGTACGGCCGAGTCTCGGAAACACACGCGCCAGATGTCGTCCGAGTACTCCTCGATGGCGACGATGTCGAAACCGTCGAGGGAGGCCGAGACCTGGTCCTGCAATGGGAGGAACGACTCGGGAGCGGCAACCGCGTCGAGTCCGTCGAGGAAGGCCGAAACCTGGTCCTGTAATGGGACGAACGATTCACGAGCGGCAACCGCCGGGCCGGTGTGGAGTCGATCGGCAGCCGCCTCGTGCGCCGGGAACGTCAGGGTCAGCGCCGGCCAGGATCGCATCAACTGAACAGATCCTTGACGCGACCGAATACGCTACGGTCGTCCGATTCCTGTCCCGGCTTGCGAATTTCGACCTTGTCGGGCGGCAGGACTTTCGCGAGATGTTGCAACGCCGATTTCTGTTCCTTGGTCAGCTTCTTCGGCGTCTTGGCCTGGACGAGCACGTTGAGATCGCCGCGACCCCGGCCGCTGACACTCGGCACGCCCTTGCCTCGGATGCGGAAGACGGTGCCGGCGTCGGTGCCGTCCGGGATTCGGAGCGATTCTTCACCGTCCACGGTCGGGACCGCGATTTCGCCGCCGAGCGCGAGCGTGGAGAAATTGACGGCCACCTCGCAGTAGAGGTCGTCGCCCTCCCGCCTGAAGAACTCGTGCTCCTGGACCTGCACGACGACGTAGAGATCGCCAGCGGGACCGCCCATGGCCCCCGATTCGCCCTCGCTGTAGAGGCGGAGGCGCTGACCGCTCGAGATGCCTGCCGGAATCTTGACCGTCAGCTTGCGGTCCCTGGTGAGATGCCCGGTCCCTCGGCACGAACTGCACGGGTTCGCGATGACGGACCCCGACCCGTTGCATTGCCCGCACGTCCGGGAGACGACGAAGAAGCCCTGCTGGTAGCGAAGCTGCCCGCGGCCCTGGCATTGTGGACAGCGTGTCGGGGCGCTGCCCGCCGCGGCTCCCGATCCCCGGCAACTCTCGCACTGTTCGAGCCGGGGAATTTGGATCGTAGTCTCGACGCCTCGCGCCGCCTCTTCGAAGCTGATCTCGAGGTCGTAGCGCAGGTCCGATCCGCGCTGCGGACCACTGCGGCGGCGGCCGCCGCCAAATATGTCGCCGAATCCGAAGATGTCGCCCAACCCCCCGAAGATGTCTTCGAAGCCCTGGAACACCGACGGATCGAACCCGCCGCCGGTCGCGCCTCCAACGACCGAGTGGCCGAAACGATCGTAGGCGGACCGCTTGTCCCGATCCGCGAGCACCGCGTAGGCCTCGGCGGCTTCCTTGAACTTCTCCTCGGCGGTTTTGTCGCCCGGGTTGCGATCCGGATGGAACTGCAACGCGAGCTTGCGGTACGCGCTCTTGAGTTCCTGTTCGGACGCCGTCCGCTCGACACCGAGTACTTTGTAGTAGTCGCGCTTGCTCACGCCCGCGCCACCTTGACCATCGCTGGTCGAAGCAGGCGTTCGCCGATCATGTAGCCGCGGCTGAATTGATCGACGACTTCGCCATCGCGCCGGTCCGGCGCGTCCTCGGAGACGACGGCCTGATGCAGGTTCGGATCGAAATCCTGGCCGAGGGCGTCGAACGGCGTGACGCCGCGTCGCTTCAACAACTCCAGCATCTGTCGGTAAATGAGATCGACGCCCATGCGGTACGCCTCGGCCTGTTCGCCAATCGCCTCGGCCCTCAGCGCGCGCTCGAGGTCGTCGACGATCGGCAGCATCTCCAGCAGCAGATTGATGACGGTCCGGTCTGCCTGCTCACGGCGTTCGCGCTCGACCCGCCTGCGGTAGTTGTCGAACTCCGCCGACTTGCGCAGGAGCAGGTCGTAGTACTGGTCGCGTTCCTGTTCGAGCGTCTGTTCCCGGGTTGGTGTCTCGCTGCCCGCGACGGCGTCCTGGTCGGAGTTCACCGTCGGTGCAGTGGGCGCGCCGTCAGGCGACGCGCCAGCCTTATCGTGTTCTCTCATGTCGTCTGTCATGGGTCAGTATCTTGGGCGCTACGAACCTGCCGGGGTCTTCTGGCCTGAGGAGACGGTCAGCACACGGGAGACCGCCTGCGCCGCGCCGTCCACCATCGAGATGGCCTTGGCGTAGTGCATGCGCATGGGACCGATCAGGCCGACCGACCCGGTATCCCGTCCATCCGAATACGTGGACGCGACCAGGCTGAACTGACGCAGGTTCGGGTCCGAGTGTTCAGCGCCGATGATGACGGTGAGGCCAGGCGTGTCGATGTACTCGCTCAGCAGCCGAACGAGGCGATGTTTTTCTTCGATCAGGCGGACCAGCACGCCCAGCGCCGCGAGGGTAATGCCGCTGTACGGGGCCGACACTTCGTCGACCAGGGCTGACGTGCCGTCGACAAAGAGCGAGACCTGATGCCCCAGCCCTTCAAACGTCGAACGCGCCAGCCGCAACGCCCGCGCCATCAGCCGGTCGTAGAGGACGCGATCGTGCGACATGCGCTCCAGGACCTGGTCACGGACCGCCGCCAGCGACATGCCGGAGAACTCGATGTTCAGGTAGTTGGCCGCCTGCTCGAGTTCGCCGGCCGCCACTTCGCCTTCGAGTTCGATGACCTTGTGGCTAATCTGGGAATTGCGCGCAACGACGATAACGAACACGCGACCAGCGCCGAGCGACACGAACTCAATGCGCTGGAACTCCGCCGTGCCGGCAGACGGCGTCGTGGCGAATGCGATGTGATGCGAGGCCTGCGAGAGCATGTGCGGCACAGCCGAGATCATCGTGTCGAGGTCCGGTCTGCCGCCAATCCGCTCGAGGACCTGCGCCTCGACCGATGCCGTCGCCCGCGAGGCACGGGGGCGCGTCAGCAGGCTGTCCACATAGATGCGGTAGCCGGCGTCGGTGGGCACGCGGCCCGCCGACGTGTGGGGTTGCCGGACATAGCCCAGCTTCTCGAGCCGTGCGAGGACGTTGCGAATCGTCGCCGACGACAGGCCGAAACCGCCTCGACGCACGAGCACCTGCGAGGCGACCGGTTCGCCCGAGTCGATGTGCTCACGCACCAGCGTCGCGAGGATGCGGCGGGAGCGTTCGTTAAGAGACAGCGCTTCAATGGCCATGGTCGTCGGCACGCAGACAATGAGTGCCCTGCAGCCATTATACCAACGTCGTGCGGAAGACCGGGATGGGGCGAACCTTGACGCAGACAGGCTCAGATTCCGGCCCGTGCCGCAAGGGCTCTGGCCTCGGTTCTGGCCTCTGCGGCAATCTCGGCGGGATCGAGGTGCACCGGAGCGAAGTCGCGCACCAGAACCTGGCCATCCACGATGGTGGCGCGGACGTCGGTCCCCCGTGCCGCGTAGGTCAGCGTGGAGTATGGATCGGGCCCGGGCGTGGTGTGCGGTCGGCTCACGTCCACCACGATCAGATCGGCTCGTTTGCCGACCTCGATGGACCCGATATCAGCCTGCAGTCCCAATGCCTGGGCGCCTCCCCGCGTGGCCATCCAGACCACGTCACGGGCTGGCAAGGCACCCGGCCCCTTCCGCATCGCCTGCATCACGGCCGCGAGGCGCATCTCTTCGAACATGTCGAGGCGGTTGTTGCACGCGGCGCCATCAGCGCCGAGCGACACGCAGATGCCGCGGGCCAGAAGTTCGGCAATCGGGGCCAGGCCGCTGCCCAGTTTCAGATTCGAACCCGGGCAATGGAGCACTTTCACGTCGTATTCGGCCATCAGCGCCTGCTCGTGCTCATCGACCCAGATGCAATGCGCGAGGCACAGTCGCGGGGAGGTGAGACCGATATCCGCGAAGTACTCCAGGTTGCGGCGGCCCGTGAGCCGCTCGACGATGGCAATTTCCGCCTGCTGCTCGGAAGCGTGGGTATGCACCAGGGTCTTCTGGTGTTCCGACAACGACGCCACGGCTTCGAGCAATCCTTGCGAGCAGGACACGGCGAAGCGGGGAGCGAAGGCCGCCCTGAGCCGGCCGTTGGCCTGGCCGTTCCATCGCCGCTGAATATCCAGGCTCTCGTCAATCGACGACTGCGTGTTCTCGAGTAGTCGCTTCGGTACCTGCGCGTCGGCGTCCATCATGCACTTGCCGATCGTCGCCCGCAGGCCCGTGGCCGCCACGGCCTCGAACACCACATCGGTGTCATGGACGGTTTCCATCGTCAGCGCCGTCGTCGTGCCGGTCGACAACAGCTCGCAGGCAGCCAGTCGGGTCGAGGCTCGCAGCGACGCGGGAGTGTGGGCGGCCTCCATCGGCCACACGCGCAGGCGCAGCCAGTCGATCAGCGCGAGATCGTCCGCGAATCCGCGGAACAGCGTCTGGCACAGGTGCAGGTGCGTCTGCACGAAACCGGGCAGCACGAGCGAACCTGATGCATCAATCGTGGTGTCGTGCGGCTCTTGAATCCCGCTGCCGACCGCGGCAATCCGGCCGTCGCGCACCGACACGTCACCACTGACGACGTCCACGGTGTCGTTCATGGTCAGGATGGTGCCGCCGCGGACCAGGATGCTCGACACGAACTACGCTCCTGTGCGGACCAGTTTCATGGACAATGACGAGGTGTCGGGCTGGTCGATCGCGCCACGCCGGACAGCCACCAGTTCAGCGACGATGCTGACAGCAATCTCCTCGGGAGTGACGGCGCCGATACGCAGGCCTATCGGGGCGCGGACCGTATCGAGCCACGCAGGGGCCACACCCGACTGCGCCAGGGCCTCCCTGATGCGCACGGTCTTGGCGCGGCTGCCAATCATCCCGACATAACGGAACGGCCGGCCGGCCAACGCCTGCATGGCGGTTAAATCGTGCGTGTGTCCGCGCGTGACGACGACGACGAACGCCGCCGGCGACAATTCGGTTCGCGTCAGCCACTCGGGAATCGGTTCGACGACGACCTCGACGGCGTCCGGGAACCGGGCCGTGTTGGCGAACTTGCTCCGATCGTCGACGACATGGACGCGGAAGCCGACATCGTGCGCGACAGCCGCTAGATGTTGGCTGACGTGCCCCGCGCCGATCAGGTACACGTGCGGGGATGGATCGAGCGGTTCGATAAAGACCTCCATCTGCCCTCCGCAGATGAGCCCGTGTTCTTCGGCCACATCATCGGTCAGGTCGTAGCGGACCACCTGCGCCTTTCGCGTGCGGATAATTTCGCGGGCCTTGCCGGCCGCGTCGTTCTCATAGCATCCGCCGCCAATGGTGCCAACGCTGTGCCCGTCGTCCCAGACGAGCATTTTCGCGCCGACGCGCTGGGGCGTGGATCCGCGAGTGGCGATGATGGTGACGAGCGCCGCGGCTTCGCCACGCTCGAGTGCGCGGACCACGGCGGAAAACACGGCTTCCTGCACGCCGCGATTATACAGGGGACTTGTTCCTAGAACTTGTGCAGCGTGCAGATCTCGGCCGGTTCGGCGCCGATGAGGAATCCTTCGGCGAACACACGGGGGCAGGCCGGCTGGGCGATCTTGCCGGTGTCACGGTCGATGTCCACGAACGTGATGCCACCCGGCACGGCGAACGAGGTGCTGGGACGCCCGGCGAGCGCGCCCATCATGAAGCGCGTCCAGATCGGGAGCGCGGCGATCGCGCCGCTCAATCCGAGCGGCTGGTTGTCGTCGAACCCCACCCACACCGCCGTCAGCAGTTCAGGCGTGAACCCCACGAACCAGGCGTCACGCAGATCGTTGGTGGTGCCCGTCTTGCCCGCCGCGTCCCGCGAGAAGCCGTAATTGCGTGCACTGGCGCCGGTGCCCTCGTTGAGCACGCTGCGCATCATGTTGGTGACCAAGAATGTCGCGTCTCGCCGGGTGATGCGCCTGACTGGCGGCGTGACCACCGGCAGGTCTTTCCCGCCATTGACGATGCGGCTGAGTGCGCGGAGAGGCCGAAGCTCGCCGTAATTGGGAAAGATAGTGTACGCCGTCGCCACTTCGAACGGTGTGGCTTCGAAGACGCCGAGCGCGATGGACGGATACGGCTTCGGCGCCGTGCTCGATCCGAACTGCTTCCAGAGCTTCGCGATCTTGTCGTAGCCGGTCATCTGGGCCACCTTGACGGTGGCGACATTGCGTGAATGGGCCAGCGCGCGCCGCAGCGTGATGGAGCCGTCGTACGCATCTTCGTAGTTGCCGGGCGTCCACTCCTTGCCCTCGAAGGTGAACGTGGTCTTCTCGTCCTCGACAACCGTCGCCGGCGTGAGGTCGGTCCGGCCCTCGGCGGCGGCATTTTCGAAGGCGGCCAGGTAGACGAACGGCTTGAAAACCGACCCCGGCTGACGTTTGGCCGCCAGCGCGCGGTTGAACTGGGACTGGCTGTACGACCGTCCGCCGACCAGCGCCAGGATGTCGCCCGTCCGCGGATCGATGGCGATCAGCGCCACCTGCGCACGCGTCTTGATCTTGCGGCGGCTCAACTGCTCGTCGATCTGCACCATGCCCGCGTGAACCGCGTCCTGGGCAATACGCTGCTGGTTGATGTCGAGCGTCGTGTAGATCTCCACCGGCTGGGTGCTGGCCAGCAGCCCGGGATACTGATCGGCGAGCACCTGACCGAGCAGGTCGATGAAGTACGGGGCTTCGGTGTCGAGCGCATGGGCCACGACCTGTACCGGCTCTCGTCCAGCGCGCTCGGCCGCAGCCGTGCTCACGTAGCCGGCGTCGGCCATCGCCTGGAGGACGACGTTGCGGCGGTCCCGCGCCCGCGTCGTCGAGGAGAACGGCGAGTGCGTGAAGGGCGCCTGAATGACGCCCGCGATGGTGGCCGCCTCGGCCAGCGACAGGTTCGTCACGTCCTTGCCGAAAAACAGCCGCGCGGCTTCGGGCACACCGTGGATGCCGAACGACCCCCGTTGCCCGAGGTACACGTCATTCAGATAGAGCTCGAGGATCTCGTCTTTCGATGCGCGCGTCTCGAGCACCATCGCGAGAAACTGCTCCTGGAATTTGCGGCGCCAGGACTTTTCGGGCGTCAGGAAGAAGTTCTTGATCAGTTGCTGCGTGAGCGTACTGCCGCCCACCAGGTACGGTTTATTCCCGCGGATGTTGGTGATGATGGCGCCGACAATACGGATCGGATCAATCCCGGGATGCTCGTAGAACCGGCGGTCCTCGATCGCGAGGACGGCCTGGACCATCATCCTGGGAATCAGCGACAACGAGACGCGCCGCCGCTTCTCGCGGTTGGCCGTGACGAGCGCGGTCATCAGCGGCTGCTCGAGCCGGACGGCGTCAATGGGGCGTGCGCCCACCACGTCAATCTTCTCGATCACCGTTGTCGGCACGGGCTTGCCGTCGGGCCCAATCGGTCCCGGGTCTCGAGGGCCAAGCGGCCTGAACGTGATGCGGATGGCGCGGCCGGGCTGGTCGCCTCCCCGCGGAAGCAGGGTTAGCAGGTTGTCGATGCGTGCGAACTCGCCGGGCTTCTCGGCTTTCGCGCGTTCCGCATAGTCGAGGTCGTTGAGCCGGTCCACGATCTGCTGCGCCGAGAGCCATTGGCCCCGCCGGATCTCGAAGGGCCTCGCGAAGACGTGGGGGATCGTTCGCACGCGTTCGCCGTGGAGCCGCTCATCGATCATCCGCGCAAACGTCACGTAGTAGTAGCCCGTGACGGCAAGCGCCACCGCGAGAGGAATCCCGAGGATGAGCGCAATCCACAGCTTGACACGCCGCGTGCGTCGCTTCGGTGCGGTCGGCTTCTTGAGTCGTTTGGTCACTGGCGGCACGGGAGTTCCTTAGATTGTCAGAATCCAGTGCGAGCCTGGATCGATCGGCAGGTCGCTCATCAACCGATCGATCAGGGCCGGCCCGTAACGGTTCAGGAAATACACGAACCCCGTCGACCGCTCCTGGGCGTGTCCGGCAGGGAACGCCTGCGCCTGCGTGCGCCCGAACTGTCGGCGGAGCGTTTCGTTGCGTTTCTTGGCGGCGTGGATGATCTTGGTATGCAACCCCTGGAGTTCATGGCGGAGGCGGCCGGCCACCGATCGGGCCGCGCCCTCCAGCGTCGGATCCAGCGTCGGCAGTGCCTCGATCAGCACCTGCATGCGCTGCTCGATGGTCGAGTCGGCATCCTGGAGCGCCTGGTCGACAGCGGGCGGCAATTGCGATTCGAGAAGGCGATTGAGCGTGCTTTCGTCCCGCGCGTGCAGATCTTCAAGAGGCACGCTGTACTTCGCCAGAAAGCGCACGCCGGCCGAATCAAGCAGCGTGGCCGACGCGCGCGGGTACATCAGGGGCATGGGTACGCCGAAGTCGGCGTACACGGCCTTGAGCTGCCCGAGATACGCCAGTTCGTTGGGCCCGGCCACGTAGGCGATCGTCGGGAAGAGCGCATCCTGCACAATCGGACGGAGCAGCACATTTGGGCTAAACGCCGCCGGGGTAGACGAGGCAAGCGCCGCCAGCGTCGTCAGATCAACCGCGTGCCCGTCCACCACAAACCGGCCATCGTCGAGTCCGATCGGGTGACGACCGCCATCGAGATGGAACATCGACACGTGGCCTGGCGTAGGCAGCACCTGGGCGTGATACCCGAGCGCCACCAGGCGCTGGCCGGCCTCCGCGGCCAACTCGGCGGTGCGGCCAGCGAACGCGGCTTCGCGCGCAAAAATGCGGCCGACCAGCGGCTTGGTTGCCGGGTCGGCGGCGTCGTAGACAATCAGGCCAAACTCGCCGAGGACGAATTCCAGCCATCGGCCGAACGCCTCGGACATCCCGTACCCCTGCCGGTACGCGCTGCGGATCTTAGTGAGGAGGCTGCCGGTAAATTCCGTGGGCGGGAGGATTTCTGCCAACCGGTCGACGCAGGCTGAGACATTGGCGTCCAGCATCACCCTGGCCACCGGCAGTTCGCCCGCGCCCGCCGGATTGGGCAAGCTGATGGTCGTGGGCTGCAGATCGGTATCGAGCACCTCGCAGCCGTTGACCTCGTTCCAATCGTGATCCTCCGAATCAATCCAGAACACGGCCTCGGTGGGAACCCGGAAGTCCTGCCGGATGCGCGCGGCAAGTTTCAGCGCGGTGATGGCCTTGAGCAGGGTATAGAGTGGCCCACCAAACAATCCCGCCTGCTGGCCGGTGACGACGACCACCGAGTCGGGATCGCGGAGCCGTTCGACCGCCGCCCGCGCTTCGGGGGGCGCGGCGCGACGCTGCAGTTGCCGCATCAGCGCGTCACAGAGGCCGACCCGCTCCCGGGGATGCGCCTGGGCACGCTCGATCACCTGTCGCCACGCACGCGCGTCGGTCGGGTGCCCGGCGTAGAACTCGAGCAGGCGATCAGCGCCATCCGAATAGTCGGCCGCAAGGCGGCGGATACCCGGGTAGCGGCGTAGACTTACCGCCTGACCAACGACGCCGGATGATACGGAATCGGGAAGTGGGGTCACCAGGAAACTACTGTCTCAGACGCTCCGATGACTGTCAAGCCGACGGCACCGCTGAGTCGCGCGCAGGTCCTCGCTACCGATTGAAGCGACAGGAGTTCCGTGTTAGTGTTCCGAGTCAGACGTTCGGTGATTAATGTCGGCGAACGTCTGATTCGGGACACTCACATCGGGCCAACGATCATTGTGAGGATTTGACTCCAGGCACCTCCTACTCGCCACCTTCGGCCTTCGGCCGGTTTCGACTCCTGCATCAGATTGGCGCCGGCGTCCTTGGCCCCGTTTTTCGCACGCACGACGAGCAGGAACAGCGTCTGGTCGCCGTCAAGGCGTTCACGCTCGACATCACGCCAGAGCGGGCGGAGGAGCTGTCGAACCAGCTGCAGCAGGTGGTCGATATCGACCTGGAGCACCCGCACATCGCCAGGCCGATTGCCACCGGTGTCGAGGATTCGGTGGCGTATCTGGCCCAGCAATACGTCACGGGCGAGTCGCTCGATGCCGCCATCCGACAGTACGGGCCGGCGCCGGCCGGCGACGTCGTGCGCCTGATTGGGCACGTGGCCGAGGCGCTGGATGTGGCCGCACGCGTAGGGGTGTTCCACGGGGCGCTACACCCGAGGGACATCCTGGTGACGCCGGGCGAAACCCACATCACCGGGCTTGGCGTGTCGATGGCTCTGGAGCGGATTGGCCAGCATGGACCGATCCGGCGGCCGTATGCCGCCCCTGAACGCGAGTCGGGGCTGGAATGGGGCGCCGCGGCCGACGTCTTTTCGCTCGCGGTCATCGCGTACGAAGTGCTGACCGGGCGTCGCGCACTGCCGGGCACCGAACAACCCCTCCCGGGACTCTCTGATCTCCAGGTGCAGGATGCCGCGGCACTTCGCGAGATTCTCGAGGCCGCGATCGATCCGGACCCCGAACGCCGGCCAGCGAAAGCGCGCGATTTCGTGAGCGCGCTGGCTGCGACGCTGGTTGACGCTGGAGCCGCTCACGCGCCTGGCGAGCGGGGAAGCGGCTCGCGCCGCAAGATGAAGTCCCGGGCGGCCAAGCTGCCGGGTCTTGACGATCCGTTGATTCCGGAAGAAGCGGCAGCGGCAGCCGCAGCGCCTTCGACTCCGGTCGGTGGGAGTGAACCCGCTCCGGCTGACGACGCATCGCCAGAGAGCGGCGCGAATCTGGTGGCGCCGGTCGCGCCATTCGAGACGCACGACGTGGAGCAGGAACCGCCTCCGGCTGCGCCGCTCGAGCCGGACCTGCTCGCGCCCGACCCTGCCGTTCCACTCGCCGCCGAGCCTTTCGAAGTGCCCGAGCTTCGGATGCGGCCAACTCCTCACCCGGAAGAGATGGTGTGGGCTGCCCTGTCGCCAGCTGGCGTTCCGCCTCGCGCAGAACCGCACGAATCAGAGGCTGCTGCGTTATCGTCGCTCTTTGCTCCGGAGCCGGCTGAACCTTTATCGGCGCCGCCCCGAACAACTGGCCCCGACTCATTTGTCGACGATGCGCGAGATGCTGAGCCGCTTAGGTTCGATCTTTCTGTGCCGCGAGCGATTGACCCGACGCGTGGCGCCGAGAGTTTCTCGCGGCCGTCAAGACGATTCGAGCCAGATCAGGCGTCCCGCAAAGATCGTTCTTACGCGCCGATCGCGATTGCTGCTGCGGCCGGCTTGTTGCTGGGTTTGCTCGGGGGCTACGAAATTGGTGCGCGGTGGGGGCAGAGCACTCCCGCGACCGCGACCCAGCCCGCGCCAGCCGGTGAACCGGCAGCCCGACCGGCAGCGGCCGCTCCCGTGACGCCGCCAGCGTCAGGACCTGCGCAAACGGCCGTGTCGTCTCCGGTTCGCGAGCAGGCCGCGGCCGCACCGCCCGCTGTCGTGGGCCCAGGCGCGGAAGCGCCGAAAACCTCCGGAGGCGAGGCGCCAGCGAAGGCCACGACGCCGCCGGTCGTCACGCAAGGGCGGGTCAATGTGCGCACGGTGCCGCCTGGCGCCGACGTATCACTGGATGGTGAACGCGCCGGAACCTCTCCGCGGATGCTCCGAAGACTCCCGCTCGGGATGCACGTCGTCCGCGTGGCACTTTCCGGTTACGTCGCGCAGGAACGCAAGGTCACCATCACGGCGGCGCGGCCGGCCGTTCGAGTCGATGTCACGTTGCGCAAGGCCGCCGGCAAGGAGCCGGCTTCAGCTCCAGCCATTTCCTTTTCCTCGCGTCCACCCGGGGCGCGCGTGATTCTCGACGGCAAGAACATGGGATTGACACCGTTCACGTTGAACAGGGTCGCGCCCGGGCGCCACACCATCGAACTGAGGCTCGCGGGCTTTCGCCCGTGGACCTCATCCATCACGGTCGACGCGGGCAAGCCGCAGCGCGTGACCGCATCACTCGAGAGGGCGATATCACGGTGAAGGCCGTTCTCGCCTTGGAAGATGGCTCCTGGTTCCAGGGCACGGCCGCCGGCGCGGAAGGCATCGCGTCCGGCGAAGTCGTGTTCAACACCGCTATGACCGGCTACCAGGAAATCCTGACCGACCCGTCGTACGCCGGACAGATGGTCACGATGACCTGTCCCGAAATCGGCAACTACGGCGTGACGGCCGACGATGTGGAATCGCGGGCGCCGCAGGTGTCGGGCTTCATCATGCGCAGCCCGTCGCCGGTCGCGAGTAACTGGCGGGCGACGATCACCCTGCATGAGTATCTGGCGGCGGCCAACATTGTGGCGATCGGCGACATCGACACGCGCGCGCTTACGCGCCGGCTTCGCTCGGCGGGCGTGATGCGCGGTGTGATTGCGACAGGGTCCGCCTGTGATCCTGACGATCTGGTGGCTCGGGCGCGAGCCGTGCCGTCTATGGTGGGCGCGGACCTGGTGCGGCAGGTCACCTGTGCAGAGGCGTTCGACTGGCCTCCAGCCGGGGCGATGGCCGGGTCGGGCGGATACGATCTGCCGGTCCCACGGCCGGCGAGCAGGCCGTTGCACGTCGCGGCCTACGACTTCGGGATGAAGTGGAACATTCTTCGTCGACTCTCGGCCTATGGCTGCGCCGTTCGAGTGTATCCCGCCACAACGCCTGCCAATGTGTTGGCGGCCGACCGACCCGATGGCGTCTTCCTGAGCAACGGCCCGGGCGATCCTGCCGCGCTGCCGTATGTCATCGCCAACGTGAAGGCACTTGTCGATGGCGACGTGCCGCTGTTTGGCGTCTGCCTGGGGCATCAGGTGCTGGGACTGGCGCTTGGCGCGCGGACCTTCAAACTGAAGTTTGGACACCGGGGATCGAATCATCCGGTCAAGCACCACGAGACGGGTCGCGTCGAGATCACGTCGCAGAACCACGGTTTCGCTGTTGATCCGGAGACACTGCCGCCGGACGTCATCGTGACGCACACCAACCTGTACGACGAGACGCTCGAAGGGTTCCGTCATCGCGACAAGCCGATCTTCAGCGTGCAATACCATCCCGAGGCCTCGCCCGGACCGCACGACGCGGACTACCTGTTCGGGCGGTTTGTCGACGCGATGGAGCGCCGATAGTGTCCCGTATCAGTGATTGGCGACCTAAGTCCCGGAGCGCGGCGCCCGGATCGCAAGGCGCGAATCGCGAGAATACCGGGAGTATTTGAGCGTTGAGCAATCCGCCTTCGCCAAGGCTACGGCGGGACCTAGCCAAAGCCCGATCGCACCAGCGGGCGACGGCTGGCGCAGCGAGGCCGGGGCCCCCGACGCGGCAACCGCGTTGGGGTGGCAGGCGGGATGCCCCGCCCGGGAATTATGATGCGAATCACTGATACGGGACACTAAATGCCGCGCCGAACTGACATCAAGCGCGTGCTGGTGCTGGGGGCCGGGCCCATCGTCATTGGCCAGGCGTGCGAGTTCGATTACTCGGGATCGCAGGCGTGTAAGGCGCTCCGCAGCGAAGGCATCGAGGTGGTGCTGGTCAACAGCAATCCCGCCACCATCATGACGGATCCGGAACTCGCCGACCGCACGTACGTCGAGCCGCTCACGCCCGACTTCGTTGAGGCGATCATCGCCCGCGAGCGACCGGATGCGCTTCTGCCGACGGTTGGCGGCCAGACGGCCCTGAATCTGGCTATCGCCCTGGCCAAGAGCGGCGTGCTGGACCGCTACGGCGTCAAGCTCATCGGCGCGTCGGTCGCCGCCATCGAGGTGGCCGAGGATCGCCTGAAGTTCCGCGACGCGATGCGCGAGATCGACATCGAGGTGCCGCAAAGCGGTTACGCGCGGTCGCAGGAAGACGCGCTGGAACTCGTCAAGACGCTGGGTTTCCCCTCGATCATCCGCCCGTCTTTCACGCTGGGGGGTGTCGGCGCGGGCATCGCCTACAACGTCGAAGAGTTCCACGACGTCGTCCGCCGCGGCCTCGCGATGAGCCCGGTGCACGAGATTCTGATCGAAGAATCCGTGATCGGGTGGAAGGAATTCGAGCTCGAGGTGATGCGCGACGCGGCGGATAACTTCGTCGTCATCTGCTCGATCGAGAACATCGATCCGATGGGCGTGCACACTGGCGACAGCATCACCGTCGCGCCGGCGCTCACGCTGACCGACAAGGAATACCAGCGGATGCGCGATGCCGCGCGGCGCATCATCGCCAGGATCGGCGTCGAGACCGGCGGGTCGAACATCCAGTTCGCCATCAATCCGCAGGACGGCCGCATGGTCGCCATCGAGATGAATCCGCGCGTGTCGCGGTCGTCGGCGCTGGCGTCGAAGGCGACAGGATTCCCGATTGCGAAAATCGCGGCCAAGCTTGCGCTCGGGTACCACCTCGACGAGATCCCCAACGACATCACACGGCTGACGCCGGCCTCCTTCGAACCCACCATCGACTACGTCGTCGTCAAGATCCCGCGCTGGAATTTCGAGAAGTTCCCAGAGGCGGATCGCACGCTGATGACGCAGATGAAGTCGGTTGGCGAGGTGATGGCGATCGGCCGCACCTTCAAGGAAGCGTTTATGAAGGGCGTGCGATCGCTCGAGATGGGGCGGGCGAGCCTGCTGTTCGATGATGTGGCGTCGCGCGAGGAGGATGACGACGGGCTGCGGCAACGGCTGTCCACGCCGAACGACCGCCGTGTCTGGGCGGTGTTCGAAGCGCTCGAGCGCGGCTGGCCGCTCTCCGAGCTGCATGGATTGACGATGATCGATCCGTGGTTTCTAACGCAGTTCGCCGAGTTGGTCGCATACCGGCGCGAGTTGCGGAAGACGCCATTCGCCGACCTGGGTGAGGATGAACTGCGTCGGGCCAAGCGGGCCGGGTTCAGCGATGCGCAGATTGCCAGTTGCCTGGGCACGAGCGAGGCAGCGGTGCGCGGACGGCGCGACACGCTTGGTGTGCGGGCAGTCTACAAGCGCATCGATACGTGCGCGGCGGAGTTTGAGTCCTTCACGCCCTACCTGTATGGGACCTTCGAGCGGGAGTGCGAATCCTCGCCCACGCCGGCCCGCAAGGTCATCATCCTCGGCAGTGGTCCCAACCGGATCGGGCAGGGTATCGAGTTCGACTATTGCTGCTGTCACGCTGTGTTCGGCCTTCGCGAGGAAGGGTTCGAGACCGTGATGGTGAACTGCAACCCGGAGACCGTGTCGACCGACTACGACACGTCCGACCGGTTGTACTTCGAGCCGATCACGCTCGAAGACGTGCTCGCCATCGTCGAGAAGGAGCGGGAGGCAGGTGGGGAGGTGGCGTGTCTCGTGCAGTTCGGCGGGCAGACGCCGCTGAAGCTGTCGCTGCCGCTGCAGGACGCGGGCGTGCGCATCCTCGGGACGTCGCCTGATTCGATCGACCTGGCGGAGGATCGCAAGCGGTTTTCGGCGCTCCTCAACGACCTCGGGATTCCACAGCCGAAGAGCGGGACCGCGACCTCGCGCGACGAGGCGCGTGATGTGGCGGCCTCGATCGGGTATCCGGTGGTGGTGCGTCCGTCGTACGTGCTTGGCGGCCGCGCGATGGCGATTGTCTACGACCCGGGCGCGCTCGATCGCTACATGACGACGGCCGTGGATGCGTCGCCGGACCATCCCGTGCTGATCGATCGGTTTCTTGAAGACGCCTTCGAGTTGGACGTCGATGCGGTGGCCGACGCGACCGGCGCCGTGATGATCGGCGGCGTGATGGAGCACATCGAGGAGGCGGGTATCCACTCGGGCGACAGCTCGTGCGTCGTGCCGCCGTACCTGGTGGCCGACCGCCATCTCGAGACGATTCGCGACTACACGCGACGCATTGCGAAAGCTCTTGGTGTGGTTGGCCTCATGAACGCGCAGTTCGCGATCAAGAGCGACACCGTCTATGTCCTCGAGGTCAACCCCCGCGCTTCACGTACGGTCCCATACCTGTCGAAGGCGACCGGCGTGCCACTCGCCAAGGTCGCGGCCAAGGTGATGGCGGGTCGATCGCTGGCTGAACTTGGGCTGACGCGCGACCTCACCGTGGACGGCGTGTTCGTCAAGACTCCGGTGTTTCCGTTCATCAGGTTCCCGGGTGTCGACACCATTCTCGGGCCCGAGATGAAATCGACCGGCGAAGTGATGGGCGGGGCATCGACGTTTGGCGAGGCGTTCGCCAAGGCGTACCTGTCGGTCGGCCAGGAGCTGCCCGCGTCCGGCACCGTGTTCATCAGCGTCAACAACGGTGACAAGCCCAACGTGCTCACGACCGCGCGCGACCTGGCGACGCTCGGATTCCAGATTGTCGCGACGCGTGGGACGGCCGCGTATCTCCGCGCGCACGGCGTGGAGGCCACCACGGTCTTCAAGGTCAACGAGGGTCGGCCGAACGTGGCCGACCAGGTGGTCAACGGCAAGGTGCAGCTCATTATCAACACGCCGCTCGGCCGTGCGTCGTTCTTCGACGACCGTGCGGTTCGCCGCGCTGCCATACTGCACGGTGTCCCCTGCATCACGACGCTCACAGGCGCTGCGGCGGCGGTGAGTGCCATCCGCGCGCTGGGCACGCACAAGCTCGACGTGCGCGCGCTCCAGGACTATCACGCAGGATCTGCCAACCGCTGAGTCGTTCCAGATCGCAGAATCTGCCATCGCCTGATACGGCCTGACGGCGTTGGCTGTGTTTCTGGCCCGCGCTGCTGGGCACCGTGTGGCACCCGCCTTGCCACCTAGTACCGGGTGCACCACCCGTGCGTGCCTCCCGTGCTTGCCTTACTGGCTGGTGTCGCCGTCGGCTGCGCCTGGCGCGTGCCCTCGCACATCGTCATCGACGTCGTGTGCCTTACGTGGGGACTGGCCCTGACGTGCCTGCTGGTTCGCTCGACCGTGTGGTTCGTGGGAAGCACGTTGGTGGCATTTGCCGTGTGCGGCGCCGCGCTAGGGATGAGTGCGATGTGGGATGTGGTGCACACTCCGGCGCGAGCGGCGCTCATGGCGGCGCACGGGGTCGCCGAGCTGCCCGATGAACCAAGTGGAATTGTCGAGGTGACGGGTCGGTTGACGGAGGATGCGGCACCTTCATCCTCGGGCGGCGCTCGCCTCGCGATGGAGTCGATCGGGTTCGACATTGGCGGTCGGCCGTTGGTGGCGGGCGGGGGCATCCTGTTGACCGTGGTCGGCACGGTCGCCCCGTCGATGGCGACGACCTGGCGACGAGGTCGTGTGGTGCGGGTGCCGGCGCAACTCCGGCGTCCGGCGCGCTATCTCGACCCCGGAGTGCCGGACTTCGAGTTGATGCTGGCGCGGCGCGGGGTCACTCTGGTGGGATCCGCCAAGAGCGGCCTGCTCGTGGAGGTGATCGCGCGAGGCAGCGTGTTCGACGAGGCCTGCGCCGAGCTGCGGGCCAGGGCGCGGGACGTGTTCGATCGGGTGATTGGGCGGTACGGTGCGCGGTCGGCGGCCGTGACTCGCGCGGTGATCCTTGGGGATCGGACCGGTCTCGACGAGGAGACGGAAGAGCGGCTCCAGCGCGCGGGAACGTATCACGTGATTGCGATCTCGGGCGGGAACATCGCGATTCTGGCGGGTCTCCTCTTCGTCGCGGTCCGTCTCGTGACGCGGATGCACGTCGTTCCGGAAGTCGTGGTGTCCGTGTGCCTCATCGGCTACGCGTTTCTGGTTGGCGGCGGTGCATCCGTCGCTCGCGCGACGGTGATGGCCGTCGTACTCCTGGCTGCTCATGCCTTCGACGGCCGGGGCCATCCGCTGAACGCGCTCGCCTGTGCCGCGGGCCTGAGTCTGGCGATCGAGCCGCTGATGATTTACGACGCCGGCGCGTGGCTGACTTACGGGGCGACGCTCGCCATCATTGTGGGTACGCCACTGGCGTTCGCCACTCTGCCGCCACTGCCCGGGTGGCTGCGTCCGATAGTCGCACTGTTTGTGGCGTCGCTCGCCGCCGAACTCGCGCTGTTCCCGATCTCCGCGATGGTGTTTTCGCGCGTGACCACGGCTGGGCTGGCGTTAAACTTCGCGGCCATTCCGCTGATGACCGTCGTGCAGGTCGGCGGCATGTGCGTGTTGGGGCTGGCAGCGGTGTCGGCGCTGGCCGCCAATCTCGCCGGCTACGTTACCCATGTGGCCGCGTGGGGCCTGGTCGAGAGCGCCCGGTTCGTGGATCTGGTGCCGTGGCTGACGACCAGGCTCCCTCCGCCAGAGGCGGTCGCAATGGCGACCTACTACCTGGCGTGGCTCGTCTTCTTCGCGTCACGCCCTGGGATCGCCACGCTCCAGCGTGGCCGGGCTGGAGCCCGGCGTTCCCAGGAAGAGGCGCTCTCGGGAGAAGGCACCGAGTACTACGTCGGCGCGGTTTGCGGCAGGGGGCTGACTACGACCCCGTTTCCGCTTCGTGCTCGGCAAGTGGCCATCATGGCGGTGGTCGCCACGGGCATCTGGATCGTCGTGGCGCCAAACGTCCGGTGGGGCGCGGCCGGCCGCCTACGCGTGACGTTCATCGACGTCGGGCAGGGTGACGCCACTCTCGTTGAGTTTCCTTCCGGCCACGCGTGGATGGTGGACGCCGGAGGGGCAACCGGACCGCGATTCGACATCGCGCGGCGGGTGATCGAGCCGGTGGTCTGGACGCTTGGTGTGAGGCAGTTGGCGCACCTGGTTCTGACGCACGGCGACGCGGACCACATCGGCGGGGCACCGTCAATCGTGCGCGACCTTGTGCCCGATGAGGTGTGGGAAGGGATACCCGTTCCGAAGCACGAGCCGCTGACCCAACTGCGCGATCTCACCGGCATCGGCGGCTCTGTGTGGCGCAGTGTCCAGCGGGGCGATCGCGTCCGGATTGGAGGCGTCGACGTCATCGTCTGGCATCCCCCGCCCGCCGACTGGGAGCGGCAGCGGGTCCGGAATGACGACTCGATCGTCATTGAGTTGCGCTACGGGAATGTCTCGATTGTGCTGCCGGGCGACGTCGAAGCCCCCAGCGAGAAGGCCCTTGCGCGTCTGCTCGCGCCAGCACCCATCACCATCGTGCAGGCGCCGCATCACGGAAGCCCCTCGTCTAGTTCGCTGCCGCTGCTGCAGGCGATGTCGCCGGCCGTGGTGGTGATGAGCGTAGGGAGGAACAACAGGTTCGGGCACCCTGGTCGCGCCGTCCTGGAGAGGTATCGTGCGATAGGGGCCGGCGTTTTCCGGACCGATCAGGATGGCGCTGTGACGATCGACACGGACGGCAAGACTGCGGACGTGACGAGCTTCACCGGTCGACGTCAGCACCTGACGCCGGCGGCGCCGCGTGCCGCTCCGCCAGCTTGACGCGGCCCCAGGCGGCCTCCATCTCGTCAAGCGTGTAGGCGGCCAGCGGTCTGCCGTGCTCCCGGAGACTCGCTTCCATCGCGGCGAATCGGCGTGTGAACTTGTCGTTGGCTTCGCGCAGCGCCGACTCCGGTTCGATGCCGAGTTTGCGCGAGAGGTTCGCGATGGCAAACAGCAAGTCGCCCATCTCTTCTTCGGCCCGTGCCCGGTCGGTGGCCAAACCTGAGGTAACCGACTCGCGCAGTTCTGCGACTTCCTCCTCGATTTTTGCCAAGACGTCCGCTGCGCGTTCCCAGTCGAAGCCAACCGCCGCGGCACGCGTCGCGATCTCGTGCGCCCGAAGCAAGGCCGGTAACGTCCGGGGCACGCCGCCCAGCGTCGTCTTGGGTTTGCCCGTGTCGCTGGTCTCGCGTGCCTTGACGTTCTCCCACAACCGGATGACCTCATCGGGCGTCATGGTGGTGCCGCCCGCTGGAGGACGCTCGGCTGTGCCGTCGTGTGGCCCGAAGACGTGAACGTGCCGACGCACGAGCTTGTTCGAGATGGACTCGAGCGAGTCGGCGATCGAGAAATCGCCAGCCTCGTCGCACAGTTGCGCGAGCAGCACGGCTTCGAAGATAAAGTCGCCGAGTTCCTCGCGAAGCGCGACGCGGTCATCCCGGTCCAGGGCCTCGAGCACTTCGTAGGTTTCCTCGAGCACAAAGGGCCGCAGCGTCTGCAGTGTCTGCGCTCGATCCCACGGACAACCGTCCGGGCCGCGCAGGTAACGGACAATCTCGACCAGGCGGTCAAACGCGTCGGCTGCGCGTGTCGTTGGAGCCATGGGCGGTATGCTACCATGCCGATCTGGTAGCCATTCTGGCCGGCGGACCGCGCGGCGTGGATGCAATGGTCATGGTGGACTATGGCACGTTGGCGTGGACGGGTTCGGCGGCTGCGAGCAGGGAGGCGGCGGCGTGGCTGAAGACCTGACGGTGACATTTACCGGCTTTATGATCTCGCTCATGACGACGGCGGCTGTGCACTTTGGCGACTATCCCGACCCCGTGACGGGCGAGAAGAAGCCGCTGAATCTCGAAGGCGCGTCGCAGATGATCGAGATTCTCGCGATGCTCGAGCAGAAGACCCGGGGCAACCTGACCGCCCAGGAGCGATCGATGATCGAGCAGGTGCTCTACGACTTGCGGATGCGATTCGTCGCAGCGCAGCAGACCCTGGGCGCAACCGACGTCAAACCGCCCGACCCGTCTTGAGCACCTCGGCTGGTCGCGTCACGTTCCTCGGCAGCGGCACGTCGCACGGCGTGCCCATGATCGGCTGCCGCTGCCCCGTCTGCCAGTCGACCGACGAGCGCGACCAGCGGACTCGGCCCTCCATCTACATTCAGTTCGACGACGGTACGAGCGTGCTGGTGGATACCACGCCGGATCTGCGAATGCAGGCGCTGCGCTTCGGCGTCGAGCGTGTCGACGCGATTCTCTTCACGCATTGCCACGCCGATCACGTCATGGGGCTCGATGACGTCAGGCGTTTCAACGCGCTCCAGGGCGGCCGGCCCATTCCCTGCTACGGCGATGACCACACGCTGGACAACCTGCGCCGGATCTTCTCCTACGCGTTCGAAGCGGCTGACCATGGTGGCGGATTGCCGCGGATCCAGTTTCAGCCGCTGGCCGGTCCGCTGTCGATCGGGGGACACCAGATCGTGCCGGTGCCGGTGTGGCACGGGCCACGGTTGATACTCGGATACCGGGTCGGCGGGTTCGCATATCTCACCGACTGCAACGGCATTCCCGACGATTCGTGGCCGCTGCTCGACCATCTCGATACGCTCGTGATCGATGCCGTCAGACACCGGCCGCACGGCACGCATTTCAATGTGGCCGGTGCGCTCGGCGTGATCGAACGGCTAAAACCCCGCCGTGCCTATCTCACCCACATCTGCCACGATCTTCCGCACGCGGCGACCAACGCGCAGCTTCCTGCGGGCGTCGAACTCGCATACGACGGCCTCGTGCTGGAGATCTAGCCTCGGGATTCGGGGTTCGGGATTCGGGATTCGGGAAACCCCGCAGGCGCGGGTGCTCGTGTCGGTGGGAGGGCGGCTTCCGAAGCGGCCCCTCGAACCAAGCCGACAGCGAAGTCCTGAGCGAAGTCGAAGGGCGTCAGTCTGCAAAACGTGCCGTGAGGGCCAAGACAGGCTGATGGATAGAGGCCCCAAAGCGTAAGGCCGGCGACACGTCCCGGTAAGGCTCGTTTTGCCGGCTTGCGTGAGCGGGGACGCGGAGGAACCGTCGTCCCGCAGGCACGAGGCTGGGCGCAAGGCGCGAGAAGAGGGGACTCGGGGGGCGGACGCTGGTCTCGCGCTTGAATCCCGGTATGATCAGATCGTGGAGATCATCCGCTATCCAGACGATCCGCGGCCCGCGTCCTGGCGGTCGCCTGTTCTGGCGCTGGGCAATTTCGACGGGCTGCACCGCGGCCACATGACGATCGTGAACCGTGTCGTCCAGGCCGCCCACGATCGCGACGCGACACCGGTGCTCCTGACGTTCGATCCGCACCCCAAGCGGATTACCAGGTCCGCGGAGGCACCGCGCCTGCTGATGACCACGGCAGGAAAGATCGAGGCCCTCGAGCACTCGGGCCTCACAGGCGTGGCCATCGTTCGCTTCACCTACGAACTGTCCCAGTGGACGCCGGAGACCTTTGTCGAAGCCGTGCTGGTCGGCTGGCTTGGCATCTCCGAGGTGTGGGTCGGCACCAACTTCCTGTTTGGACACGACCGGACCGGCGACGTGTCGACGCTGCAGGCCCTCGGCCGTCAATACGGGTTCGAAGCCGGCAAAATTGATTCGGTGCTCCACAACGGCACCATCGTTAGCAGCGGGCGGATCCGGGCCCTGGTTGCCGGGGGCCAGGTTGATGAGGCGGCGGAGTTGCTCGGGCATCGACACTACATTGATGGCATCGTCGTGCGCGGCGCAGGGCGCGGCCGCGAGATCGGGTTTCCGACGGCAAATCTCGACACCGACAACGAACTGCTGCCAAAGCGGGGTGTCTACGCCACGACCGCCCTCGTCCACGGCAGAGTGTGGCCGTCGGTCACCAATATCGGACGACACCCGACGTTCGGCGAAGCCGAGGCGCAGTTGGTCGAGGTCCATTTGCTTGACGGTGGGCGCGACCTGTACGGGGAACCTGTGCGGCTGTCATTCGTCCAACGACTGCGGGACGAACAGGCGTTTGCGTCGACAGAAGCGCTGCAGGCACAGATCTCCGCCGACTGCGAACGTGCCCGGGCGCTCGTCAACCTGATTTCGGTTTAGAATCAGATCTTCGATGGCTGAGACCGAGGCGCGTCAGACGTTGTGCTTTACGGCGAGCTTTCCGATGGAGGCGTACTTCGCGCCAACGGCAGGCGAACTGGCGAGTTGTCTGGCGGTGTCGGCGGGTCTTGCCGAGGATGACGCCAATGCGATCGGGCGTTCCGTGGAAACGGCGTTTACCAAAGCCCTGAATGGGCAGAGCGTCGAGGGCGCGCCTGCGATCGATGTGTCGCTGTGCGCGGGCGAGACGACGCTTGACCTGTCGGTGTGCTGCGGATCGACCAGTGTACTGACGCTCAGCCACCCCATGCCACAGTAGATTCGGTACTGATCACATTCATGCTGCGCCTCTACAACACCCTGACGCGAAGCGAGGAAGCGTTCACGCCTCTTCGCGACAACACGGTCCGTATGTATACGTGTGGCCTGACGGTGTACAACCGCGGGCACATCGGTAACTTCCGCACCTTCGTGTGTCTCGACGTGCTCAGGCGCGTGCTGAAGTATCACTGCGGCTACGCGATGCGCCAAGTGATGAACTTCACCGACGTGGACGACCGCACGATCGCGGGCGCCCAGAAGGCCGGGATGCCGCTGCGCGAGTACACGGATCAGTACATCGCGGCGTTTCGGGAGGATGCGCGGGCGCTCGGCCTCGAGCAAGTCGAGGAGAATCCTCGCGCGACCGACGAGGCCAACCTGCAGGCGATGTCCGACCTGATCGGCGCGCTCGATCGCAACGGGCATACCTATCGGAGCGACGGATCGATCTACTTCAAGATCTCGACGTTCCCCGCTTATGGCGAGTTGGCACGTCTCGACCACAGCGGCATTCAGCCTGGGGCGCGCGTGGATTCGGATTCCTACGCCAAGGAGGACGTCCGGGATTTCGTGCTCTGGAAGGCGACTCATCCGGGCGAGCCGACGTGGGACTTCGGACAGGGCCCCGGCCGACCCGGCTGGCATCTGGAGTGCTCGGCCATGGCCCTGCGGCTGCTGGACGGGGCGCCGATTGACCTGCACGCCGGTGGCATCGATCTCGTGTTTCCGCACCACGAGAATGAGATCGCCCAGAGCGAGGGCGCCACCAAGACGCCGTTTTCCCGGTTCTGGGTCCACGTCGAGCATCTCCTTATCGACGAAGAGAAGATGTCGAAGTCGCTTGGCAACCAGTTCAACGTCCCGGACATCGTCTCGCGGGGCTTCAGGCCGTCGGCGCTGCGGTATCTCTACATCTCGACCCACTACCGCAAGCAGTTGAAGTTCTCGTGGGTGAGCCTCCAGCAGGCCGAAGAGGCCGTGCAGCGGTTGATGGACTTTCTGGGGCGGATCGATCACATCCGTGGCGGTGAGGCGCACCCGAAGGCGGTGGCCAGGGTTGAGCAGGCACGCGCGCAGTTCGGTGAGATGCTCGACGCGGATCTCAACACGGCCGGGGCACTCGGCATCGTGTTCGATCTCGTGCGCGCGCTCAATTCGGCCATCGACGCCGGCGAGGTGGGGGAGCCCGATCTCGCGTCAATCCGCGCCGTGTTCGACTACATCGACAAGGTGCTGGGGTTCATCTCGCTCAGGCGCGAGGAGGATGCGCAGGCGGTTCCGGCGCCGGCCGAGGTCGAACGGCTCATCGCCGAACGCCAGGCGGCCAGGAGCCGCCGTGATTTCGCGGCGGCGGACGGCATCCGCAAGGAACTGGCGGCCCGCGGGATCGTGCTGGAGGACTCGGCCTCCGGGACACGCTGGAAGGTAGGAGCCAAACCTGTATGACGGGACCACTGATCAAGACAGAGCTTCCGGGCCCGAAGGCCCGGGCCATCATCGAACGCGATATCCGGCACGTTTCCCCTTCCTACACACGGTCGTACCCCTTCGTCATGGCGCGCGGCGCCGGCGCCATGGTGGAGGACGTCGACGGGAACAGGTTCCTCGACTGCGCCGCGGGAATCGCCGTGACGTCGACCGGCCACTCGCACCCCGACGTCGTCGCGGCCATCACGGAACAGGCGTCGCGGTTCCTGCACATGTCAGGCACGGACTTCTACTACGAACCGCAGGTGAAGCTGGCCGAGGAACTTGCCGCGCTTTCGACGATGAAGGAGCCGGTGCGCTGCTTCTTCGGCAACTCGGGGGCCGAGGCCAACGAGGCGGCCATCAAGCTGGCGCGCCACTATACGGAGCGCCAGTACTTCATTGCGTTCCTGGGCGCGTTCCACGGGCGGACGATGGGTGCCGTGACGCTGACCGCCAGCCGCGCGATTCAACGCCGCGGATTCGGCCCGGTGATGCCCGGCGTGTACCACGCGCCGTACGCCTACTGCTACCGGTGCCCCGTGAAGCTCAGGCCGGACACCTGCCAGGCCGAGTGCCTCGAATTCATCGAGAACTCCATCCTCGTGCACCTGGTGTCGCCGGAAGAGGTGGCGGGCGTCATCGTCGAGCCGATCCAGGGGGAGGGCGGGTACCTCGTTCCGCCGCAGCAGTTCCACGACCGCCTGCGCGCGCTGACCAGGCGGCATGGCATCCTGCTCATCGTGGACGAGGTGCAGTCGGGCATGGGCCGGACGGGGAAGATGCTGGCCAGCGAGCACTACGGCCTTGTGCCGGATGTGATGACGCTCGCCAAGGGGATTGCGTCGGGCCTTCCGCTCGGCGTGGCCCTGGCACACGCCGACGTCATGAACTGGCCGCCTGGTGCCCACGCGAGCACCTTCGGGGGCAACCCCGTGTCGTGCGCGGCGGCGCTGGCCACCATCAAGCTGCTGAAGGACACGCTGATCGAGAACGCGCGACTGGTGGGCGACTACTTGCTGGACTTGCTGAAGGCGCTGGCCGAACGCCATCGGCTCGTGGGCGACGTGCGCGGGAAAGGCCTGATGATCGGCGTCGAGCTCGTGCGGGACCGCGAGACGAAGGAGCGGGCGACCAGCGAGCGCGACGAGGTGGTCGGCGCTTGCTTCCGGAGAGGGCTACTGGTGCTCGGAGCCGGGGCGAACGCGTTGCGGTTCGCGCCGCCGCTCGTCCTCTCGAAGGCGCAGGCCGATGACGCGGTGCGGATCCTGGACGAGGCGCTGACCGAGGTGGAACCGATGCGCTGAGTCATCCGGCGCCAGGGGAGCCTGCAGGTGGAAGGGCCCGCGGCCAGGCCGCGGGCCTTTTGTCTCACCGGGGGCGGCAGCCCGGGAGGCGAGTTATACGATGGTCTCGATCGTCTCGAGCACGTTGACGTTGCGCTTCTCCAGCTCCTTCATGAAGTACGTGTAGTTCTCGCCGTAGATGCAATCCTCCGGCGGCACGCATCCCCGCTCCTTGATCATGCCGCGCCCGATCATCACCGCGGCGATCGCAGCGCTGAAGCCCGTGACGCGCCCCATCGAAGAGATGCCGCTGACCGTGTCAGCCTCGTCCCAGAGGTGGTAGGAGATCTTCGTCTTCATCCCGAATTTCGTGCCGACGACCGTGTTGTACATCACGCACACGTCGGTATCGCCGGGCTTCGCGCGCAGCTGGGGCTCGATGCGGGCCAGCAGGAAGTCGCGAGGCGCGGCCTTGCCGCCGCCGATCGTAATCGGCTCGAGATCGAGCATCCCGCACTCTTTCAGCGTCTGGACACCGTCCCAGTGTCCGGGCCAGCGGACGGTCTTCTCGGCGAACTCCTTCAACTGCGTCCGCGTGAAGATGAAACTCGGCATCCCCGGGGTGATCGCGCACTCGAGCGGCTCGTTCCTGCCGAACTTGTCGAACACGAACTTCTCGCGATCCGTCGCCGCGTTCACTTCGACCAGCTTGCCGTTCTTGAGCACGTTGACCTTAATCACGTACTCGCGCAGGACGTGCCAGAACGCCCACGTGATCATGTAGCGGAGCGGGTTGCGGGCGGCCACATCCTTGCGCGGGATGCCCCCGACGCGGGCGATGACCGACTCGGCGACGTCCAGCTTCCGGATTGCCTCGCCGCACGTGATATTGCTCAGGCCCGGCGCGAACCCGATGCCGTCCATGAAGCACACGTTGTTTTTCAGCGCGGTTTCGTGGATCCAGTCGCCGTACTCGTTCAGCGACATGCCGGCGGGCAGAACGAGGCCCTCGACCTCGTATGTGTCGGGTCGGCGGTGGTACTCCTCCAGCATGTCCACGATATGCGTACCCGCGCGGACGGCCGCGTCCACGCCGAGGTAGCTCGTGTGCCGATCGGGAAGCGTGTTGACGGCGACGTCGTATTGCTTCAGCAGCGCAACGACCTGGTCCTTCTGCTCGACATCGATCCGGTGCAGCACGATGCGCGGGTCCTTGAGCCAGGCGCGTCCGCGTTCCAGCGCGTCCATGCGGCGTCCTACGAGGCCGATGGCCGTCACGTCGGACTCGCGAAGGAGGTCGAAGGCGACTGCGAGGCCCATCTTGCCGGAGCCTCCGAATACGAGGATCTTCATGAATTCCCCCTGTTATGACGAGCGCCGGGATGACGCTCGCGGTCACGAACGGCTCCGGGTATGGCTGGGGACCGCCGGAGAGGGGGCGGGTGGATTATACCCGACAGGCGCACAGGGGAACGGCACCGCCGCCGCTGGCTCCAGCCCGGCCGGCAACCCCGGCGGCGTGGCGCCGCAGGTCGCGCTGGGTCAGGTACTGTCTCGAGCCTGGGATCGCCGGGCTCCAGCCCGGCCTGAGCGAAGGTTGCTTGACACTCTACGGCCCGTGGTTTGCAGCTGCCGTCGAGGTCTTGGGATCACTTGGAACGGTCCAACTCGGGTTATTGGGAGAGAATCTCGCGTGTGCGGCGCTCCAGCGGCGGGGGTACGCGATTCTTGCCAGGCGCTACCGCACCAGAGTTGGCGAAATTGACATTGTCGCTGCCGACGGCGACACGATTGTCTTCGTCGAGGTGAAGGCGCGTCGCGATACCCGCTGCGGCATTCCCGCCGAGTCGGTGACCTGGTGGAAGCAACGGCGCATCATCGCCATGGCGCGGTTCTATCTCGCCACGCACCGGTGCCAGCACCGGCCGGCCCGATTCGACGTCGTCAGCGTTCTCGCGCCCAAGGGCGCCGCACCGACCGTCGAGATCATCCGCGGTGCCTTCACGGCCGACCGATGGTAGGAGGCAGTAGACGGTAGTCGGTAGTCGGTAGTCGGTAGAAACCCGTAGGGGCACGGCATGCCGTGCCCGGCAGCCCCTCGAATTCTTGAAACGCTGCGTCGCCCTGTGGTACCGTAGTTTGTAGATTGGGCGGGAATAACTCAGTGGTAGAGTGCGACCTTGCCAAGGTCGAAGTCGCGGGTTCGAATCCCGTTTCCCGCTCCATTTTCCCTCCCTTGACTGTCGCTCTTGGCGGTCAATCCAGACAGGGCGCCGTAGCCAAGTGGTAAGGCAGAGGTCTGCAAAACCTCCATTCTCCGGTTCAAATCCGGACGGCGCCTCCAATTCCCCGACACAGCCTACTTAATCTCGAACGCCGTGCTCACCTGGAAGCGACGGTAGTTTGTGTAGGTCGCACGTCCTTCCATCTTATCCAGCCCAGTCACACGACGTTCGTCCATCAGGCTGGGCACCCACAGGCCGAGTTTCGGCTCCTCGCGGAAGACGACCTCAATGCTGTTGGTGTTGCCGTCCGGACGGGTTTCGATGCGCGTGCGAACGACCCGCCCGGTTTCGGGCTCGATCCAGAATCGCCCGCGCGCAGGCACGTTTTGGTCATTGCGTCCAACAATGAGCGTCGGCGTCGAGGTCTCCTCGTAGTCGACGATGATCGTGTCCAGGCCGTTCACTCGCTCGCGGCCGCGTTGCCTGAACACGAACCCTGCCCGGAGTTGCTTGGTGAGTATCTGCAACGCGAAGGTCGGCACGTTGATGTCCCGCAGTCCGCTGCCGATGTTGTAGCGGCTGCTCTCATCGCGAATGCGGAGCGCCTGGCTATACGCATAGGCGGGTGACTCGACGAAGAGCTTGAGGAGGCGGTCGTTACGGTCGCGGACGGGTACGCCGTCAACGGAGTACACGTCGCGAAACGGCAGCCACTCACTCAGCCCCGGAACCTGTACGAGCAGATAGTCGGACACGAGCGTGCGCGTCACCGTGTTGCTTGTGGTGAATCTCTCGAATCTGTCGCCTCGCGTATCCACGCGCTGGTCGAATCGTTCCTCACTGACGACCGACGACAGGCTCTTAACGTAGGCGGCGACGTAGGCGGTTGCGCGATCGAGAACCGTCGTCAGTTCAGCAGGAGGGGCCTGAACCGGTCTTGGAGACGTGGTGGTCGGCAGATACAGGAGACACACGAGCAGCGCAGCATTCCCAATCGACATCCCCGGTCTCCAAGTGGGCAGGCTGCAACAACACGGAACAGTCAGACGGCCACGGCAAGTGCGACCGTGAGCAAGCTCCTGACCGTCGTGCGTAGTATACCGTGAGGCATCCGGTCGTGCCATGCTCCGCCCGGGCAAAGAATCAACCGACGTCGGGTGAACCGTACCGGGAATCTCGAAGAGCGAATGGTGTGACTCAGGCCACCTTGGCCTGCTCACAGTAACGCGCTTCGTACTCGGCTGGCGCGGTTGGTATAATCGCGCCGCCATGAAATGCCGTGTCCCGGTTGCCGCTCGCTGCCTCGCTGTCGCCGCCGCCGCCATCCTCGCCGTCGCGTCGCTTGCGAGCGTGACAGCGGCCCCCAACAAGGCCGGCCCGTGGGTGTTCAGCTATTTCCTCGACAATGGCCAGGACGGCCTCCACCTCGCCTACAGCCGCGACGGCTTGGCGTGGACGCCCCTGCACGAGGGTCAGCCGTTCCTCGCGCCGGCGGTCGGGGGCAAGCTGATGCGTGACCCCTGCATCATGCTCGGTCCGGACAACGTGTTCCACGCGGTCTGGACGACCGGGTGGTGGGAGCAGGGCATCGGGATCGGCCACTCGAAAGACCTGCTGACGTGGACCGGCGTGGCGTTCCTGCCCGTCATGGTGCACGAGCGCAAGGCGGCGAACGCGTGGGCCCCGGAGATCATCTTCGACGAGCACACGCAGCAGTACGTGATCTTCTGGGCCACGGCGATTCCCGGCCGCTTCCCGGCCACGGACGACACCGCCGACATCCGCTCCGCGGACGGCTCGCGGCTGAACCACCGCATCTACCGCACGACCACCAAGGACTTCAAGGCGTACAGCCGGGCGGAGCTGTTCCTCGATCCGGGCTTCGATGTCATCGACGCGACCATCGTCCGCGACGGGGCGCGGTACGTGATGTTCCTCAAAGACGAGACGAAGTTCCCCGAGCCGCGCAAGGAGATCCGCGTCGCGTTCGCCGACCACGCGCTGGGGCCCTACGTGCTGGCTCCAGGGCCGGTCTCGGTGGAGAACTGGGTGGAAGGCCCCACGACGTTCCGGGCCGGCGCCGACATGATCGTGCTCTTCGACGCCTACACGCGGCACCGCTTCGAGGGCGTGCGATCGCACGACCTGAAGACCTGGACGCCCCTGGGCGGCGAACTGCAGATGCCGCCCGGGGCTAGGCACGGCACGGTCTTCGCCGTGGCGGAGAAGATCCTGCAGGGACTGCTCGCGAAATAGGCACGCACCCCCGGAGGACTGACACGACATGACGACGCCGAGTTCGGATCGTGCCGTAGCAACGACGACCCGCCGGGAACTCCTGGGGCTCTCCGCCGCCTGGATTGCGACGGCTGCGCTCCGGCCGTCTGGCCGTGCGGGCGCTCGACCGGCGAGCGCGCCGGCGACGCGAACTGCGGACGTGGAGACCTTGCCTCGCTTCGCCTACGTGGGCTCGTTCGCGACGAGTACGCGAGGCGCGCACGGTGAGGGTCTCTCGGTGTACGCCATCGACGCCGCCACGGGCCGCTGGTCGCGCGTTCAGCTCCTCTCGAGCGTCATCAACCCCGGATACCTGGGCCTCGACCCGCGTCGCCCCGTCCTCTACGCCGTCCAACCAGTGGCCAACGAGGTATCGGCCTTCGCCATCGACAATCGCAGCGGCGAGCTGACACTCATCAACCGTCAGCCCTCGGGCGGCGACGACCCGAGCCATCTCGCCATCGACCCGACCGGAAGATTCCTCGTCGCGGCCAACTACGTGGCGGGCACCGTTGAGGTCCTGCCCGTCAACGCTGACGGCTCGCTCGGCGCGCCCACAGACGTCGTGGCCACGAAGGGGGAGCTGGGCCCGCACCGCACGGAGCAGCCTGGCCCGCATCCGCACCAGTGCCCGTTCGATCCGAGCGGCCGGTTTGTCGTGGTTCCTGATAAGGGGCTCGATCGGCTCTTCATCTTCACGATCGACAGCGCAAAGGGCACGCTCGTGCCGGCGGATCGGCCCTTTACGAGGACCAGATCCGGGGCCGGCCCGCGTCACATCGCCTTCCTTTCCCGACTGCCGTACGCGTGGGTCATCAACGAACTGGACTCGACTGTGACCGCTTACCGGTTCGGTCACACCGGGGCGCTCGAGGCCATTCAGATCGTGCCGTCGCTGCCCTCGACCTTCACCGGCGACAACACCGGTGCCGCAATTGTCGTGTCGCCCTCGGACCGGTTCGTCTATGTGTCGAACCGGGGACACGACAGCGTCGCCATCTTCCGCGTCGACGAGTCGAATGGCATGCTGTCGCCTGTGGGGTGGGAGTCTACGAAGGGCTCGACGCCCCGCTTCATCGGCCTCACTCCGGCGGGAACGCGTCTGTTCGCCGCCAACCAGCGCAGCGACTCGATTGTGGAATTCCGTGTCGATCAGGCAACAGGAACGCTCAGCGCCACCGGGCAGGTCGTGAAAGTCAACACGCCCGTCTGCATCGTCTTTCGATAGTCGGGGCGCCTGCGGCCGGTCGGGCGCCGCCGGCCCAGCGGGACCAAGCGCGGCGGGCACGGAGTCGCCGACGCGGGACGCGCCGACACGAAGAAGATGAGAACCAGCTCACTTGGTCAAGCTGCGATCGAGAAAGTTCAGGACGGTTTCTTGGTACAGCACTGGCGCAGTGCTGTAGGTGGTGTCGTGGGAAGCGTTGGGGATGGTGACGAGACGGCTTCGATTGCCCGACAGGGCAGCGAGGATTCTGCGGGCGTTTTCCGTTGGGACGATCCAATCCCGCTCGCCCGAGATGAGCAGTACCGGGCACGCGATCTGCGATGCGGTCGAGAGAACGGACACAAAGTCTGATCCAAGGTACACACCGGTTCGCAGGTAGTAGGCGAGCACGATCGCACGCGCCGTTCCGGGAAGAAGCGCGGCGGCAAACAAGCCTCGCAACAACAGACTCGTGCCAGTGGCATGCAGATAGTGGCGGCTGACGTTGCCGAACACGTCCGCGCCAGTAGGGAAAGCGCCGTCACTGACGACGGCTCGAATCTCCGGAGACTCAGCAGCGGCGAGCAGGCATGCGACCGCGCCGTAGGAGACCCCCAACAGAGCAATTGAGCCGCGCCCTCCACGAGAGCGGACGTACTCGACCGCGCCGAGGAGATCGCGTCTTTCCACCAGTCCGGGCGAAACGAATTGTCCGCCGCTCTCGCCGTGTCCGCGGAGGTCGACGGCGAGAACGTTGTACCCGCCGCGAACGAGAAAGGCGGCGCGCGGCAGCATGACCTGGCGCGTATGATCGATGCCATGGGCGATGACGACTGTAGCCCGCGGCGTGGCTTGCGCGGGCAGCCACCAAGCCTTCAGGGGAATCCCATCCAGCGATCGGAACGAGACAACCTCTGCTTGCAGGCCGAAGTCCTGAGGGCCGCGGGTCATTCCGCGCCAGCGAGGCTGTTCGCCGATCATCACGCCGCTGCCCCAATACCCGACGGCTCCGTAGAACAGCGCCAGCAAGCCAATCGGAATTGAGAGCCAGCGCCATCGTCGAGTCGGTCGCTGGCGAGGAGTGAGCGGATTGGCGCTCGACAGCGAGCGAGTCCTGGATTGTTCGGGTTCGATGGGATTCATGGTCAACCTGACAATCCTCCATTCTCGAAGGCGTGAGTCGGGAACTACCCCATCCGCCAATGCTGGATTCTACTCTCCACGCCCTACGGTCGATCGATGCTGTTCCAAGAGCGAGAGGTGTGGATGACCTCACTCTGTAACGGGTCGGACGAGGGCCGGCTCGTGGGACGTTCATCGTTGCTCAAACACGCCGTGCGCTACAATCTGACTCGATGGCAGCCCCATAATTGAAGAACGGCTCGCCTATGCAGCTCGCGTCAGCGCGATGATGCGGGAGTAGGAGCAATGGCGACGTCAAGAATTCGGTTCGCCGTTAGAGTCTGGGGCCTGATCGCCATCCTGAGTGCCCCCGCTACGACACACGCCCAGGGCACCATCAAAGGGTGCATCAAAGACAGCACGGGAGTTGCTCTTCCGGGCGTCGAGGTACTCGCCGCCAGTGGTGACATCCGTGAGGTCGTCCACGCCGACGCCACAGGCTGTTATGAGATCAAGGCCCTGCGCGCCGGAATCTACACGGTCACAGCGACGCTGAATGGTTTCGTGCCAGGAAAGCGCGAATCCGTGCGTGTCGAATCGGGCCGCGACTCGGGCCCCGTGGATTGCACCCTCACCATTGGTCCGCTTGCCGAAACCTATCCCGTCACCGCCGCTGTCAGAAACGGTACCGTGTCAGGCTGTCTGGTTGACTGTGAACGCGCTGCTGGCGGAATTGCGCCGCCTTGCGCATGAGGCACCTCGTGTAAAGTGAGGCGCCACCAGTCCAAGGTTGGTGATCCGATGCTCGGCCTTGCTTCCCTGCGGCGATGTAGGTGCCACGGTGACTGAGTAGATCTGGCAGGGTGCAGTCGGCTGGGACGAACCGATGGCGGCCAACCGCCGCTGCCTGCGTGCACCGTGAACCGTACCTCGTGGTGTGCACTCTCATTGCCCCGCGTCGTCGAGATGCTAAGCAGGTGGGGGCCGGGTGCTAGCGTCCCGATCGGGATCGAAACCAGCAAGTTCGCAGACCGTGCCGTTGCAAAGCGATCCGGCGCCAAGGATTCGACCTTGCTGAACACCTCGGCGCCCGCGCGGTCCACGATTCTCGTAGTCACTGCCACCGCTTGCAGGGCGTTTCTGCCGCCCTGGTACACCCGGGCGAACGCCGTCACGGTGTCTCCGGGCAGGAAGTCGCGCTCCGCCGTCGGCACGATGGGAATAAGCGAGGCCAGCTTGCCCCTCGGTGAGGCGACAGGCGACGGGGTCGCTTCGAACATCACGTCTGAGAGCGACAGCGCAGCCTTGGAGTAATCAGGCACGTCCACTTCGATGTAGACGCTACCGCTTTTGCCCGACATGGAACTCTTGGCGGACAGCCGCAGTTGGTAGCGCCCCGGCTTCAGCGTGAGGCGCGACAGCAACCCGTAGCGCAAGTCGTTCACCGCACCCGCCCGAATGCGGAGGTGCGCGGTCAGACGGTCGGAGGCCTTCAATTCGGCCTGCATGCTATAGGCGTGAAACAGCACCGTCAGATCTTCAGCGGTGGCCGTCGACCCGGCAGGAATCGGCTCATGCCCCTGCAGGATGATGGCCACTTCGGATTCGGTCCCACCGTCTTTCGCGAACGGGACCGCGTGGACTCGCAGTGCGATGTCGCTCTTGGGCAGGAGACCCTCAAGGGCGGATACTTCCTCAGGCTTGGCCTTCGCTGGAGCCGTCTTCGTCGCGGCGGCGGCCTCCGTCGGCTCGAAGTAGCCGCTGCGAGATCGAACCGTCACACTTGGACGGTTCACCTTGACCTCTACCTTCCTGAACCGGCCGTTCGTTCTGCTGCTCGACGGTTGATACCCGAGAAGGTAGTACGAACCGTTCTCGCGGTAGATCTGCTGGATGCCGGGAGCCGGGTCGTTGGTGTCCGTGATGGCGAACCCGCCAGTCGCCGCTGATACACCCCTCAGGAAGTCCTGGTTGAAAGGGGCTGCGTCAATCCGCAAACCGCCCGGGTCGACGCTGTAAATGTTCACGTTGGAACGCCGGGCAGCGTCGTACACCTTCCTGAGCTCAGCGAATAGGATCTGAGCTACGTCGCTGGGGCCGGCCATCCCCAAGGAGTTGGGTTCCGTCGCCGACGTCACGTCGAGCGGAATGCCGACGCTCACGAAGAACAGTGCCTTGCGCCTGTCGGGTAAACCAGCGAGGTCTTCGGCAATATCTCGCAGGGTGCTGATCGTCGAGAAGTAGAAGTTCAGGAGCGATCCGCTTCTATCGAACTGGGTAAAGGGCTGCGGGGTCACTGCGGCGAGAATGGCGTCGGCCGGCGCCCCGGGGGACGAGGGTTTGGGGAAGGCCATCGTCCACCCCCCGTCTGGCGTCCCGTTGAAACGATCAACGGCGGCTAGCAACTTGGCCCGGTCGTGGGTGAAGGTCTGGCCGCCGCCTTTGCCAAAGGTGTGCACGACGGCAGCCAGGTCGTCTGGCGCCAGTCCCTCGACCACGCTTCGACCGAGCCGCTTCGCCTGCGGCACCTCAGGCGCGGGCATCGGTGTCGAGCTGTCCATCACGATCACCACAACGCGCCGTTCCCTGAAGTCGTCGTTCCTCCGGATGTCTGGTGCTACCTGGCGTGTCCATGGCGCGGCTTTCACGTCGATCACGTCTTCAAGATCGATGGCCGTGAAGGTGCCGATCTCCTGAGGCTTGCCGTCCTCGAGAACCGTGAAGTCTGAAGCGGTCAGGCCCCGCACCGGCCGGCGGTCCTTGTCCAGCACGGACACATCGAGCACCACCGCTTCGACGCTCGACTTGAACTTGGGCGGGGGTTGCTGGGCGTTCCCGACGAGAAGCGCGACACTCGACATGATCGCAACCGCACCAATACGAACAGCGACAGGATCCAGCGGCATGACGGTTACCTATCTTATGGTGTGCCTCGTCCCACACCACGTATGAGCCGGACCGACGCCAATTCGGTTCGGATGCGGCAGATTCTACAACATGAGGCCACGCGCATCACGGGAGCCGGGATTGGCGTTCGACGACGGATCCCCGCGGGAAACCGTCCGGCGTTGGATCGTGCAAGTCAGGCCGATCATCCATAAACGCGTCGCCTGGGCTTCATAGTCGCATTGCGCGCGGAACGCATCTACACGGGCGATCCCTCCTGCACCACAATGTCGATAGGAACCTGGCGGCGGATGGAGGATTCTGGCTTGCCGCCCGAGCTGGCCTCGACGGTCAGCACGTAGCAGCCGGGAGCCAGGCTAGACAACGGCACCGTCTCCAGATGCTGATAGACGCCCTTTGCTGACTTCAGCTCCGCGCCCGTACGCGTGCCCTCGCGTCGGAACACCTCTGTGCCGTCGGCGGTCCTGACCGTCGTCACGATGGTGACCGCATTCGGTGTGCGGCTTCGGTCGTAGACTTCGGCCATCAGCGTGAGCGACTCGTCCCGTCCGAAGACCCGCGCGACCGTCGGCGGTGTCGGCAATACAGATTGCAACGCCTGCAGGCGATCATTCTTCGTGCTGGGTGTGGCATTGGCGCGGCTCGACGTCAGCAGCAGGCCGCTCATCGTGAACACTGTCTTGCCGAAGTCCGGCACATCGACGTCACAATCGACTGCGCCAACTCTCTTGTTCACCGCGTCCTGCACTGCAATGTGCAGGCGATGAGGTCCCGTCGGCAGCGACAGTTGTTCTGCCAACCGAAGGCCGTTGGCCACCATCTGCGTGTGTGAGTCTGGCCGAAGGGGCAGCGTGAACGTTCGCGTAATCATGCCAATCGTGTCACCGACGGAATCGACCGCGACGATGGCGAGGTTCACGCTGGCGTCGAACCGGCCTTCCGCCTGAGAGAAGCCAATGTCTCGGCCGTCGACCTGAATCACAACAGTGACAGCAGCCTTTCCAGCCGCATTTCGGAAGGGTGCAGCAGATGCCCGTATCCGCACACCCGACACTGGAGTGGGGGAGTCGAGTGCCTCTTGGAGCGCCGCCAGCAGTTCAGGCTCCCTGGTCTTCGTCCTGGTCGAAGCCTTCGCGGGCGATCCCTCTGCTTTCTTGGAGTAGTAACCGACTCGCGCATACACTCCGACGTCCGGCTTGTGGACCTTGACTTCCAACTTGCGGAACGAGCCGTCCTGCTTGGGGGCCAGCGGGTAGTAGCCGAGCAGGTAGTACCGGCTGTTGTCTTCGCCGATGCGGTCGAGCGCTTCGTTCAGGCTGTTCGTGTTGACGGCGACCTGGCCTCCGGTGTCCCACGAGAGGCGGCGTAGCGTCTCCAACGGTGGGTTCAGGCACGCTGCGCTCCCCATCTTCAAGCCGTCTGGGTCGACGGCGTAGATAGTGGTGTTCGATTGGATTGCCGCAGCAACCGTGCCAGCCAGATCAGACTGGGCCAATCCGAACCACTTCGGCGGTGCCCCTGGGGGTCTGTCGCCCGTTCGTGCGCGTTGCTCCTGGCCGGACAGAAGGATGGGCGGAATTCCCCCACTGAACAGCACCACGGCCTTACGCCTTCCACGGATCTCGGCCAGCGCGTTCACGACGAGCCGGAGAGCAAGAAGGCTCGTTTGTGATTCATAGTTCAAGTCAAAGGACACCGAACCGCCGCGCCCGCCCACGAAACGGTCGATGGCGGCGAACAGCCGGCGCTGGCTCGACGTGAAGTCTTGTGACGTGCCCGCAATGCCGCTCGGAAATACGACGGCCGCAAGGTCGTTGGCGCCAACCTGGGTTTCGACGAACCGCCGAGCTAGGTCACGAGTCAGTCCTGTCGCCATGGGCTTGGTGTGCATATCGTCGAGAACGAGCACGTAGATCCGGCCGTCAAATGGTGCCTCGTTCGAGGAGACGTCCGGATCCGGCAGTGTCGCGGACGTTGTCGACTTCGCGACCGGCCCGAAGTCGACGGACCTGAACGTCTCGACAGCCTGGCGTTGGCCCTCCTCGAAGACCTCGAAATCGTCGCGCGTCAATCCGGTCACAAACCGGCCCTGCCGGTCGACGACGACCGTGGGGATCTCGACGCAAGTGATATCGGAGCGGAACGTGGCTCGCGGATCGGGCGGCGATTGCTGCGCGGCCCGAGGCACCACCTGCGGAACGGGTTGCTGCGCGTTGACGACCAGGAGGGCGAGAGCAGTAGCGATGGCGGTTGCGCCGACCCGAAGGACGACCGTTCCATGGGACATGACGCAGGGAGGATAGACCAGCCGGAGAAACCAATGCAACCGGCTGGATCCGACACCAGCACGGCGATGGTCTTTACTTAGAGGAAGGACAAGACGCCGTCCGGGGACGGCGCGATGATCCAGGTGACAGTCTGGGCGAGCGTTATCAGACCAGATTTCCGCGACCAGCGTATCTCCTAACAAGGCGGTGTTCCGCGTCGCCGAGGTGAACGACAGCTTTCTGAGGCCTCGTGCAAAGCCGATCCGACCAGCGGGCAAGCGGTGTCTAATGATATTGGTTTGGGCTGATTCGTGCCCCCTTGGGCAAAGGAGCGCACATGCGTCGAACCTTCCTGAACGCGACGTTCGGCACGGCTCTGCTGGCTGTTAGTTTGGCAGCTGCCAGTCCGATGGCGAGGGGCCACGCCGGCTCGTCGCTCTGGCGCGAAGACAGCCCACAGATCGCCTCCCTGCCAGAAGCTCTTGAGATGACTGGCGGCACCGGCCGGATTGCGGGGCAGGTCACCGCAACCGCCACTGGGAAGCCACTGCGCGCCGCTCAGGTGTCAATCTCCTCGCCACGCTATCGGACTCGCGTGGCCGAGACTGACGCGGAGGGACGATTCGAGTTCGGAAACCTGCCGCCAGGCGCGTACTTCCTCACGGCGCGAAAGGACGGATTCGGGATCTATCCCGACTTGACGCGGACCCCCCTGGAGAATCGTGTGTCCCGCACGATTCAACTTGCGGACGGTCAGACCATTGCCTCCGTCGTGATCTCACTCAGCCCGGCCGCAGTGATCGCTGGGCACGTGTGGGATGAAACGGGCGAGCCGATGCTGCGAGCAAACGTCCGCGTGCTGAGAACGGTGCCCAGGTTGATGCGCAATGGGGTCGTCGTGGCCGACGCTCTCGTCCCTGCGGGCGGCGCAACGACGAACGATCTCGGTGAGTTTCGCATCGTGGGAGTCTCGCCAGGCGATTATTACCTGGGCGCCACCGTCTCCAGTACCGGTTCGCCAATCACCGAGGGCCCGCGGTCAGGTTACGCGCCAACGTACTACCCGGGCACCGCGGACGTGTCGCAGGCCCGGCGGATCACGGTGGGGGCCGGACAGACGGTCTCCGAAATAGATTTCTCACTTGTCCCGAGTCGAGCGTACCGCATCAGCGGCCTGGTGTTGGACTCTCAACGTCGCCCGTCCGCGAAGGTTAGCGTGGCGGTTGCGCCATCGTCTTCTTCGGTGGGATTGACTAGCACGGCGGGAATGGGACTGACCGATGGCGACGGACGTTTCTCCATCACTGGCGTCGTGCCAGGCGACTACGAGATCCGGGCGATGTCGAGAGCGGTGGATGCCGCCGGTCGACCTGCCGAGGAAGGTCGACTCGCGATTGCCGTCGTCGACCGCGACGTGAACGGTCTCGTCGTGGTGACCGTCCCTGTGCCACCTCGGCCCGTCCGCTGACGAGGATCGCATCCGCAGGGCGGTGTGGCCTCACCTGTCGACCTGCGCGCGAACTGCGGCACTGTCGTCGAGACCACCACACCAACAATCTCGGAGACTGCGCGACCTCCCTTGACAGTCATCGAAGCGTGAAGCAGAGTGGGCACATATAGCTGACTAGGTCGAGACCCACTGAAAGCGATTGAACATCATGAGACGGCGATTCATCCAGACTCTGGCGCTGGCGACCGCGTTGGTGTGCGTGAATGCGACAGCGGGCCTGGCTCAAGCACATAAGTCCGCCGACAAAGGGACGTGGTATGGGGGTGGGGCCTTCCTTCTGTGGTCAAGTGGGGGAGACCACCAGGACGGCGGATGTAACGGCGCGTCAATGGTGGGTCAAGGAGGCGCCTTGTGCCGCAGTATCGCTAGAGCTGGTTGGGGCGGGCTGGTGAATGCCGGTGGCGCTGTCTCGGATAATGTCGCGATCGAGGTTGAGGGGGTAGTGGGGCTGGCGCGAAGCGGCGACGTGACCTACCAACTCTACGCTGGCCATTTCGGCAACAACAAGACCACTGGCACCCTGAAGCACTCAGAGAAGATGTTCTCCGGGTTACTGCGCTTTATGCCTTCGCGTGGAAACGGTGGCGTCAGGGTTGAGCCAGTCGTCGGGTTCACGATGGCGTTCTCCAATGACACGCTGACGAATCAGTCCAGGCAAGATTGGTACTACTCAACCGGAGGGACGAGAGGGCCATTCGATCCCGGTGATCTCGCGACGACGACCACGGCGTTCGGCTTCACGGCTGGGCTTGATGTCGTCGTTCCGATTGGTCGCAAAGCCTCTTTCGTGGCGTCAGGACGTGTCCGCTGGATCGACTGGCCTCGGGAACACCCAGACGCATCCCCACTGCCGGACAGCGTACCCGTCTCGGTTGGCCGCACGTCAATTCAGGTAGGGGCAGGGTTTCGGTGGGGCAGGTAAACAAGGTGCGCTCCTGGGCCTGCCTCGCGTGCCGCCGTGGTAGGGAAATTGGTGAGGAACTCCGTAATACCTAAGACGACGGCCACGCCACACGAATCACGGCAGCCGTAATTGGCGTTACCGGTCTCGTCGTGGTGACTGTTCAGTTACAACTTCGATCCGATCGTCAGAATGACCACCACCAGGCGGCCATCCGTGTGCCAGGCATCGCCTCCGCCGTTGCGTCCTTCCAACCGGTCGTGGAACCGTTCGACGTAGTAGACCTCCTCGGCCGCTCCGACTCGCGTGAGGTCGGCCGAGCACTTGTCCCGCTCAGCATCGAGGTCCGCGGCGATGTGATGGGTGACCTGGCCCGTCCTGTGGCTCACCCCGACCGACGTGTCATAGGTAGCCGCCCCGAGCCAGAGCGGCTGCTCCTGGTTGATCAGGTCGGCCCGCCAGAACCGGACATGGTGCCGCTGGCGAGGACTGGCGCCGACGGGTTGCTCGAACGCCAGGTCCTGCTTCCGGCCAAACAGAAACAGGTTACTGACCGGAGCTGTCTCATCAGGCCTCTTGAGCAGCGTGCTTTCGACGATACGCAGACTGGTTCGAAACGTGATGGGGTCGGCCGGATGCCATCCGCCAGCCGTCATGGCCCGGACAATGGCGCCGTCGGATCCCATCAGCGCGATGTTCAAGGGGTCACCTGAGATGCCTTCGGCTGTGCGGGTGATGCGGGGGCAGGCGCTCAAATCAGGATGGCGGCGCATGCTGACATTCCACGCCCACGGCAGTACCAGGTAGGCGACGATCAGGTAGATGAGGATCAGTCCCAGGACGAGAGACGACACACGCCGCATCATGGCTCGCCGTGCCGGACCCAGCGATAGAGGGTTACATCCCGGCGTCCCGGCTCTTCAGCCAAGGACCGAATCGCGGCCCACTCCGACGCATGCTCTCGCGCTTGCTCCTCCACCGGCGGGATCGCCCGCTCACGAACCTCCAGGGCAAACCGACTTGGGTGTCTCACAGGCTCCATATTCTCAACGAATGCGCTCTCTGGCAAACCTAGGGCGGTTCAATTGCCCCGGTTCTGGGCCGGCGGCCGGCCCAACACACGTGAACTCAGCGTTCAGCGTGTGCCAGAGCGTTACGCGCGTGTGGGAGTCATATCCAGTTTACTCATGAGTAAACTGGACTATACTCCCATTCATGATGACTCCACGATACCTGGCACCGGCGGTGGACAAGGCGCTGGCAACGGGCAAGATGGTCTTCGTCGGCGGGCCGCGGCAAGTGGGTAAGACGACCTTGGCGCTCTCTCTTCTCGGCCGGAAAGCCACGGAGCGGCATCCGGCCTATTTCAACTGGGACGACCCGAGGGCTGCGGCGCGGTTGCGACGGGTCGAGCTGCCGGCAAACGAGCCGCTCCTCATATTTGATGAAGTGCACAAGTACGCTCGCTGGCGCAACCTGCTCAAGGGTATCTACGACACTGAGAAGTCCTTCCGTCGCATCGTCGTCACCGGGTCGGCCAGACTCGACTACTACCGCAAAGGAGGCGATTCTCTCGCCAATCGGTATCGCTACTTCCGCCTGCACCCGTTCTCGCTGCGCGAGCTCGACCCGAAGCCGTCCAGGTCGCACCTCGACGCGTTGCTCCGGTTCGGCGGCTTTCCGGAGCCGCTCTTTCGCCAGGACGAGGTCGAGCATCGCATTTGGCAGCGGGATCGTCTGGCCAGGGTGATTCGCGAAGACCTGCGAGATCTGGAGCGGGTTCGCGAGGTGAGCCTCGTCGAGCAGCTCGTCGACTTGCTGCCGGAGCGCGTCGGCACGCCATTGTCTGTAGCCAACCTGCGGCAGGACCTGGAGGTTGATCACAAGACCGTCGAACGATGGCTGACGATCCTGGAGAACATGTACGTCTGTTTCCGCCTGCCGCCGTTCGGCTCACCCCGGATCCGAGCGGTGAAGAAGGAGAAGAAGATCTACCTGTGGGACTGGTCGGCCGTGGCCGACCCCGGCGCGCGCTTCGAGAACCTGGTGGCGTGCCAGCTGCTCAAGTACTGCCACTGGATCGAGGACACCGAGGGCTTCCGCATGGAGCTCCGCTTCCTCAGAGACACCGACCGACGCGAGGTCGATTTTGTGGTCCTGCGCGGCGGGCGACCGCAGTTCGCAGTCGAATGCAAGACTGGCGAGCGCGCCATCAGCGCGGCGGTCCACTACTGCGCCGAACGAACTCCGATCCCCCGGTTCTTCCAGGTCCATCGCGGCGATCGTCACTACGCGTCCGGCAGAGTCACGGTGCTCCCGTTTACCACCTTCTGCACGGAGCTCAATCTGCCGTGAGCCGTGAGCGAGGCGGTCGCGCCTCCCGATTTGCAGAGCCATCGCCCGTGATCTTGCAAGCGCATCGGGTTCCTCTTCGGGAAGAAGACCCGCAGTCGATCGATCTGTCTAACAGGATTCGGAGGAGACATTCGCTGTGCTTTCTGGCTCCTCGATGGGGCGAAAACGACTGGCCCAAGACGCGCTATCCGGCCTGGTTCTGCGGTTCGTGATCGGTGCCGTTACCCGTCTGCAAGAACCTCCATTCTCCGGTTCAAATCCGGACGGCGCCTCCACACTTCACCAGGACGACCGAGGTCCGCGCTCGTCTGCACCTCCAGCCTCAGACTGACCGCGCCGGGACGCTGCCCCCGTGCTCCTTGCGCGACCGACACGCGTGCAGTAATCTCATCGTCTTGTGCGGACCTGCCCCCCTTCGATCGCGGAGGTGGAATCGTGAAACGGCGTGAGTTCATCAAGTCCTCTTCGCTGGCTGGCGGTGCCGTCCTCGCCGGATGGCCGGGCAGCCAGGCGTTCGCTCAAGTGGCCCCGCGGGAGTTCTATGAGCTGCGGGTCTATGAAATGCCGACTGGCAACCGGAAGACCGTCCTCAACGACTACCTCTCAAAGGCCTGTATCCCCGCGTTTAACAGGCTGGGTGTCACTCCGGTTGGGGTGTTCAATGTGGTGTCCGGCAGCAACGCCCTCTTCCTGTATGTGTTGATCCCATATCCGAACCTGGGGTCACTCCTCGCGGTTCCCGAGAGACTGGCTGCGGACGTGGAGTATCAGAAGGCCGCCGCCGCCTACCTGGGAGCCTCCATCGACAATCCCGCGTATACGCGATACGAGAGTTCGTTGCTGTGGGCGCTCAAGAACGTGCCGAGGATGCGAATCCCGGCGGAAACGGCCGGAAAGAAGGCGCGGCTCTTCGAATTGCGCATCTACGAAAGCCACAGTGAATCAGCCGCGCTGAAGAAGATCGAGATGTTCAACGAGGGAGGCGAAATCGGAATCTTCGACCGCGTTGGCTTGAGGCCGGTGTTCTTCGGACAGACCCTCGTCGGCCGGAGACAGCCGAACCTGGTGTACATGACGGTTCATCAGGACATGGCGGCACGCGAGAAAGTGTGGGAGGACTTCCGCAATTCCCCGGATTGGAAGAAGCTGAGCGCCGACCCGGCATTCGCGAACACGGTTTCAGCCACGACGGTGATGTTCCTGCGACCCACGGACTACTCGCAGGTGTGACCACCAGTGTCGCTGTACAGCCGATCCGCCCAGGGCCGCCAGCCGTCTGCAAAACCTCCATTCTCCGGTTCAAATCGGGACGGCGCCTCCAATTCCCGCTAGGATCAAGCAATGCGATCCGACTTGGACAGAATCAGGGTCTACTACGACGCCTTCGCCAAGACGCTGACGGTCTGGCTCGGTGATCCTGCGACCGAACACGTGGCACAAGAGGCCGACGATGACACGGTGTTCATGAAGGACGCCAGTGGTCGGATCATCGGCTTCGAGAAGCTGAACGTCGCTCTCGCTCCAGGATCGCAAGGCCTCACCGTAGAATTGGTGAACTCGTCAGCCGCCTGAATCCCGTGCGACATCAAGCTGAGGTCGGCCCGGAGGGCTCCTCGACGGCGTAAGCCAGCGCTGGCGCGCTCAACCCCCGCTCTCGCCCCCGTCCACCGAGACGTCGAGTCGTGGGAGCGCCGACTGCCTCGCAGCCTTCCGGTGACCCAGCCACTCCTGGAAGTGTTCCATGTAGATGTAGAAGATCGGCGTCACATAGAGGGTGAGCGTCTGCGACACGAGCAGGCCGCCCACGACGGCGAGGCCAAGCGGCCGCCGCGCCTCGGAACCGGCGCCCCAGCCGAGCGCGATCGGCAACGTGCCCATGAGCGCCGCCATCGTCGTCATCATGATCGGCCGAAAGCGGACGCGACACGCGTCGTAGATGGCCTCGGCGGCGCTCAGGTTGTCCCGGCGCCGTGACGCAATCGCGAAGTCGATCATGATGATGCCGTTCTTCTTCACCAAGCCCACCAGCATGATGATGCCGACGAAGGCGTAGATGTTCAGGTCGTGTCGGAACAGCAGCAGCGTGATCAACGCGCCGAAGCCCGCCGATGGCAGACCGGAGAGAATCGTGAGTGGGTGGATGAAGCTCTCGTAGAGGATGCCGAGCACCACGTAGATCACGAAAATCGCGAGGGCGAGTACCCACCCGAGGCCGGTCATCGAATCCTGGAACGCCTGCGCCGTACCCTGGAAGCTGCCCGACACGGTGGCCGGCAAAATGTCGCGCGCAACCGCCTGCACGCGTGACACGGCATCGCCCAGTGAGACCCCCGGCCGGAGGTTGAACGAGAGTGTCACCGACGGCAACTGGCCAGTGTGGTTGACCGACAGCGGTCCGACCGTCTGACGGGTAGCGACGATGGTCGAGAGGGGCACAAGCTTGCCCGCTTCCGTCTGCACATACAGCATGGAGAGGGCGGCCGGATCGCGTTGGTAGCGAGGGTCGACCTGCAGGATGACCTGGTACTGATCGTCGGCCGCGAAGATCTGCGACACCTGCCGCGATCCGTACGCCGAGGTCAGCGCCAATTCCACCTCGTCCACGGTGAGGCCGAGCGCCGCGATCTGATCGCGGTCGAGGTCGACGGTGACCTGCGGGTTGCGGATCTGCAGGTCGGACGTCACGTCCTCGAAGCCCTCGAGCGTGCGGAGCGCGGCCTCGAATCGGGGCGCCGCGCGGTACAGTTCGTCGGTGTCGGGATCCTGCAGCGTGTACTGGTACTGGCTGCGCGACATCATGCCGCCGATGCGAATCGCCGGCGGATTCGTCAGGAAGACCCGGATGCCCGGGATGCCGGCGAACTTCGGCCGCAGTGCCTCGATCACCCGGTCGGCGTCGAGCGACCGCTGCTGGCGCGGTTTGAGATCCACGCTCAGGCGACCGCCCGCACCGCCGACATTCGCCGTGTAGCCGGCGACGTTGGGGTCGCGCGCGAGGACGTTCATCACGTCCTTGACGCGGGCAACTGTGGCCTCGAAGCCGAGTCCCTGGCTGGTCTCGATCTGGCCGCTCAACTGGCCGGTGTCCACGCTGGGAATGAACCCCATCGGGATGATGGTGAACAGGTACACCGTGCCGGCGAGCACGAGCGCCGACACCACCATGGTTGCGCCCTTGAAGCGGATGGTCTGCCGCAGCGACCATGAGTAGCCTCGCAGCCAGCCGTCGAACATCCACTCCATGGCGTTGTAGAACCGTCCATGCCGAATCGCGTGGGGCGCTTTCAGGAACCGACTGCAGAGCATCGGCGTGAGGGTGAGCGACACGAAACCGGACACGAGAATCGCCGCGCCGATCGTCACCGCGAACTCGTGCATCAGCCGGCCGACCACCCCGCCCATGAAGAGCACGGGGATGAAGACGGCGGTGAGCGACAGCGTCATCGAGATGATGGTGAACGACACCTCCTTCGAACCGTCGAGCGCCGCCTGCAACCGCGACTTGCCCATCTCCATGTGCCGGACGATGTTCTCCAGCATGACGATGGCGTCGTCCACCACGAATCCCACCGAGAGGGTCAGCGCCATCATCGACAGGTTGTCGAGGCTGTAGTCGAGGACGTACATCACGGCGAACGTGCCGACGATCGAGAAGGGCAGCGCGAGGCTGGGGATGATTGTCGCCGACACGTTGCGCAGGAACAGGAAGATGACGAGCACAACGAGGCAGACCGTCAGCTGCAGCGTGGACTTCACGTCGTCCACCGACTCGCGGATCGGGACCGACCGGTCGCTCCGGACTCTAAGCTGGACCGAGGCCGGAAGCTGCTGCTCCAACTGGGGCAGCAGCGCCTTGATGCGGTCCACGACCTCGACGGTGTTGGTGCCAGGCTGCCGCTGGATGGCGAGATAGATCGTGCGGGACCCGTTGTACCAACCCGCGTTGCGTTCGTTCTCGACACCGTCGTAGACGTGCGCGACCTCGTTCAGCCGGACCGGGCTGCCGTTCCGATAGGCGACCACGATCGAGGTGTACGCGTCGGCGTTCAGCAGCTGCCCCGACGCCTGGACCACGTAATTGCGGTCCGGCCCGTAGAGCGTTCCCGTCGGGCGGTTGACGTTCGCCGATGCGATCGCCTGCGCCACCTGGTCGATGCCGATCTGCCTCGACGCGAGCTGCTGGGGATCGACGTCCACGCGCACCGCGAACTTCTGCGACCCGAAGACGTTCACCTGCGCCACTCCGGTGACCATCGAGAGGCGCTGCGCGAGGAGGTTCTGCGCGTAGCGATCGAGCCGCGACAAGGGCAGCGTCGCCGAGCTCAGCGTGAGGAACAGGACCGGAGAATCGGCGGGATTGACCTTCTGAAACGACGGTGGCGAGGGCATCCCCGGCGGCAGCGAGCGCTGAGCGCGCGCGATCATCGACTGGACGTCCTGGGCCGCCGCGTCGATTGAGCGGCTCAGGTCGAACTGGAGAGTGATGGTGGTGCTGCCCTGCGTGTTGCTGGAGCTGATGGAGCTGACGCCGGCGATCGTCGAGAACTGCTTCTCGAGCGGCGTCGCGACCGAGGCCGCCATCGTTTCCGGGCTGGCCCCCGGCAGGCCCGCATTCACCTGGATCGTCGGGAAATCGACGGTGGGCAGATCGCTGACCGGCAGGAGCCGGTACCCCATCACCCCGAAAATCAGGATCGAGAGCACCAGCAGCGTCGTCGCCACCGGGCGACGGATGAAAGTTTCCGCGAAGTTCATGATGTCCTCAGGCTACTGGCCGCCTCGTTGGCCGCCGTTGTCTTTCGCCTGACTCCCGCTGCGGCCACCCACCGGGCCGCGGCCCCTGCCAGTGTCGCCGCGCTCCGACACGCTGGCGCCAGGCGTCAGGCGAAGCTGCCCGTCGGTCACCACCACCTCGCCCGCGGAGACTCCCGCGGCGATCACGACCTGGTCGCCTTGCTGCCGCTCGGCCCTGACCATCCGCATTTCGACCGTGCGGTCCGCCTTGACGATGTACACATACTGTCCATCCTGCGACACCTGCAGGGCGGTCACCGGCACGACCAGGGCGTTGGAGTTGGTCGTCAACTGGAGCGTCACCTGCACGAACGCGCCCGGCCACAACTGGCGATCGCTGTTCGGGAACGTTCCCTTCAAACGGATCGTTCCCGTCGTCGAATCCACGGTGTTGTCGATGAAACTGAGGACGCCTCTGGCCGAGGGGGCCGGTGCGGTTGGGGCTGAAGCCGCCCCACTTCCTGTGTTACTCGCACGCGGCGTGGATCCCACGTTCCCGGCGGCAGGAGCGATCGAGGTCGAATCTGCTGGCCCGGTCGCGGTGACCGACAGAGGCTTCTGCGCCTGGTAGTGACGAATGTCTGCCACGTAGCGCCCCGGGACGGAGAAGGTCACGTAGACCGGTGACAGCTGATTGATGACGACGAGGGGGGTTGTGTCGTTGGCTCGGACCAGGTCTCCCGCGTGCGCCCCGAGCGTTCCCGTTCGTCCGCTGATGGGTGAGTTGATGTCCGCGTACTGAACGTTCAACCGGGCGCTCTCGACCGCGGCCGTGTCAGCCGCCACGGTTGCAGTCAGGGACGCCGCGCCGGCGCGCTGGCTGTCGTACTGGTCGCGCGGAATCAGCCCGCGCTGGAACAGCGTCTCGGCTCGCGCCTGCTGGGCCTGCGCGTTCTGCAACGTGGCCGTGTCACGGGCCAGGACTGCCTCAGCCTGCTGGACGGCCGCCAGGAAGGGCCGGGAATCGAGGCTGAAGAGCGGCTGCCCTGTCCGGACCTCCTGGCCTTCCGCGAAATGAATGGCGCTCAATTGGCCGGTCACCTGCGCCCGAATCTGCACGCTGGACATCGCCTCGACCGTCCCGACGATCTGCAGGGTGACCGGCACGGGCTTCTGCTCGACCCGCGCTGTTACGACCGGCACGGGGCCGCCAGTTCCGCGTCCTCCTGCCCGGCCAGCCTGGCTGCCACCGGCCGATCCGTTCGGGCTGCCGCCGGGAGACGAGCATGCGACCAGCAACAGAGGTAGAGTGACGAGTGAAGCGACGTAGCAGGTGTGTCTCAGCATACAACCCAAGTATAGCCCGGTGCCCGTTCGTTCGCTGTCCGTCGCGACGAACTGTCGCGAGCGTTCGCGTGACCGTTCGAGCCGCGCGAACACCCCGATCACGGCCGCGTCGCTGCCACAGCCGACCAGGCCGGGCGCTGTTGCCAGACGTTCGTAACCGACTGACTACTTCTTGATCGGCTCTTTCGCCGGGGCCGGCGGCGCTTCCCGGAGTGGGCCCAGTCGATACGCGCTTCATGTCTGCCTCGTCGACTCTCTGTGTCCTGTGTCAGTGCCCGTCTTCGGGCCGGTGGGAGGCCCGAGTCACTGTCTGAGAAGGGACCCTATGCTCACTTCAACCATCGAGGAACTCTCACCGCCGGGCGAGATAGAGACTACTTCTCGGTGGCCGCAAGCAGATCCGCCAGGTAGTTCTTCCACAGCGCCGCAATGGTGTGGCTCCCATGGCCGCGTGTCTTGTCGCTCAGGGGTATGACGAACGCACGGCCGCTGGCGACGCGCCTGATCTCCCGCTCGAGGATACCCAGCTCGGGCGGATTGATGAGATCGTCCGCCGAGTTCACGGCCACCAGAGGCACCTTGATCTTCTCGAGTGCCGGGCCCGGATCGTAATCCCAGGAAGCCTGGAGCGCGTACATCACGTTGTTGGCGTCGGCGGTCTTCAGATAGTTGTTCACGTAGGCATCGAACGCCTGGTCGGCGGCTTCGAGGGTGGGCGCCGCCGCCTGGTGCATCACGGGATTGCTGCTCATGAAATTGAGCATCGCGGCCGCCGTGCGAAGGCCCCTCGGCTGCGCGGAATAGTTTCCGTCCTGCCACTCGGGGTCGCTGCGGATGGCATCGATGGCGATCCGGCGCCACATGCGATTGCGCCCGGAAATCTGGGTCGGCAGGCTGGCGAGCGGCATCAACGCATCCATGAAATCGGGATACATCTCACCCCACAGCCACGAGTGCATCCCGCCCATCGACGTGCCAATCACAAGCCGCAGGTGGTTCACGCCGAGGCCCTCGGTGAGCAGCCGATACTGGGCGGTGACCATGTCCCGATAGCCGTACTTCGGAAACTTCGCGCGCAGCCCGTCGCTCGGCCGGCTCGACCCGCCATGGCCAATGTTGTCGACGAGCACGAGGAAGTACTTCGTCGCATCCAGCAACTGGCCGGCGCCAAACAACTCACCGGCAAACGACTGTGCCAGAAACTGCGCCCCGCTGCCGGTCGTGCCGTGCAACACGAGCACCGCATTGCGAACCACGCCCGCACCATCCTTGCGAGGTTGCCCGATCGTACGATAGTGCAGTCGCAACTCGGGCAAGCGCTCGCCACCGGCGAATGCGACGTTCTTGAGGACGTAGTCACCTTGAACGGGCGCGGGATACCCGGGGGCGGCCGTGGAGGCTCCCTGGAGTGACCCGGTCCGCTGCGCGAGGCCAACGACCCCGGACACCGCGAGACCGGACAGCACGACGAGGCAGACGACCACAGGACGCGCTCGCACCATGACGGATCCTCCTGGCGGGAAGACTCGATTCTATCTCACACCCCGGCCTGACGCCCGGCTGCTGCGGGCCGATCGGCGCCATCGTCTGCGCGCCTTCGCAGCTCACTCCACGGGGCGCAGTTCCAGTTCCAGCCCCAGCGTGCCGCAGAGCCGCGACAGCGTCTTCAGGCGCGGGTTGCTCTTCCCGGGGATCTCTAACTTTCGGTACGCCTGCTGCGAGACGCCGAGCGCTTTCGCCATCTGGTCCTGCGTGAGGCCCTTCTTCTTGCGCGTCCACAGGATGAACAGGGGGACCGTCACGTCCAGGTCGGGCTCCACGCGGTGGTAGTTCCGGCCGTGATGGACGCTTTCGCAGGTTGGCCGGGTTGACCGGCCCCGGATGGGTCCTTCGGCCTCGCTCAGAACGTCGTGTGCTATTCTCTCGGCGCGCGATCTCCCGCCCCCGGTTCCTGATCCAGGAGTCTTCCCATGGCCAGTCCCTTACGCCTGCGCAAGTTCCTCCTCGTCTCACTCCCCCTGGTCGCCTTGCTGCTCTGTCTGCAGCCGGGTTTCGCCCGCCAGCAACCGGTCGACGGACCTGTGTGCGAATGCGAGGGCTGCACGAGCATCCTGGTCGGCAAGGCGGCATCGATCGACGGGTCGACCATCACGTCCCATTCCTGCGACAGCACGACGGACCGCACCTGGATGACGATGGAGCCGAACCGGAAGCACAAGCCGGGCGAGGTGGCGACCGTGTGGCTGGATCCGAAGGAGACCAAAGGGCCCGACGATACGGATCGGATCCCGACGGGCGAGATCCCACAGGTTGCTGAGACCTATCAGTTCCTGAACGCCGCCTACCCGATCATGAACGAGCACCAGCTCGCCATCGGCGAGACGACCTTTGGCGGGAAGCGCGAGCTCAAGAGCGACAACGGCATCATCGATTGCCCGGAGCTGTATCGGCTCGTACTCGAGCGCGCCAAGACCGCGCGCGAGGCGATTCGCATCGCGGACGAGCTGACGAAGCAGTACGGCTACACCGACTCCGGCGAGGCGTTCACCTTCGCGGATCCGAACGAGACATGGCTGTTCGAGATCCTCGGGCCGGGGAAGGGCAAGAAGGGCGCGGTGTGGGCAGCGGTTCGCATCCCGGACGACCATGTCTCGGTGTCGGCCAACGCGTCGCGGATCCGCCGCCTTAACCTGGCCGACAAAGAGCACGTCATGGCGTCGGCCAACGTGCTGACGCTGGCCCAGGAACTGGGGTGGTGGAGTCCGACAGGCGGGGGAGAGTTCGAGTTCTGCTACGCCTACGGTGGGCGCACCAGTATGGGCAGCCGGCGCCGCGAGTGGCGGGCGCTCAGCAGAATCGCGCCGTCGCTCAAGCTCGACGCCAACGCCGAGAACTTCCCCGTCTCGGTAAAAGCCGAGCGGAAGCTGTCGGTTAATGACGTCTTCGAGATCTTCCGCGACACCTACCAGGACACGCCGTACGACATGACGCGCACGCTGATGAAGGTCGACGCGTCGGGCAAGGCGACGAAGAACCCGATCGCGAACCCCTTCATGAACAACGACTACCTGGACGCGTTCAGGATTCCGTCGGAACGCACCATCGCCTGCAAGCGCTCCACCTACCTGCAGGTCACGCAGTCGAGGGGTTGGCTGCCAAGCCCGATCGGCGGTCTGGTGTGGCTCGGCTACGACAACCCGATGACCACCCCGCACATGCCGTTTTACATCGGGATCTCGCAGATGCCCGCGTCGTTTATGGTGGATGGCCGCGCGAAATTCCGCCGCGATTGCGCCTGGTGGGCCTTCCGGCAAGTCAGCCAGCTGGCATTCCTGCGCTGGCAGCCGATGGTCATGGACATCGAGAAGGTGTGGCGGCCGATCGAAGCGAAGGCCTACGCGGATCAGGCGAGGATCGAAGCCGAGGCGGTGGCCCTCTACAAGCAGGATCCGGCGAAGGCGCGGGAGTTCCTCACGAAGTACTCGCACGCGATCGCCAATGGCGCGGTCGAGGCGTACTGGAAACTCGCCGACGATTTGTGGGGCAGGTACACGAACTATTTCTAGTGTCCCGAGTCAGAAGTTCGGTGACAAATAGTCCGGAGCGCGGCGCCCGGATCGCAAGGCGCGACGACCGAGAATACCGGGAGTATTTGAGGGAGGAGCAACGCCGCGAGGCCGGGGCCCCCGACGTGGCACCCGCGTTGGGGTGGCAGCCGGGATGCCCCGCCCGGAATATGTCGGCGAACCTCTGACTCGGGACACTCGCTTCAGCTTGTTTCGGGGTCGGTCGGCAATTCCCTTCCAAAAGACAGGCTGAAGCCTGAACTCCAACAAAGATCGCGCTTGACATGTTTATACTTTGTGATACAAAGTCAACGGCATGGAAACGAACTGGGCCGCCGAGCAGCTTCAGACCATCCGCACGTTGATGGAGCGCTCCGCGTTGTATCGTCGAGCGCTCGCGCCAATCATGCTCATTGTCGGCGCGCTGGCCGTGGCCGCCGCCACGGCGGGGCTTTCACTCCGTCTGGATTCGATGCGAGCCTTTGGCGGACTCTGGCTGGGCACGGCCGCCGTCGCCGTCGCTGGCGCCCTTCTCATCGCGCGACGGCAGGCCATCAAGGACCACGAACCGTTTTGGTCCCCGCCTACGCGCCGCGTTGCACAGGCCGTGCTTCCGCCGCTCGCTACCGGGATGTGCATCGGTCTGGTGTCTGTCCTGGCGGAAGGCAGCGCGGGTTTCGTCCTGCCCCTGTCATTCCTCTGGGTGCTGTTATACGGCTGCGCCTTGCACGCGGCGGGTTTCTTCATGCCGAGAGGCATCAAGCTGTTTGGATGGGTGTTTGTTGCGGGCGCGTGCGGCCTGCTGTGCTTCACAGCACTCGCGCAAAAGGAGCTCCCCTTGAATCCCCATCTGCTGATGGGCCTGTTCTTTGGCGCGCTGCAACTGGCGTATGGCGCATATCTGTATCTGACCGAAAAGGGAAAGAACGCGGCGTGAACCCGGAACCGGTCCTCCAGCTCGATCGCGTCATCCACGAGAAAGGGCGGCTCGCCATCATGTCCATGCTGGCCGCGTCGCCGGAGCTGTCGTTCACTGAATTGCGCAACGCCCTCGAAATGACGGACGGCAACCTGACCACGCACATCCGCACGCTCCAGGAATCCGGCTATGTGTCGGTCAGCAAGTCCTACGCGAAAAACCGTCGCCTTACGACCTGTTCGCTGACCGCAGCGGGCAAGAAGGCGTTTGCCACCTACGTCAACCTGCTGGAAGAGATCGTCCAGCAGAACAAGCCGAGATAGCAAACCTGTGGATCGAGATGGACCCGCATGGTCGTATACTTTGTAATACAAAGTTCAAACACGTCAGCCACAAGGAAGGGTGCGACGGCAACCTCCTACCCGCCCGGCGAGACCAACCATGAGAATCATCCGCGCTGAACATCTGGGCATGTGTTTCGGGGTAAAGGAGGCGATCGCGCTCGCCCTCGACACGGCGCGACACGAACCGCTCACCATCCTCGGCGATCTGGTTCATAACGAGGGTGTGCTCGCCGAATTGCGGAGCGAGGGGGTTCGCATTGCGCAGCAGGCGGCTGACGTCGGCACAAACACGGTGATGGTCACGGCGCACGGCGCATCGGAACGGGCTATCCGCCGGACGCGCAGCCGCGGCTTGAACGTGCTTGAAGCCACCTGCCCGCTCGTCCACGTGGCGCATCGCGCGGCGGCGAACGTCGTGCGCGAGGGCTTTCACCCGGTCATCATCGGCAGACGCGATCACGTGGAAGTGCGTGGCATGACGGAGGACCTCGGTGAATGTGACGTGGTCCTTTCGGAGGAGGACGTGCAGCGGCTTGGCGAGCGGGAGCGGTTTGGCGTCGTCGCCCAAACCACACAGCCCATCGAGCGGGTGCGGCATCTCGTGCAGTTGATTCGCGGGCGGTTCCCGCGCGCGGAAGTCCGTTTCATCGACACCGTCTGTCAGCCGACCAAGCTCCGCCAAAACGCGGCCATCGAGTTGGCACACAAATGTGATGTGGTCATCGTCATCGGCGGGGCGCACAGCAGTAACACACACGAACTGGTCACGACGTGCAGCCGTTTGTGTTCGCGCGTGTACCACGTCCAAACGGCGAGCGATTTGCGGGCCGAATACTCTGACGGGGCGGAGACCATCGGCATCACGGCTGGTACCTCCACACCGGAGCACGTCATCACTGAAGTGGAACAACGACTGGGATCATTGCCCGGTCGAACGGAAAACCATGAACACACGTGTATTCAATCTTGCTCGCTGGTTGATCATCGTGACCTTCGCCCTCGCGATGGCGTGGGTCGAGGCGGCGGCCGTGTATTACCTGCGCACGCTGGTGGACCGCATTGAGCCGTATCAGGCCGACCCGTTGCCGATGATCGGCGGATTCGGCCCCGCCGAACTGGTTCGCGAGGCGGCAACGCTCGTCATGTTGCTGGCCGTCGGCCTTCTCGCCGGGCAAACGTGGCGGAGCCGGCTCGGTTATGCGGCGGTGGCCTTCGGTGTCTGGGACATCTCTTATTACATCTTCCTGAAAGTGATGTGCGGCTGGCCGCATTCGCTCTTCGATTGGGACGTTCTGTTTCTGCTGCCGTTGCCGTGGTGGGGACCCGTGCTGGCGCCGGTTCTGATCGCGCTGCTGATGATCGTGTGGGGCACACTTGCCAGCCAGTGTCAGCGGCCGCAGCGCACCCCGTCCCGGCATGCCTGGACCTGGGCGTTCAGCTCCGCAGGCATTGTGCTGGCGCTCTACGTGTTCATGGCCGACACACTTCGCGCCGCGCCTCACGGCGCGACGGCCGTTGCGAACGTGCTGCCGGTGCGTTTCAACTGGCTGTTGTTCTCCATCGCGCTGGTGTTGATGGCCGCGCCGGTGATGCGGTTGGGCTGGCAGTGCCTGGGCGGCGGTACCGTCTCCAGGAGCGACAAAGGCGCCTGAGGCGGGACCTGATGTTAAACAGGCGAGGCGCACCCCGGTAATGGCAGGATTATCGGGTTTGAAAAGCTGAACGTTGTCCTGGCTCCTCGCTCGCACGGTCTCACCGTGGAGTTGGAGAAGACGCCGGACGCCTGAATCTCCGCTCACAATCGACTGGGCCGCCCGGCGTAGGCCAGCGGCGAACGCCAGCGTCCCATGTTTCCAGAGCAGCCAGGAGTCACGTTTGACGTTAATCATGCGACGCGTTACTATGGGGTCATGATCGTCTCGTTCGGGGACGTCGACGCTCAGCGGATCGCGCACGGGGTGCGGGTCAGGCGGTTCGTAGGCATCGAGTCCGTTGCGCGACGTAAGCTTCTGCAGTTGCAGATTGCGGGCCGGATCGACGACCTTCGCGTGCCTCCTGGCAACCGACTCGAGGCGCTCAAGGGTGATCGCGCCGGTCAACACAGCATCCGTATCAACGACCAATACCGAGTCTGCTTCCGCTGGACGGCTGCGGGCGCCGAAGACGTCGAGATCGTGGACTACCACTAGAGGTGATGACGATGGCAAAGCTCAAGCCCGTGACGCCTGGCGAGTTGCTTCTGCAGGAGTTCCTCGACCCGATGGGAATCTCGCAGTACCGCCTCGCCAAGCAGATCGATGTCCCGGCTCAGCGCATCGGTGAAATCGTCGCTGGCAAGCGCTCCATCACCGCGGACACCGACTTGCGCCTGTGCAGATTCTTCGGTCTGTCCAACGGCTACTGGCTTCGTGCTCAAGTGGCCTACGACACGGAGGTCGCCGAGGAGGTTCTCGCGAAGACGCTGCAGAAGATCAAGCCGTGGCGGGGAATCGGTGCGCCGTTGGGTCGCACGGCCTAGCACGCGCCTCAGGGGGACTGCCGGAGCCGCACGCTGACATCGGGCGCTTCGCCCACCTCGATGAACGTGCAAACAAACGCCGTGACCGGCCTCCACGGCAAATCGCGGTGACCCCGACGCAGCGTGTCGCCACGCCGCGTCGAGGGCTGACTGGTCGAGCTTGGGTCGAGCTTGAGCGACGGCGCCATCGTGCTCAGCACCCGCCATTCGCGGCGCGTGCTGCCAAGCGACCCGCCGCCGCCGTAGGCCTTGTGGAAGACGAAGGGTTCGCCCTCCTTCCACCAGCCCAGGTCCTTGGCCACCTGGAAGACGTTCTCGGAGGCCATGTAGTTGTCTTTGTCCGCGAGCTTGAGCTCGGGGATGCGCGGACGGTTAGCACTCACGCCCACGTGGCCCGGCGGGATACGGGCCGCGGCCCACACCGCGCCCTTCTCGACCGCGCCGGCGCTTTTCGCTGACCTCGTTGGCGTTGATGGTGATGCCAACTAGCATCGACGCTGACACGCATAACACTGCTGCCATCAAGAAGATGACGGTGTTTTGTTGACGGTCGACGATGGTGACGACGGCTTGAATGACGGCCGCAAGCAGCAATGCGGTGCCGTAGGAGATCACCATCATCCTGCGGTTGTAGCGCAGGGTCAGACCGATCAACGCCCACACGGAGACCGTCGCCGCCGGCTTGTCGATGGGATTTGCGCGAGTGTCGGATCGTTCGTTCATGGTGTCCTCTATTCGACCAGGCTGTTGCGGCGCTGGTAGAGCGTTGAGGCGAGGCAGGTGAGGACAGCGCCGACGGCGACTGCGAGCAAAGCCGCCACGGGGCGAGCAAGAAGCCCGGAAAGGTTGGCGGCAAGCGGGATGGCAAAGCCGGCGCCGACCGCGCCGATGGCCACCAGCGCGTCGCCCCGCCGAGCCTCCGCGTGGGCGACCTTGATCTCGTTGGTGAGCAAAACCAGTTGGACAAAGGGCGCGAGTTGGGCGGCGAAGGCGACGGGGGAGAGGACGCGGTCGACATCGAGCCGTTGTCCGAGTGCCAGGTAGCCCAGCGCAGTGCCGGAAAATGCGACGGCGGCACCGACCACGAGCATGGCCATCGGCGTCAGGGCTCGGGCCCGCGCCACCTCTCGTCGATGCTCATGCGCGCGTGCTCGATGGCCTCTGCGCCCAAGCCGCGGAGGACTTCTAGGGTGGCCTGGTAGTCGCGGCTGGTGACCTGGTGTTCGAGCCGGACCTGGCGGCGGTCGATGACGCCGGGCAACGACAGCGCAGCGTCGGCGGCCAGGCGAAAGGAGATCCGTCGCCACGATTCGACGAGGTCGTCCTTGGCGGTGCGCTGAATGACCTGGCCGTCGGAGAGAAAGACCAGCTCGTCGGCCAGCCTTTCGATGTCGGAGAGCACGTGGGTCGAGTAGAAGATCGCGTGCTCACCGTCCTCCTGCAGTTCCCACAACATGTCGAGCAGCTCGGCGCGGACGATCGGATCGAGGCCGGCGGTCGGCTCGTCAAGGATCAACAAGCGCGGGGCGTGACCCAAGGCCGCGACGATGGCGAGCTTTGCCTTGTTTCCCTTGGACAGCTCGTTGACCCGCTTGTTCATGGGTAGGTTGAACCGTTCGGCCATGCCTCGTGCGCGCCGGTCCGACCAGTTGGGCTGGAAGCGCCCGACAAAGCGGAGGTTTTCTTCGACCGTCCAGCGCAGGAAGAAGCCGCTTTCCTCGCCGACCACGCCGATGTCCTGGCGCCAGCGTGGGTCGTCGGGGTGGTTGGGGCGGCCGAAGATGGTGATGGCACCTGCCTCCGGAACGAGCAGGCCGATCAAGCAATGGAGCGTTGTCGTCTTGCCGGCGCCGTTGGGGCGGTGGAGACGAAGGACGCGACGCGAGCGTCGATCACAGAGGACGAGCGACCGTAGAGTCGAGTGCGGCGAGAGGAATCCCCGCGAAGCGGGTTCGTTCAATGCTTCCTATCGTCATCCGGGTATAAGCTCTTGCAGATTGGCGTCCACGTGGACGACAATCTTGTCCTCCTGTTTTGCGCCACTCTGTGGTGTCATCGCGACACACTCCTCATCTGGGGACAGTCAGCGTCTTTCTGCCCATGAGGAGACAGGTGACCATCTCCCCGTTGCCCTCCTGACCAGCCAGACGTTGCCCGACTTCAGGTCGTCGTTGGCCTTACGCTAATCAAAACACGTTACGCGCCAGTGAGAAATGCGGGTGTGCACAAAGGAACAGCGGCTCGCGGTCGGGTCCAACATACTTCGTGGCGCAGGAGTGAATGAGCAAGACGCCCGTCAGGCGGGACGCGGAATTGCGCCGGGCGCTGCAGGACGGCGGGCGGAAAATGCAGAACGACCTCCAAGATCGAATGCACGACGTTTGCACCGACCGCGTAAAACGACGCGTTCATCCCTCACGCGAGCGCAAGCTTTCGACGATTCGAATTGGTCGTTCTGCCCTCCTCTCCCGACCTCGGCCGCGGTCGAGCGCCTCGCGAATTACTGCTCATAGCTTCATCCGTGGACTCTTAAGGTGCGTCTGAAACTTGGATCATTTTAATCACTTGCGTGACGTGACGACAGAAAGCTTGCGCACGAGGGCCGTTCTGGATACCGTGGCGGTTGCGAAGCCAACCACGTTTCGGAGGACCCTCGCTTGCCGAAGACTACTCGTTCTCGTCGTGTCAGCACCAGATCTGAGTCGCATCGTGCCGACGTGTTGCTGCCGCGCCGCAGCAACGCGGACCTGGCCCGGTCGTCGCCACGGCGCTCCTGCGCGGCGGCTGCTCGCTCGACTCACGCCTCAACCGTGTCACCGACGAAATCGCCATGGCTTATCGAGATCCCAGCCCTCAGCGTCCTTCTGTGCTGAGCAGGCTCAGCCGTTAGGAGATCGCGGATGGATAAGGCTGCCTACCGGTTGGCGCAGAGTAGTCGAATTCCTGCCTTCAAGGTGGGCTGGGTCTGGCGCTTTCGCGAGGCCGAGCTGGAGCTGGCTTAAGGGGCGTCGTCAGCCGGATGCGGCAGGCGCCAAGAAGGAAGCGAAGCGTTCGAGAAGGCGGAGAGCCAAGTGACCGTCCGCGCCTCGGAGAGAAGCCCGATGCTTGTCGTCACGGTTGGCGCGCATACCTGTGCCATCCCGCTGCACCACGTGGCGGAGACAATGCGCCCTCTCCCGATCGAGCCCGTTGCCGGGACGCCAGGTTTCGTCCGGGGCGTGTCAGTGATCCGTGGCGCGCCGACTCCCGTCGTCGACCTTAAGGCGCTCTTGGAGAACGGCGAAAACAGCGCAACCTACGGTCGCTTTGTGACCCTGAAGCTAGGAGAGCGGCGGATGGCCATCGGCGTGGATGGCGTTGTCGGCTTGAGAAACCTGGATTCGGCCCAGCTTGAAGAGTTGCCGCCGATTCTGCGAGATGTCGCCGCCGACCTCATCGAGGCGATCGGCGCGCGCGACGCGCAGCTCCTCATTGTGCTTCGTGCTGCGCGCATCGTTCCCGATGAAGTCTGGACAACCCTCGCGGCGGGGGAGGCGACGCGATGACGCCGGTTCTCGACCGAACCGACGTCGAGCAGTTTCGGACCATCGTCGCGCGCCGTCTCGGGCTGCAGTACGAGGACGGAAAGCTCGACTACCTCGCCGAGGTCGCGCGTCAAGGTATGGAGTTGGTGGGCAGCGCCCGCTTCGAGTCCTACCTCGAGCGTCTGATTTCTTCGCCCAAGGGCTCCGACGAGTTTCGGGCGCTCGCCGAGCAGCTCACGGTCAGCGAGACGTTCTTTTTCCGCAACGCCGACAACTTCCGGGCGTTTGCCGAGATTGTTCTTCCCGAGCGGATTCGCGCCAAGACCCAGGAGAAGCGACTTCGCATCCTCTCGGCTGGATGTGCCTCGGGCGAGGAGCCGTATTCGTTGGCCGTCCTTTTGCGCGAGGCGTTGCCCGACCTCGCATCCTGGGATGTAAAGATCATCGGCATCGACGTCAACCCGGCGGTCCTCGCGAAGGCGACCCAGGCCCGCTACTCCGCCTGGTCGCTTCGGGCGACCTCGGAGGACACCAAGCGCCGCTACTTTCGGGCAGACGGTCCGGACTTTGTGCTCGCTCCTGTAATCCAGAAGATGGTGACCTTCGAGGAGCGTAACCTCGTCGATGAAGACCCTCTGTTCTGGCAGTCGCTCGCCTGCGACGTCGTCTTTTGTCGAAACGTTCTCATGTACTTCACGCCCGACAAATCACGTGACGTCGTGCGCCGCATCACCCAGGCGCTGCTTCCGGGCGGATTTTTCTTCCTGGGCCACGCGGAAACACTTCGGGGGCTCACGCAGGAGTTCCATCTTTGCCATACGCACGACACGTTCTACTACCGGCGGCGTAAGGCCTCCGAGCCTGTGGTCGCAACGGCAACATGGGTAGGACCGTCCAGGGAGCAAGCAGAGGATTCGCTCCCCGCGGTCGTCGAATCGACGGCGTCCTGGGTCGACGTCATTCAACGAGCCTCGGAACGAATCGCCACTCTGGCCGCTGGCCGAGCTCGTTCGTCGGACCAAGACCCGTCGCGCACCACCCCCGCCGATCAGGCCGCCTCGACGGCTGCCGCGCGCACGTGGGACTTGGGGCTCGTGCTCGAGGCGGTGAGGCAGGAACGCTTTTCGGACGCGCTGGAACTGATCTGCTCGTTACCCCCGGACTCCCATGAGGACCCCGACGCGTTGCTCCTGCGAGCGGTCCTGCTCACGAACAACGGCAGGCTCGATGAGTCCGAGGAAGTCTGCAGCCGTCTCCTCGCTCTCGATGAGCTCAACGCAGGCGCTCATTACCTCATGGCACTCTGCCGCGAACATGCCAGCGATTCGACCGGCGCAATCGAGCACGGTCAGACCGCCATCTATCTCGACGCCGGTTTTGCAATGCCCCACCTTCACCTGGGAATCATGGCCAAGCGCTCGGGCGACGCCGCGACCGCGCAGCGTGAACTTGGGCAGGCGTTGATCCTCCTCGCCCGTGAGGATGCCTCGCGACTTCTTCTGTTCGGGGGCGGATTCTCTCGGGACACGCTCCTGCAGCTCTGTCGTACGGAGCTACGCGCCGCTGGGGGTGAAGGATGAACGAGACCCCAGTCGTCGAAAGCAAGGCCGCCGAGCTTCGTCAAGCGTTCGACCTGTCGTTCGCCTTGCCACCGCCACAGGCGTTGCAGGAGGTCGAAGACCTTCTCACGATTCGCGTGGCGGGCGATCCCTACGCCATTCGTCTTCGCGATATCGCCGGGATGGTAGCGGGACGCAAGGTGGTCCCCGTCCCCGCTGTCACCCTCGACCTGCTCGGTCTGGCGGGCATCCGCGGTGGCGTCGTCTCGGTGTTCGGCCTGGCGTCGATCCTCGGCTACGGACAAGCCCCCGGTTCGCCACGGTGGATGATCCTCTGCGGAGCGGAGGAACCCATCGCCCTGGCCTTCTCCGATTTCGAGGGTTACTTGCGACTTCCGAAGTCCTCGCTCCATGCGGACGAGAACCTTCGCGCCACACGCCAATACGTGAACCAGGTCGCGAGCACGGAGGCTGGAGTTCGCGCGGTGATCAGCATTCCACTCGTCGTGGCAACAATCCGGAATCGCATCGGTCATCACCGGCTGGCAAAGGAGCAGTGAACAATGGCTCGTTCGTGGACATTTGGAAAGAAGATCGCGGCCGGCTTCGCCGTCGTCGTCGTGCTGTCGATACTCATCAGCGCCATCGGTGTGTACGCGCTGAAGACCGTCGTGGCGAGCAAGGATCGTGTCCTCGAGGTCAATGCACATAACCTCGTCGACGCGGAGAAGCTCCGCGGCACCACCGAACGAAGAGGCGGTGCCTCACGAGGGTACCTGCTGACGCGCGACGAACGATTCGTTGAACAGATGAAGTCCGCGCAGGCTGACTTCGCCGCGACCATCACGCGCCTGAAGACGACTGTCTATACGGACGAGGGCAAGCGTCTGGTCGACGATGTGGAGCGCGCCGAACCAGAATACCAGGCTGCGTTCGACCGCGTTATCGCCCTTCGGAAGACCGACGCCGCGCTCGACGCCGTGAGCCGAGCCTTCGACAGCGAGGTCCTACCGAAGCGGGAGGCCCTCGACCAGTCCGTCTCCTCATTCGCGGCCTTCGAGCAACGTCTCCTTGATGAGAACAAGAAGGCCGCGACGGATACAGCCTCGTCCGCCACGACCGCAGTGGGCACCGTCACCTTTGCGGCGCTTCTCCTCGCGATCGGGATCGCCCTGGTGCTGACGCGGACCCTCTCGCGGCAGATCGGGTCCGCCGTCCAGCACGTCCAGAGTTCGTCCTCGGAGTTGCAGGCCGCAGCCAATCAGCAGGCGACAGGCGCAAAGGAGCAGGCGACGGCCATGAACGAGATTACGACGACGATGAGCGAGCTGCTCGCGACGTCGAAACAGATCGCCGAGAGCGCCCAACGCGTGGCCCACATCGCCGAGGAAACGGCCAAGGGGGCGCGCTCCGGAGAGCAGACGGTTTCGAAGGCCAACGACTCGATCGGAGGCATCAAACGACAGGTCGACCTCATCGTGACCCACATACTCGCCCTCGGGAAGAAGTCCCAGCAGATCGGCGGCATTCTCGAAATCATCAACGAGCTCGCAGAACAGACGAACATCCTGGCCATCAACGCGACCATCGAAGCCGCTGGTGCCGGGGAGGCCGGCAAGCGTTTTGCCGTGGTCGCGGACGAAATTCGAAAGCTCGCCGATCGTGTCGGTGGTTCCACCAAGGAGATCCGTGGGCTCATCGATGAGATCCGCGGCGCCGTCAATACGACCGTGATGACCACCGAGGGCGGGACCAAGGCTGTTGATGCGGGCGCGCGTCAGTTCTCGGAGGTGGCAACAGCCTTCAGGCAGATCGTAAGCCTCGTGAGTACGACCACCGAGGCGGCTCGAGAGATCGAACTCAGTACGAAACAGCAGTCGACGGCGGTTGAGCAGGTCAACATCGCCGTCTCCAACGTCGCGCAGGCGACCAGGGAGACAGAGACCAGCTCGAGCCAGACGCTGCAGACAGCGTCCGAGCTCACCAACCTTTCACGGGACCTGATGCGGCTGATCCAGCCGCAGGCGAGCGCGTAGCCGAATGGCGAAGGATCCGTACACGTATTTCCGTGTCGAGGCGCGGGAACTCCTCGATGGGCTGACGCAGGGAATCCTGCAGCTCGAGAAAGCCTCCCCAGCGCCCGAGGTCGTGCCTCGCCTGCTGCGCCTGGCGCATACGCTCAAAGGCGCCGCTCGTGTGGTCAAGCAGCCTGGGATCGCCGAGCTGGCGCACACGGTCGAAGGCATTCTGACGACCCATCGTGAGGCCGGACAGCCCCTGTCCAAGGAGCAAGGGAGCGAGATGCTGGGCCTCTTGGACGAGATCACCTCGCGTCTTTCGGCCCTCGAACCCGCGAACGACGTCGCGGCCGCCGGCCCTGCTCACCCGCCGGCCGAGGAGCCACTCGAAACCTTGCGGGTTGAGATCCGGGAGATGGACTCGCTGCTTCGCACGGTTACTGAGGCTGGTGTGCAGCTCGGCGCCGTACGCAAGGGACTCGGTGCCGCCGACCGCCTTCGTGATTTGACGAGCCTACTTCTGGATCTGCTCGCCGCGCGTCCCGGTGAGAACGGGGCCGGAGGCTCTCCGGGCATGGTCCGCGCGCGCTCCCTCGCGGAGGAACTGCGGTCGAGCCTCGATCACTTTCAGCGCAGCCTTGCTGTAGACCTCGAGCGCATCGATGGGAAGCTCGCCGAGATTCGCGACGTCGCGCATCGACTTCGGCTGATCCCGGCTCAGACCGTGTTTCCGTCGCTCGATCGCTCCGTGCGCGACGCAGCCCAGACGCTCGGCAAGCGCGTCGCGTTCGAGGCTTCGGGCGGCGACGTGCGCCTCGACACGAACGTGCTGGCGTCGCTGCGGGATGCGCTCATGCACGTGGTGCGCAACGCGGTCGCGCACGGTGTGGAAACCGAGGCCGAGCGTGTCGCGCTCGGGAAGTCCCCGACCGGGCAGGTGCGGCTGGAGGTCAAGCGGCGCGGCGGTCGGGTGTCTTTCGTGTGCAGAGACGACGGACGGGGCATCGACGTGGAGGCGGTCAGAAGGGCCGCAGTGGCCCGAGGGCTCGTGCCCGCATCCGAGGCGAAGTCCCTACCGGCAGACAAGGTAATCGCGCTGCTTGGCACCGGCGGACTCACGACGTCAAACGACGTCACCGAATTGTCGGGAAGAGGAATAGGCCTGGATGTCGTGCGGGCGACCACGTCCCGGCTGAAAGGAGAAATGAGCATTCGAAGCGAGCTGGGGCGTGGTACGACGGTTGAGATCCGGGTTCCGATTTCCATCGCATCGCTGCATGGGCTCGTCGTCGAGGCGGCAGGCGCGCTGGCTGCGATCCCGCTCGACGCCGTACGGCAGACGCTTCGAGTTCGCGATTCAGAGATCGCGCGCTCAGCGGAGAGCGACTCGATTGTCCACGAGGGCAGCGTCATCCCCTTCTTGCCGCTCGACCAGATGCTCCGGCGCCCGGGCTCGGCCGGCCGGCACCGTGGCGCCTGGTCGGCCGTGGTCGTCCAAGCCGGGAACCGACGCGTCGCGGTCGGAGTTGACAGGCTGCTCGGCACCTCCAACATCGTGATGCGGGCGCTTCCCGGCGTGGTCGAGGCCGATCCAGTGGTCTCGGGCGCCTCTCTGGATGCCGAGGGCAATCCTCAGCTCGTGCTGGACCCAGGAGGCCTCGTGGCGGCCGCCGAGCGCGGTCGCGGCGCGGCTTCCGAGAAAGCCGACCCGCGGCGGGCACCGGTCCTCGTCATCGACGACTCGCTGACGACCCGAATGCTGGAGCAGAGCATCTTGGAATCAGCGGGCTACGAGGTCGAGCTCGCCGTCTCGGCCGAGGAGGCACTCACGAAGGCTCACGATCGTCGCTACAGCCTCTTCATCGTCGATATCGAGATGCCCGGCATGGACGGCTTCGAGTTTGTGGCTCAGACCCGGTCCGACGCGGCGTTGCGCGATATCCCCGCCATCATGGTCACCTCCAGGAATGCCGTGGAGGACCGGCGGCGAGGAGAGCAGATCGGCGCTCGGGCCTACATCGTCAAGGGCGAATTCGACCAGGGACAGCTCCTGCAGACCATTCGAACACTGATCGGATAGCCATGGCGAAGACACGTGTCCTGGTGGTCGAGGATTCCCTGACGGTCCGAAAGCGCATATTGGAGGTGCTCGCCGCCGATCCTGACATCGAAATCGTTGGCGAAGCCGACGACGGCAAGCGCGGAATCGAGCTGTGCCAGCACCTGCGACCGGACGTCGTCACCTTGGACATGATGCTGCCCGTGATGAGCGGTCTGGCGGCCACGGAATTCATCATGGCCTACTGCCCGACGCCGATTCTCATCGTGTCCGCCTCGACGAACCGGGGAGAGCGCTTCAAGACGTACGAAGCCCTGGCGGCCGGCGCCCTGGATGTGCTCGACAAGCCTCTGGGAAGCGAGCCCGACGATGCCTGGGAACAGAAGCTCGTCTCCACCGTCAAGCTCATCTCGCGGATCAAGGTCATCACGCATCCACGGGCCCGACTTGGCCCCATGGGACAGCCGCCGGGTGGCCCTGCTTCGATTGAGGCCGCTCCCCGCGCCACGGCGCTCGCTGCGCCCGTGGCGCAACGCCAGGCGCTGCAGCGAGAGGGTCGTCTGCGCGCCGTCGCGATTGGGGTCTCCATGGGCGGGCCAGCGGCGCTCGTCGAAATTTTGCGCGGGTTGCCCCACGGCTTCCCGCTCCCCATTCTCCTGGTCATCCATATCGGGAAGCTCTTCGCCCCCGCCTTCGCCGACTGGCTCGATGGGCAGAGCCCCGTCCGCGTTGCCTACGCGGCCGATGGCGATCCTCTCCCTCCTTTCGGAGAGGGGAGAGTGCTGATGGCTTCTCCCGACAGCCACCTCGTGCTCCGCCAGGGTAAGCTCCGGCTCACTCAAGATCCAGAACGACACTCCTGCCGACCGTCGGTCGATGTTCTCTTCGCTTCCCTGGCGCAGGAGCTCGGTGCCGACTGTGCGGCCTGCCTCCTCACGGGAATGGGCAGGGATGGAGCCGAGGGCCTCTTGGCCATACGGCGTACTGGCGGAAGGACGATCGCCCAGGACGAAGCGACGTCGGTGGTGTTCGGCATGCCGAGGGAAGCGATCCTTCTCGGAGCGGCCGAGCAGGTCCTTCCTCTGGAGAAGATTGCGCCGGTGCTTGGCGCGCTGGCCCGCGGTGCGGACACAGGGAGGCGGATGTGAGGCCACGGGTCCTCATCGTGGACGACAGCCTGACGGTGCGAATGGACATCGGCGAAGCCCTCCAGTCGGCCGGCTTCGACACGGTTCTGTGCGCCGACCTTCGAAGCGCGAGAGAGGCGCTCGCCCGTGAAGGCGCTGTGCTGGTCGTCCTCGATATCCTGCTGCCAGACGGGGATGGGCTCGATTTTCTCAAAGAGCTGAGGAGCTCGCCGGCGACAGCCCAAATCCCGGTGCTGCTGCTTTCCACCGAGGCCGAGGTCAAGAACCGCGTCCGAGGGATGGGCGCGGGCGCCGAAGAGTATATCGGCAAACCCTACGACCTCGGACAGGTCGTTGCGCGGGCGCGGACGCTCACGCAAGCGGACGCGATTGCTACCGGTGGCGAGACGAGCCCGAGCCTCCTCGGCCCCAACCGCCTGCTCGCCGTCGACGACAGCATCACCTACCTTCAGGAGCTCGGAAGCCAGCTTCGCCAGGAAGGTTACGATGTGGTCCTGGCAGCGTCCGGAGAGGAGGCGCTGGAACTCCTCGCGGCTCAGCCGGTGGACTGCATTCTGCTCGACCTCATCATGCCTGGATTGTCCGGCCAGGACACGTGCAGGCGCATCAAACAGCGAGCCGAATGGCGCGACATCCCCCTCGTGATGCTCACGGCGCGCGACGATCGGCATGCGATGATCGAAGGCATCAACGCCGGCGCCGACGACTACATTGCCAAGTCCGCCGACTTCGACGTTCTCAAGGCCCGCTTGCGCGCTCAGCTCCGCCGCAAACACTTCGAGGATGAGAACCGCCGTATCCGCGAGAAGCTCGTTCGGAGGGAGACCGAAGCAACCGCGCGCAAGCAGGTCGAAGCCGAGCAGAAGCTGCTCGATCAGCGGTTGCGCGACCAGCAGTTCTACACGCGCTCGCTCATCGAGTCCAACATCGACGCGATCATGACCACCGATCCGGCCGGTATCATCACCGACGTCAACAAACAGATGGAGGCGCTCACCGGGTGCACGCGCGACGAGCTGATCGGCGCGCCGTTCAAGAAGCACTTTACCGATCCGGAGCGGGCCGAGGCGGCCATCAAGCTGGTGCTGAGCGAAAAGAAGGTCACCAACTATGAGCTCACCGCGCGCGCCAGGGACGGCAAGACCACGGTGGTGTCCTACAATGCGACCACCTTCTACGACCGGAACAGGAGGCTGCAGGGCGTGTTCGCCGCAGCGCGCGACGTCACGGAGCGCAAACACATCGAGCAGATGCTTCAGGAGAAAAACGTCGAACTGGAGAGCGCCAAGTCCGTGGCGGAGCAGACGGTCGAGCGGCTCAAGGAAGTCGAGCGGCTCAAGCAGGGGTTCCTCTCAACGGTGAGCCACGAGTTGCGGACACCGCTCACGTCGATCAGAGGGTCGCTCGGCCTGCTGGCCTCGGGCGCGGTTGGCGCGCTGTCCGACGAAGTTGTCGAGGTCGTGGCCATCGCCGAGCGCAACGCCGTTCGGCTGATCGCGCTCATCAACGACATCCTCGATCTGGAGCGGCTCGAGACCGGGAAGATCGAGCTGCAGTTCGCGCAGGTCTCCACCGAGTCGGTCCTGCGCCGCGCCATCGAGTCGGTGGGGACGTTCGTACAGGAG